>NZ_JBHIRO010000120.1:0-513 GCF_042197165.1 Bartonella sp. AA23NXGY | reverse complement strand
CAAAGCGCCCGATTTAAGCACTGGAGAACTTCGTGATTATAGCGAGGAAGAATTTAAGCAGCTCCAGTGCATGATGCCCGATATTCAAGGGGCAGCTTTCAATAAAAAGGTTGTAAGACGTGCTTTTTTAGGGAGAAAGTTGCTTGAATCCCCCGATCAACCTTTAGTTCCAGCTGGTCAATTGGGTTGGGAGTGTATAACGGGGTATTTTGACAAGATAGAACGGCAATTTTATGGGGTTGTGCGCCCGACAAAAGATCCACAACGGTGGGCGAATAAATATTTTAGTCAAGTGATGTATATCCTTAATAGCCAATCCAAAGGGGGGCTTATTGTCGAGGAAGGGGCGTTTAAGGACATCAGGCAGGCTATGCAAGATTGGGCGCGGGCTGATGCGTTGCTAGTTGCTGAAGATGGCGCTCTTGCAGAAGGCAAGATACAACCAAAGCCTGTAGCACAGTTTCCAGAGGGCTTTTTCCAGCTGTTTAATGAAGCTAAGGAAGCAATTAATCA
>NZ_JBHIRO010000119.1:0-515 GCF_042197165.1 Bartonella sp. AA23NXGY | reverse complement strand
GCATGCGCACTGTTGCTGATATCACTGGTGCTAATGCTTCCTGTGGTCAGGCTGTTTTTATCTGCCGGCGCAGTGCTGGCAATAAGCCCCCCAGTTAGGGTCGTTTTGTCTTTAACGTTGATCTTAAAACCGCCATCACCGGCTTTGATGCCTGATTGCTCCACAACACTATGATAATCGCTAGAGGATTTATCCTTGTTCAAGGAAATATTGGTTGTGGCTGCATCATCCTTTTTTCCACCATTAAACCCAATAGAAAAAGAGTCTTGCTTGCTGGAAGTTTGTCCCGTATCACTGCGGCTGGTAATGGCGAAATCACCCCCTACTTCCATTTCTACATGGTCTGCAGAAGCCACGGCGCCTGCCAGTATGGTGTTTCCCTGACTTATGGTATGAAGAGTGCCAGTGCCTATAATATGGCTGTTCTTGTGATGCACTTCCTCACTGGAACCCTTGCCTTTACCAAAAGAAGCATTCCCCATCCACCCTGGACCACCGGTACCATAACTATACCC
>NZ_JBHIRO010000118.1:0-516 GCF_042197165.1 Bartonella sp. AA23NXGY | reverse complement strand
CCATTGATCGCATCATGCGAATCTTCAGCAATTTTCCCATCTTTAACATTATGGAGGGAAACGGGTGCTGTAGTCTTATCACCACCCAAAGTTATGCTATTATAATTAACGGTATCGTTTTCTTTATCATAGAGAACTGCAGCAGCACTTGTAAGATTAATATCATTAGAAATCTTCTCTATACTTTTATCAAGCTGAGCTTTGTTAACAGCTTCATTACCATTCACAGCTGCCTTCACACCAGAAATTGTACGAGCTTCACCAGATTTGTTTGCAACATTAATTTCTGTACCCCCTGTTGTCACACCAATGGTAATAGTACCTGCATCTCCTTCCTGCTTAACGAGGCTATTTTTTGTCGCATTCGTAATCTGATTTTGGATATTCGTGATAGAAGTATCAACAGCATTAAAAGCAGAACCAACATCATTATGAGAATTACCCTGAATTGTGTAAGTTGGTGCTTTACCATTAGATACATCTGCACCACCACCAAAATATTGTGATGTATTTTGA
>NZ_JBHIRO010000117.1:0-522 GCF_042197165.1 Bartonella sp. AA23NXGY | reverse complement strand
GCATTCGCGTTAGGATCCACAGTAATTTGCGCCTGTAACGCTGAAGGGGCTAACAAACAAGAAAAACCAAGTCCCCCAAATAAAACCTTTTTGAGCATCGTACTGGAGACCAAAACACCTAATAAAGCTGCTCTTTCTGCTCTCTTCTCATATCTCATACGTTAACTCCCCAATAAAAAATGCTTAAAGTTCCATTGTTAATGTCATAAAAAATGTTCCTGATTTTTTGTGCTTAACTGTGCTCCAAAAAATACTGGAATAACTGGCATCAAGAGAGACCATGCCTCCCGCAAGCTTGACACCTGCTGTCCAACCGGCAAGCTGGTCACTCTTAATCCCATACAAAACTTGCGAAAACACACGCCCATAATCCAAACCAACATAAGGGCGAAGTTCTCCAAAAACCTTTTTGAAGGTCGCGTGATTGCTCCACGGAATGGTGCGTAGCAACAAATCATTCCGGCTAAAAAAACCGTTATTGCCAAAAAGCAAACTCTCACGCGTGCCACGAACATTGGAAGC
>NZ_JBHIRO010000116.1:0-544 GCF_042197165.1 Bartonella sp. AA23NXGY | reverse complement strand
ATTGGTAGAAACTTTGACCTTGATCCTATGGGACCTGCAATTGAAGGCGGCGTTGGCATCAATGCGCAACTGTCTCATAATTTCTCCCTTCATGGTGATGTAAGTTATCAACAAAAGCTTCAGAAAACTGGTATATCTGGTGCAAGCTTTTCAGGAGGAATACGCTATCAGTTTTAAAACAAAACTGTCAAAACAGCGTATTTCTTTTCTATGCATCAACAAAAAAGGCAGCAACAATATGCTGCCTTTTCGCTTTATAAATCCTAATAACACTACACTATCCCTCCTTAAGAGAGCCCTTGCTTTTTCTACTGCCTGTAAATCAACATCCACACCCAACGCCGCAGCATGTTTGAAACAAAGCTTGAGTCGCATCAGTGCTGTATTAGCAGCTCCAGCTTTTGTATGACAGATACAAGATATTGATTTATAATGATAATCTAGCTCTGTTCATATTGAATTAGACGCCCGAATAACGTAGGATTCTCTCATTTCAAATCTGTTTATCTTGAATCAATCAAAACCACTTACTTGCACGTCACAA
>NZ_JBHIRO010000115.1:0-545 GCF_042197165.1 Bartonella sp. AA23NXGY | reverse complement strand
AACACATCAGTTTATGTCACGGGGCGCTTAGAAGAGAACAATATCGAAGCAAATACCTCTGCTGCTGCCAATGTCCGAGGTCTTTCACTCATTCAAGTTTCTGGAAAAGCAGAAGAAAACTCTTTCAAACTCGTAAATGGCTATACCACAAGAAATGGTTTACCAGATATGTATACACTACGTGCCTATGGACCAGACTCAAGCCAAGGCAAAGCCGATATTGCACAAAACCTCTTTGATGAAAAGAATGAAAACTTCTGGGATTTCCGTTTGCAACCCGAACTGCTTGACTCCAATTCTGGTTCAAATCCTGATCCTGAAACAAATATCCCTACCGTTGCCCTTGTACCACAAACAGCAAGCTATTTGGTCATGCCAAATGCTCTCTTCTATAGTGGATTAACCGATATGGCTAAACAAAATGCACTTTTAGCCAATATTAGAACATCTGTCTTAGGAAAAGAAGAAGAAAAACAAACCGGTTTCTTCCTCTATACTTACGGAAACACAGGAACCTTATCTTCTGAACGCGGACCTCTCAAATA
>NZ_JBHIRO010000114.1:0-545 GCF_042197165.1 Bartonella sp. AA23NXGY | reverse complement strand
TCCAGCTTGCCTACATCGAGCTGTTGTACACCCTTATGGGCGCTAGCAGTATCCCGATTAAGGGAGGCTATGGCTTGTTCCACGTCTTGTCCTGTCAATGCCTTCTGCCCTGCTTCATCAGTAATGACGATAGTGCCATTGCTGATAGCAGATTTGGTGTATCCTTCCTCTGAATCTTGGGCTTTTGAATGATCTAAGAGATTTTTAGCAATGTTTTTCCCGACACCATATTTACCCTGATACATCGGACCACCCGCAGAAATACTTAAACCTTGGCTGCTAGCTTGCGCATGCGCACCGTTGCTGATATCACTGGTGCTGATGCTTCCTGTGGTCAGGCTGTTTTTGTCCGCCGAGGCTGTGCTGGAAATAAGTCCTCCGGTCAGCGTTGTTTTATCTTTAACGTTGATCTTAAAACCGCCATCACCGGCTTTGATGCCTGATTGCTCCACAACACTGTGATAATCGCTAGAGGATTTATCCTTGTTCAAGGAAATATTGGTTGTGGCTGTACCATCCTTTTCTCGGCTATTATAACCAATGGA
>NZ_JBHIRO010000113.1:0-546 GCF_042197165.1 Bartonella sp. AA23NXGY | reverse complement strand
ACAGCGGTTTGCGGGCATGTTTGGTTGGAAAGAATATCCAGCAAAAACTAGGGTAGGCATGGCGGATGGTTTGCTCACGCTTCCCTTTGAGTTTATTTTCACCCAATCTTTTGTTTTCAAGAGCAAAAACATTGCCAAGCAGATTATGGGGCGCAAACAAAACCAAATGGTCAATGCGGGAGATCGAGCAGGTTCACAAATTATGGAACTGGATGATGCGCTTGATGATCTTGAATCCAATCGTTTTGTTTTAGGGGAACATCATTTATCATTGGCAGTTTTTGCTGATACGCCGCAAGAGTTAGCGGATAATCTTGCCAAAGCGCGTTCTCATCTTACAAATGGTGGAGCTGTGATTGCGCGGGAAGACTTAGGGTTAGCAGCAGCTTGGTGGGCACAATTGCCTGGCAATTATGCTTATCGCACCCGCTCTGGTGCAATAACAAGCCGCAATTATGCAGCGCTTTCTCCTTTTCATTCTTTTCCGGTTGGAAAAATAGATGGCAATGTGTGGGGACCAGCGGTAGCCTTGATGAAAACCTCTGC
>NZ_JBHIRO010000112.1:0-551 GCF_042197165.1 Bartonella sp. AA23NXGY | reverse complement strand
TTTCTCAGATCATCAAGCCGCGCTTCATTCAAGATCTTGGGAAACTTCGGATTGTCTGACCAGTTGATCTCAACACGCTTGATTGCCTCATTGTCTGAAAAGCGAAACCGCTTCTCAACGGGGGCATTCTCTCGCAACGGGTTCCATGTCACCCATAATTCTGCCCGCCATCCCTCTCCTTCTTCTCGCAAAGTCGGTATAAGCGTTTGCCAAGCCGTCTCTGTTACCGGCTCTGCTTCATCAACCCAACAAAGCAAAATGCGCCCCATCGATTTAATGCTCGCAATATTACGGTCAAGACCAGAAAACTGAAAGGCTACGCGACCATCTATCGACTTAATCGACGATTCCCCAACCTTGTAATAGTCCTTTAAAAAGTCGTGCGCTTCAATGGCGCGCTTAATCTCCTCCAATGAACTTTCTGCCAAAGAATTCTGAAACTGACGTGCACAAAGAATGGTCCCCGATATCCCCTGCATACCAAATTGATAGCCTTTTAAAGCAGCCATCAATGCAAATGATCTTGTCTTTCCAGACCCTCGTCCACCCCA
>NZ_JBHIRO010000111.1:0-562 GCF_042197165.1 Bartonella sp. AA23NXGY | reverse complement strand
AATTTGTTTGAATATTAGATTAGGGAGCTACCTATGACCACTAAAACTGTATCCAAAAAATATGAACTTACTAATGAAACTACAGAAGTTAAAGACCATCTCTATGGTATAGTTAGAACACTTTATCGCATTAAAGCTTTAAGAAGTTTTGGAAGTGTTAAAAAAGGAGATTTAGGGGGCTTTATTGAAAGTGAATACAACTTATCACATGATGGCAATTGCTGGGTTGGTGATGATGCCAAGGTTTATAATGCTGCTATGGTTTGGGGGCATGCGAAGGTTTTTGAAAATGCAATAATTTGTGATGAGGCGTGTGTTAATGGGTTTGCGAAGGTTTACGGTAATGTACGTGCTTATGGAAAGGCAATTATTGGTGGCAGGGCGCGTGTTTTTGGAGATACGCAACTTATTTTGGGGGCATGGGTTACAGGAAGAAAAGAGATTTCTACAGGTTTAATATCCTTTTGTAGATAGATAAAGACTGTAGAGGAATTGATTAAAGCGGCTGTGGCGTCTAAAAGATAGAATAAAAAAAAGCCGCGTCCTTTAAGACACGGCTTTT
>NZ_JBHIRO010000110.1:0-585 GCF_042197165.1 Bartonella sp. AA23NXGY | reverse complement strand
TATGATTCTCGCACCAAGTCCCTCCCCCCACTTTATCACGGAAACCTGATTGAACCATGCAAGCATAAATTGTTGCTTTTGCATTAATGCTCTGCTTTCTGTTTTCTGGATCGACATCATAAGGCGTTGGCATGCCACATTCTAACAAGGCTTTTCCTACCTCAGTAAAATCTGCTCCCGGTTTCTCCCAGGCTCCTATAGAGGAGGTAGGAGTTTTATTAAATTGACAACCAGTGATGATTAATAGAGTTAATGTACTCAATAATTTTAAAGGTTTTTTCATTTTTTACTCCATGATTTACTTGAAGGAACTTGTTCACGATGAGATGTGCCATAAGTCTTTTGGCACATATCGCTCGCATCTCCAAGGCAAGTATGGGAACTTATGGGATTTGTAGCCACTCTCAACCATTCTGTCCAAACGTTACTGCCAGCAGGGAGTGTCCCGTAGGTATAGCCATTGCCACCAATAATTCTGCTTACAAAGTCATATCTATTCCCATCAAAGCCAATAGTGGTTTGTTTGCCATCACTCACATAACCTAACAGACCGGATGCAACTAAAACATTAAAGGCTGGTCCATA
>NZ_JBHIRO010000109.1:0-594 GCF_042197165.1 Bartonella sp. AA23NXGY | reverse complement strand
AATGATACGACCTATAGTGTCCTTCTCCATGGATCCGTAGTAATCACCACGATCAATAAAGACCACGACTATATCAGTCGCTCTGGTCAATCCCAGCGCATCCGCTATTCCATTACGCTCTTGCCCTTTTTTAATGGCGGAAAACCACAAGGACAATACCAAGAGGGACAATATCAAATGGGGTATTACCAAGAGGGACAAACTCTATGAAGATACCAGAAAAACATGTTGTTGTAGAGCTAGAGGATATGAGCCTCGATCTCCTTTGCTTTCACCATGTCATGGCTGTGTTAGGGGACCGTTCTCAAGTTGGGGGACTAAACGGCTATTTAGAAGCCACACTGGAAGCCAATCCAGAGATTGCCAAATATGGTGTGTTTTTACCACGGGGCTTAAAGGTCATGCTGCCTGAATTTGTGTTGTCTAATCCTCAAAGCATGGTGAAGCGGTTATGGGATTAATGCGTACACACCCTTTTATTGTGGTCAAGGTGGGAGACAAACCTGTTCATGAGGTTTTTTACCAGCGTCTTTTAACCGCAACTATCACGGATCATGCCGGGAATGAAGCCGATACATTTGAAGCAGAGTTTGA
>NZ_JBHIRO010000108.1:0-603 GCF_042197165.1 Bartonella sp. AA23NXGY | reverse complement strand
TGCAAACTTCTTTTGCATGAGCACAATTCCTTTAATAAAGAGATTTAAATTTTTAAATGAGAATGTTTAAAGGAGGGCGCCCCCGCCGCGCCCACGCGTTATTTAAGCAGCGTCTTTTAGTGACTGATTATCATCACAGATATCATTACGAATTTTTGCACGGCTATTCACAACAGCATTGCCATAAATTTGCACATGATGATCAATATTTGATTTGCCATAGACCTTGGCATGATCATAAATTCTTACAAAGCAACCAACACGAGCCGAGCCAGAAACCTTGGCATGACCATAGATACTTGAATAATCCTTAATCCAAGCATTACAAAAAACATGGGCATTATCATAAACGCGTGCCCAGACATAAACCCGTGACTTGCCATATACACGAGCATTGCCAAAAATATAGCCACAAACATAGGCACTTTCATAGACACGGGCATTGTCATAAACCTTGGCACCATTAGAAATAGTAGCATTATCACTAATTACGGCATTACCATAAACATGCCCACAGACCTTAGCGTTATCATGAATTTTTGCGTTATCATAAATATGAGCGGTTGTATCAAAAACCAATGCCTTGCCATTAACGATAGCATT
>NZ_JBHIRO010000107.1:0-616 GCF_042197165.1 Bartonella sp. AA23NXGY | reverse complement strand
ACACATGCACCTTGCCATCAGCACCCTCTTGTAAATGCTGCTTTTCTTCATCCGTTAAATAATGTGCGTGAGGTATTTTTTGTCCACGAGCGTCTTTGATATACTGTCCATTTGCATCTATTTCATAGATTATATTACCCTTTTCATCACGGTCGACCACAGCGATGGGGTGCTCTTTGATAAACATGGTTTTATAGGAGTCATCACTGTATTTAAATCCTTCTTCTAAAAGTTGGGTTGCCATTTCACGGTTTTCATGGACGATTTGTTCCAGCTTGCCTGCATCGAGCTGTTGTACACCCTTATGGGCGGTGGCAGTATCACGATTAAGGGAGGCTATGGCTTGTTCCACATCTTGCCCTGTCAATGCCTTCTGCCCAGCTTCATCAGTAATGACAATGGTGCCATCGCTAATGGCGGATTTGGTGTATCCTTCCTCTGAATCTTGGGCTTTTGAATGATCTAAGACATTTTTGGCAATGTTTTTCCCGACACCATATTTGCCCTGATACATCGGACCACCGGCAGAAATGCTTAACCCTTGGCTGCTAGCTTGCGCATGCGCACTGTTGCTGATATCACTGGTGCTAATGCTTCCTGTGGTCAGGCTGTTTTT
>NZ_JBHIRO010000106.1:0-629 GCF_042197165.1 Bartonella sp. AA23NXGY | reverse complement strand
TCTTTAAAACAAGCCCGTGAATTGGCAACTGGGTGGCGGGCTGTTTTACGTGAAGGGCGTGACCCTATTAAAGAACGTGAAAAACAAAAGCGTGAGGCAATAAGCAATCTCCATTACTTAAAAGATATTGCACTAGATACTTTTGAAACTCGTAAAGCTGAATTAAAAGGTGATGGTAAAAATGGTAAATGGTTTACACCTTTACGCCTTCATATTCTCCCTAAATTAGGCTGTTTACCCGTTTCAGAGATTACGCAAACAGAGATACGCAATACCCTTTCTCCCATTTGGCATACAAAGGCTGTAATTGCTCGAACAGCATTGATACGTCTTAATCTTTGTCTCAAACATGCGGCTGCATTAGGTGTAGATGTTGATTTACAAGCTGTAGAAAAAGCAAAAGCTCTCTTAGGAAAACAACGCCATAAGGTCACTAATAGACCAGCCATGGATTGGAGAGAGGTTCCGGCTTTTTATAAAACACTCTGTGAAGCATCAACCATAACACAACTGGCTTTGCGTTTGCTTATTCTGACAGGTGTTCGTACCAATCCTTTACGTCATATTCATAAAGATCAAATTGATGGGGATATATGGACCATACCTGCTGAAAATATGAAAGGCAAGCG
>NZ_JBHIRO010000105.1:0-683 GCF_042197165.1 Bartonella sp. AA23NXGY | reverse complement strand
AGCGTGACGGGGGATGTGACCAACAACAAAACGGGCTTAATTTATGTGAAGGGCAATGGTGCTTTACAAGTTGATGGTGCTTTGTTGAATGATTTTGGTGCCATAATGGCAGAAGGTGATTTATCTTTCACCAATGCAGATGGCAGCGGAAAAAGCCTTTCGCTTGTGAACAAAGCAGGCTTTATTCAAGCTGGTGGAAACTTAAATATCCAAACCAACACCCTGAAAAACGAAGCTGATAGCACGCCTGTCATCATGGAAAAAACGGAATATAGCGATATTTCTTTCCAAAGACCAAAGGGTTCTGATCAACTCAGTGATGGGATGTTATATCATGATGCGAAAGTTGGTCTTTGGGGACAAGGGCACGAACATCAAGATGATAACGGAGTTTGGAAAGGACACTTATACATTTACTTAGATAATCCACTTTGGAATAGTAAAGAAGAAACCTATGGCACCGCAATTTCAAGCGATGGAACAGTCTATAAGGCATTTACTTGGAAATATATTGACGAAAGAAACTCTGTAGAACAGTATCGATGGAATGGTGATAGGTGGAAGGCAGGAGGGATCTGGTCAATAAACAAACACTGGTCACATATGACAGAAAAGACTGTCACACAAGCATTTTCGCATAAACCAACTGTTTCGGGGGTAATACAATCTAGTGGCAATCTCAT
>NZ_JBHIRO010000104.1:0-694 GCF_042197165.1 Bartonella sp. AA23NXGY | reverse complement strand
TCGTCAAAGTAACGTAGGTTGGATACTGCTAGACCAACGGCGGCTGCTTGCCTTGCCTCTTTCCGTACGCTCTTAATATCATAACTAAACGTTTCAAATTTTATATCGGTTTAGGATTTCGACTCGTTAACACCATTACTCATCGCATTATCCTTGGATTCAGAAAAATATTTATCTACATATTTTTTCGTATCATCAAAAACTTTCTTAATCCGCTGCTTACTGTCATGTAACAACCAACTAGCCCCCTCCACGACTTCTGTCAAATTTGCGTAAAACACACCACTCTTCAGACATTTTCTCTTTTTTTATTTTCAACATTAATGCTGGCATTGTTATTTATGGGAGTCGTTCTTTTAATCGTGTAACTCTTTTCGCCCCTGTCTTGTATAGACAGGAGCGTTTTTGAAAATAATCGTAGTGAATTTTATTAATTTAGAGTTAAGCTTAATCCTACACCTACACCCCAGCGCCCTCCGGCACTTGTCACAGATAGACTAGAGCGAATATTTCCATCTTCAGATGTATAACCAGCACCAAGAGCAAATGCGGACTGATTAAGCCATATACCACTACCAAGTGCAACACTTAACTTTCCTGGTGCATCATTGTAACGCAAGTTGGACACCGCTAGACCAATAGCAGCAGCTTGTCTTGCTTCTTTCCGAACATCCTGAATAGCATAATTCAATGT
>NZ_JBHIRO010000103.1:0-696 GCF_042197165.1 Bartonella sp. AA23NXGY | reverse complement strand
AGAAGTTTGCACTCACAAATGAAACGCGTGTAATTAATAATCATACCCTTTATCGCATTAAAGCATTAAAAGACTTTTCTGATATCAAAGCAGGTACTTTAGGGGGCTTTATTGAAAAGGAAAGCAACCTCTCTCATGATGGCAATTGCTGGGTGTATGATGAGGCTCTTGTGTTTAAAAATGGTCACGTTTATGAAAATGCAAGAGTTTTTGGCAATGCTGTCACTTGTGGTCATATCTATGGTCATGCGCGGGTTTATGACAATGCTATCATTGCTGGCTATGTTTATGATAATGCCCATGTTTATGGCAATGCTGTTATTTCTGATAATTCCCATGTTTATGGTAATGCACATGTGTATGGCAAGGCTATTATTTATGATAATGCCTATGTTTATGACAATGCTAGGGTTTATGAAAATGCTCGTATAGCAAATAACGTACATGTTTATGAAAATGCCAATATTCATGGCATTGCTGTTATTCGTGAAAATGTCGGCGGGTCTACTAAAATAAAAACCTATACTGAACGTCTCTCTCCTTATGGTGAATTAGAGATTGTCTGGGTCTAATTAATAAAGCAGCGGCGGGCGCGGCGGGGGCGCCTGCTTTCTAAGCAAATTTTCCATTTCAAATTTTAGCAAATGTTTATCACATTAAATTGTGAGGGTATCTCTATGTGCAAAAAATATGAAT
>NZ_JBHIRO010000102.1:0-713 GCF_042197165.1 Bartonella sp. AA23NXGY | reverse complement strand
TTGCGTTTTAAACAATGGCTATCAGAAATAAAGCAGACAGCAGGTCAAATTGACGTGGTGTATTTTGAAGAGGTGAGGCGTCATAAAGGTACAGATGCAGCGCATGTTTACGGTGGTTTGTTAGCAACGTTAACGGCGTGGTGTGAACAGCATCAGATACCGTATGAGGGGATACCAGTAAGTACGATTAAGAAAGCGACGACAGGCAAGGGGAATGCGTCGAAAGAAGAGATGATTAAGGCGGTGCGTGCAAAAGGGCACAATCCGAAAGATGATAACGAAGCAGATGCTTTAGCAATTTTATATTTAGTTAAAGAAAGGGAATTGGGGTATGTCCATTAAATTACCATGGACGAGGCTTTTTGCATACAAATGGCTTCTTACTCTTGGTTGTTTGTCGCCGACCGAGAAATGTATCTATGTCATGTTGCGACTTCTAATGCTCCATACTGGTGAACCTATTTTAAACAACTTAAGGGTATTAGCTCGTTGGATTGGTTATCCAGTAGAAGAGTTTGAAGCAGCTTTGAATTCCTTGATTGAAGGTGGATTCATCATACGTTTAGACAATGGTGGGTTGTGGAATTCAGAAGTTGAAAAAGAACTCAACAGTCTCAGTGAAGAAGAGCTAGATAATTTCACTTGCAATAATAATAAAGAAAGGGAGGTGAAGTATGTCAACTAAGTTGCCATGGACGAGGCTTTTTGCAGAC
>NZ_JBHIRO010000101.1:0-718 GCF_042197165.1 Bartonella sp. AA23NXGY | reverse complement strand
GATGGCATGACCTTTCAAGATCAACTCAATGATGATGGGAATATCATTGCTATCAAATGTGCTATTCGTCTCAAAGGCATTAAAGACCCTATCGAAGTCACCGAATATCGCAAAGAATGCGAACAAGGCCACAGTGACCCTTGGAAAAAATACCCCGCACGTATGTTGCGTCATAAAGCCACTATACAATGTGCTCGTTACGCTTTCGGTCTTTCCGGTATTTATGAAGAAGATGAAGCTAAACGTATCAATGAAACAAACCATAACGTACAAACGAAGTTAGTTTCTTATGATGTGCTTACGCAAATCAAACAATTAATAAACATCACTCAAACAGAAGAAGAAAAAGTGCTTGATTATGCACAAGTCGACAGGCTTGAAGATCTTCCTGATGAAGTAGCACAAAGGATTTTGGATGTTTTGCAAAAGAGACAGCATGAAAAAGAACAATCTTTCCTACAACAAAAGCAAATAGAGGCGCCTATACAAGATGCCGAATATATTCACGTCCAAGATATAGAATATGCACCACAAGAACAAAGAACGGCGGTGTGAGATGGAACAAAGAACAGCAGAATGGTTCCAAGCACGCTTGGGTAAAGTCACCGCATCAAACATTTACAACATACTCAATAAAACTACAAAAGGATTGCCTACGAGCAAATATGAAGACTACAAAATCAAACTCATAACAGAGCGCTTAACAGGCGAAACAAGC
>NZ_JBHIRO010000100.1:0-721 GCF_042197165.1 Bartonella sp. AA23NXGY | reverse complement strand
AGTAGTGAAATTTGCTATTCATTTCACGTATTCATCAAGATAAATGTACTACGTTCTTTAAAATATCAGAATGAGTACTTTGATAAGTTTTATAGATAGGTTTTGAAGGTGTTTAAAACCCTCAAAATACCTTCAAAACTCCTTTAAATATATATCATAGATTGTATTTACGTGTTGTGTTTAATATAGGTTGTTTGTTTAAAATATTAACCTATTGAAATATAATGACTTTTATTTTTCGATTGAAAAAAATATATAAAGGGGGGTAAAAGGAACCCTCAAAATACTCAAAACCCCTAAAACTCAGAGATTAGGCGTCCTTTGAAGGTTCACTCTATGAATGCAAGGGGATATGGTTGAGCAAACTTATCCTTTATATTTATGGGGATATTGATGTATTAACCATTGACGGGCTAAACAGTTTTGTTTAGAGGTTTTTTCATATAAATGTGGGGGAGAAATCTTCAGCAGTTAAAATAAAGCAGTTTTGGGTGTCACTTTTTTGGTTACAGAGGCATGTGCTTTTGTTAAAAGCGTCATAGGGCAGTGGCTGTTTTGAGTGGACTTGTTAGAGGTTCCATGAAGTTCTTTTAAAGAGTGCTTCATGAATAGTGCAAAGCGGGGGCAATCTGTATTGTTATTGATATTTTTACGCCAAAGTTCTCTTTTGAGAATTTTTCGTGCCATTGTTGTTTTCTTTGGCTTGTTTACAGGTGTAAAT
>NZ_JBHIRO010000099.1:0-722 GCF_042197165.1 Bartonella sp. AA23NXGY | reverse complement strand
GCGATGCGCTATCTTATTGACTATGAAGGACTCGGTAAGACTCTTCTCAAAGATGTTGGTATTCCACGTGCAAGTTTTATTCCTCTTGGTAATCTTGGAGCTTTGGATGAAAAAGAGGGACAACCCTTTAAACTTGATCTCCAAAAAGCAAAGCAACTTTTAACAGAGGCAGGTTATCCGGATGGTTTTGAGGCCAGTATTTTTGCCGGTGCCTCTCCTTATCCTTTTGCTTTGCCTATTGCTCAGTCTCTCCAAGACAATGCAAAAAAGGTAGGGGTACGTTTTAAAATTGAACGCTTCGTAGGCACGCAGTTATTTTCAAAACTATCTGCACGTACTTTTGATACAATTTTTTTCGGATGGAATAATGATTCTGCGGATCCTCATACAATGGCTTCACGTCTTATTTATAATCCAGATAATCGGCTTGAGGCTAAAAATACAGGCTATGCGAGTTGGTGCCATGGGTATTTGGATGAAACTATGAATCAAAAGGTTCAAGATGCATTGTTTCAAAAAGATCCCAAAAAACGGGCGCAAATGTATGCTGATTTACAACGTGATTTTATGCAGAAAGGGCCTTATGCTTTTATCTATCAGACATATGTTTCTGTAGCGATGACACCTGATGTCAAAAAATGGGTTTGGAATAGTGCACCACGTATTTTTTATAGTGCAATTGAAAAATAAGAAGGTATCAAGTTTATAAAATATAAAAAACA
>NZ_JBHIRO010000098.1:0-722 GCF_042197165.1 Bartonella sp. AA23NXGY | reverse complement strand
TTTTCATATCTCTCATAGAGCGCTTGCAATATGATACGTTTTGTATATATGCATTCATTACTCCATTGTGGATGATTCATTTTAATCAATAAAAAACGCTATTTGAAAGCCGCGTCATATCACTTGGCACGGCTTTTTTTTATTTTACTCTCTCTTTTATGATATGTTTATAGCAATGCATTTTATATGCGTTTATAACCATAAAGAATGCACACCCCATGCGTGTTTTTATTCTGTTTTATCAGTTATATTGACAACATTATCCCTTTCATAAATCTCACAATTTTTTGGAACCAACCTTACTTTGCTTTTTTTATTGATTTTTGCATTGCCATAAACACGCCCCCAGATCGTTGCACAATATGAGATTTTAGCATTGCCATAAACAGAGCCATAAATCTCACAAGAGCCACTCACACAAGCATTCCCATAAACCTTGCCATAAATCTTTGCACGACCATTAATAACAGCATAATTATAAATTTTTGCATGGCTATAAATACAAGCCGAGCCAGAAACCTTGGCATGACCATAAACGCGTGCATAACTAAAAACCGTAGCATCATAAGAAACATGCGCATGATCATAAATATGAGCATCAGCAAGAATGCGGGCACTACCATTCACATGAGCATTACCATAAATATTGCCATAAACATGAGCATTGCCATAGACAAAAGCATGGTCATAAACTTTAGCATATTGAGAGATAAAAGCTTTTC
>NZ_JBHIRO010000097.1:0-728 GCF_042197165.1 Bartonella sp. AA23NXGY | reverse complement strand
ATACACTTTACTTTGGTGTCGAAATTATAATAATGACAACAAATATCAGAATGTGTATAACAGTAAAAAAGAGTCATATTAAAATGAAGTCGATCATTCTTATAATTTTGATTACAAACCTTTTATCGGCTTGTGCATTAGCACCAAAGCTAAAACAGCCGAATGACAGGAACCGCGTGCCTATTAATAAAACAATCCCTGCCGAAATCAAGCGAGGAGACAACGGAATCTCATAAACTGATTTATGAAGTTAATAATGTAATGGTCAGTCTTTCTAAATATGTGAAAATTAAAAGGTATGAAATATGCAAAAGCTGATTATTATCATAGCGATTAGTGCTTTTTTTGGAACAACAAACTTAGCAAGAAGTAACACTCTTACTAAGCAAGGAGGAGGTCATAGCCGTTTTGCAGTTCCTAGTATAGGGTCAGGAAATCTCGATTCAAGCAACAATTATAAACCAAAACCACCAAAAGGCTATGAGCCACCACGTAAACTTCCACCCGATATTAAAATTGACCTTTCTAATTTGGGAACGATAAGAAATCGCGTACCGTCCAAACCTATTGGCTCTAAGCCATCTAACACACCTCCAGTATCTCCCACAGCTCAGGTACCTAAATCAACTTTCGTATCTGCTCCATCAGCAAAATATCTGGAGCTTACTAATCTATTAAAAAAAGGGGAAATTATTGAGCTCTTAAAAAAACAGCTTGAGTTGAAAAAA
>NZ_JBHIRO010000096.1:0-730 GCF_042197165.1 Bartonella sp. AA23NXGY | reverse complement strand
GATGGCATGACCTTTCAAGATCAACTCAATGATGATGGGAATATCATTGCTATCAAATGTGCTATTCGTCTCAAAGGGATTAAAGACCCTATCGAAGTCACCGAATATCGCAAAGAATGCGAACAAGAAAAAAGTGAAGCATGGCAAAAATATCCAGCACGTATGTTGCGCCATAAAGCCACTATACAATGTGCTCGCTATGCTTTCGGGCTTTCCGGTATTTATGAAGAAGATGAAGCAAAACGTATCAATGAAACAAACCATAGCATTCCAAAACAATTGGTTTCTCAAGATATGCTTATAAAAATCGAAGAATTAATCGAACAAACAGAATCGGATAAAAATAAGCTTCTCTCTTATGCAAAAGTAGAAAAGCTAACAGATATGTCTTGTGAAACAGCAGACGACGTTTTGAAAATATTAGAAAGCAAGCCAAGAATTCAAAGAGAAAGCGCTCTACAATCTCTCCCACCACAAGAGAAAACATACGTTCCTATACAAGATGCCGAATATATTCACGTCCAAGATATAGAATATGTATCACAAGAACAAAGAACGGCGGTGTGATATGGAACAAAGAACAGCAGAATGGTTTCAAGCGCGCTTGGGTAAAGTCACCGCATCTAATGTTTACAACATTATCAGTAAGACAGCAAAAGGATTGCCTACGAGCAAATATGAAGACTACAAAATCAAACTCATAACAGAGCGCTTAACAGGCGAAACAAGC
>NZ_JBHIRO010000095.1:0-752 GCF_042197165.1 Bartonella sp. AA23NXGY | reverse complement strand
GCTAGACCAATAGCAGCAGCTTGTCTTGCTTCTTTCCGAACATCCTGAATAGCATAATTCAATGTCTCAAACTTCATATCCGTATAGGATTTCGACTCGTTAACACCATCATTGACAAGACCACTAACTTTCTCATCCGTATACTTATTGGCATCTTCAAGAACTATCTTCATCTGCTCTTCAGTATAATCATGCAACTGACCGCCATTAACAGCTTGCTGAGAACCTGTTTCAATCTTGCCTGCCGCTACATTGTCTATCATAACAGGTTCGCTGTCATTGCCTCCTACTAACGTAATGCTATTGGTCTTTTTCCCATCACTATCTTTGTCATAGTTAACAACGCCATCTGTTACGGCTACTTCAATATCTTTCACATGTTGATCTATCGTATCTACTTTGTCTTCAACCTCTTTTACCCTCTCATTCGTGCTCCAAAGCTGACCACCATTAACAACTTCTTGCGAGCCTTCTTCTATCTTACCATCCAATACATTCGTAATCTTACTCGACTTACCATCATGCTTCGCATCATACGCGCCTTCTTCTTCATTCCAATTCAAACCATTGCTCGCCACATTCTTCTCAACATCATGAATACGCTCGTTGATACTCGTCATACCATCACTGACACCATCAAAAGCTCCTGCTACATCATGATAGATCTTCTTTTCTGACGAACTACCATCAGAATTGAATTGTGAAACCTTGAATTCCGGAGCCCTCCATTCGCCACCTTCATAGCTAGCTCC
>NZ_JBHIRO010000094.1:0-767 GCF_042197165.1 Bartonella sp. AA23NXGY | reverse complement strand
CCTTTGAGACGAATAGCACATTTGATAGCAATGATATTCCCATCATCATTGAGTTGATCTTGAAAGGTCATGCCATCAAAGTCAGGATTTGATTTGATGATCTTTATCCAACCGTCGATAGAAACAACGGGTATGATGCCGCCGCCTTTTTTAGGGAGTGCATAGATTTCTTTTGTTAAAGGGTTAAGTCCATAAGTATTGGCAACAAAAAGAAAAACGGCAAATTCTGCATCAGTGATGACATTAGCATTTTTATCTCCAATACAAGTTTTTATGATTGTGGTTCGAAATTCTTCAGCAGAAAATCCATATTTTTCTGCCATTTCGTTTAAAAAAGTAGAATTTTTCATCTTGATTTCCTACATTGCGCGCAATTCACCCGTGGTGTGAATCACGCTGGTGTTAAAAGTTGGTTTGTGTTGCTAGAAAGGAATGTCGTCTTTTGTTGAAGAGTCGCCGTTCTGGGCGGTCATAGTTTGTTTACAATCTTCTGAATTATCATAAATTTTTACATTGCCATAAATTCTTGAATCGGCATAAATAATCACATTTCCATAAATTTGTGTGTGTCCAAAAATATGTCCATCATATATTTTGACGTTATTATAAATTTTTGCATTGCCAAAAATCTCGGCACAATCACCAATTTGTGCTTTATCATAAACCTTAGCACTATCGTAAATCTTGGCACAACAATACGCCTTGGCATCATTATAAATCCAGCAATCGTCTTTTTGACTTAAATTGTCTTCATACTCTACAAAGCC
>NZ_JBHIRO010000093.1:0-777 GCF_042197165.1 Bartonella sp. AA23NXGY | reverse complement strand
ATTAAGAGCGTACGGAAAGAGGCAAGGCAAGCAGCCGCCGTTGGTCTAGCAGTATCCAACCTACGTTACTTTGACGAGCCGGGATCTTTGAGTGTCTCATTTGGTAGCGGCGCATGGCGTGGACAATCCGCATTTGCTCTTGGTGCTGGTTATACATCTGAAAACGGAAAAATCCGCTCTAATCTCTCTGCCACGAGTGCTGGTGGTCATTGGGGCATAGGTGGTGCAATCACTCTGAAAATAAAATAATACGAACAACGAAAATAGAACAAAACATCCACCCTTATTTATTGAAATAAAGGTGGATATTTTTTTTTACAGACGCACAGTATTTATCTAGAGATAAGCATAATATTTGATGAGGCTATAAACTGTGAGGTTTTATAGAAGATTTTTCTATATTTTGTTGAAAAAAGATCACAGTAGAATCCATATTGCTAAAAAGCTATATTTTTATGTTGCTATTTTCTTGAACAGCCTATAGCTGTATGAAAATGTATATTAGTAAGACTCATTTTGATAAAATAATTCAAAGGGGGATAAGTAGTGCGTAAAGATAAAAGGTACATCACGGGACCACGCATATATCATTATATGATATATTAAAAAGAAAAAATCCAACTAAAAAGCCAGTTATCCAAAGAAGAATATATTCCGGACATATTACAATTTCTTTTTACTTTACTTATTATTAATAAAACCATGCTTTCTAATAAAAATAAAGTCTATAATTAGGAAAATACATACTAAAACCTAGTACAAAGGATTTTATAGTAA
>NZ_JBHIRO010000092.1:0-802 GCF_042197165.1 Bartonella sp. AA23NXGY | reverse complement strand
GCTTGCATCATAAACACCTTGTCCCGCCCGTGTCTCAAACACCACATCACGGCTTTCGTTAAAGTAAAAGGTCTCCCGTTCACAAAAACGAATAGCTGCAAAAATGCTTTCTTGGATTTGTTGAACATACTCATCGGCTATGTCATCAATCTCATCTTGAATGACCGACACTAAGTGCGAAAGTGTTCTCTTATGACGATAAACATCTCGCTTTACAGGTATCGGTCCTCCAGTCTTAACCCGAATATAATGACGTGTCATCAAAATACCTCTCAGTGATTAGTCACGAATTCAACGACTATACTTGCTTGACCAGCTTGTACTGTTTTGTCCGCTTTAGCATAGAGAGTGACCTCTTCATCATAAGGGACAAATTCCTTCTGATTGGTGGGCTTAACCTCTTTTACTGCCTGTTGTTTGATTTCCGCTTCACCAAACTCAGTCCCTCCAGCAGTGCTGCCTATTTTGACCTTTGTGTCCGAAAATGCTGTCTTAACAAACACTTTAATCGAAGTAATCAAAGCACCACGAGGGAGGGTGCCTATCTTCATCACCTTTTCTTTATCTTCATAGCTAAAATTAAGCCGCAAAAAGCTTACCTGCTGGGTATGAAGATTTCTCCCTTGCAAGGGCTGTGGTAAATAATCTGCCATGTCTTATCCCCTCAATGATTTGTTACGAATTGCACAACCACAATACATTCACCAGCATCGGTGGTTTTGTCTCGTGTTGCATAAAGGGTCATCTCCTTATCATCTGCAACAAAAGACTTTTGATCTGTTGGCGTAAAATCTTGCGTGCC
>NZ_JBHIRO010000091.1:0-823 GCF_042197165.1 Bartonella sp. AA23NXGY | reverse complement strand
CCTGGTTTCTCATAACGGGCTATCTGTTTCTCAAACAATTCTGTCGCATCAAAATGTTGCCATTCAAGCACAACCAGAAACAAATGCTCCCGTTCATTTTGGGCAACTTTTAGCCTATGGCAAGGCAAATATTGAGGGTGGGGCGGTTGACTTTTCTTCGCTGATGACAGGTGAAGAAGCTGTTTTAAAGGTTGGCAGCCTTGATGCAGGCACACTGATGACAGGTGTCGTTTCTACGGGCGGTTCAGGGGATCTTGTTTTAGATGAAAAGGGCTTTCTTTTGATTACAGCAAAAGAAGGGGTGAAGGTTGGTCAGATTGCCAGTGGTGGCAATATTGAAATTTTTGCAGGCAACGACATCTATTATGATCAGGTCATAGGCTATGGCAGTGCAACATTGACATCGGTATCAGGAGAGATCAGTGTTGAGAATGTGTTGTCTGCTGAGGGGGATGTGAGATTGACAGCAAACACTCTCGATTTAAGCAATAATCGTTCTCATATTTACACGCCGCAAACGCTGTATTTAATTGCAGATCATATTGATGTCTCAGAGAGCGAATTGACTTATGGCGGTTTAGACTTTCAAAGCACCAATGCTCTTGATATTCACAATGCGCGGCTACAAGCCGTAAGAGATGGCGGTGGGACTGGAGATATTCTCTTTATTGCTCCAAGCGTTATGGTTGATGAGACAACGTCTGTTTTAGCAGCACGAGATTTCGTGATCAAAACGGGGGAGCTTAGAAATAGCGGTCAATTGGCATCGGGGCAGGATTTAG
Source organism: Bartonella sp. AA23NXGY (assembly GCF_042197165.1). NCBI lineage: Bacteria > Pseudomonadati > Pseudomonadota > Alphaproteobacteria > Hyphomicrobiales > Bartonellaceae > Bartonella > Bartonella sp. AA23NXGY. The sequence goes on along the minus strand of NZ_JBHIRO010000091.1, from coordinate 41 downwards.
TCTTTAGCGTGACGGGGGATGTGACCAACAACAAAACGGGC
>NZ_JBHIRO010000090.1:0-853 GCF_042197165.1 Bartonella sp. AA23NXGY | reverse complement strand
GCGAACTAGAAGGGATTGCAAAAGTTGTTGCTGCCTACACAACACAAAAAATCAGTGTAGAAAACCCCGTTCTCTCCGCAACACTGCCAAACAACGAACGCATACAAATTGTTATGCCTCCAGCAGTTGCAGCCAATACCATTAGCATGACCATTCGTAAACCTTCATCACGCACTTTTTCTCTTGAAAGTTTACATGAAAACAATCTTTTTTCTGTTGCCCAAAACACCAGTTTCACACCCACGCAACAAATGACAGAACGGTTATCCGAACTCTCTGATACAGACAAAAAACTAACAGATTTGTTTCTGGCCAAAGACTTTTGCACCTTTTTAGAAAGAGCCGTTATTACACAACAAAATATCTTAATATCGGGCAAAACCGGTTCTGGTAAAACAACCCTCTCCAAAGCTTTGATTGCAAAAATCCCTGACTATGAACGAATTCTCACCATAGAAGACACACCAGAACTTGTCGTTCCGCACGCCAACAAAGTGCAGCTCTTTTATTCAAAAGATAACCAAGGCTTAGCAAAAGCAGGTGCAAAAGAACTGCTTGAATCAGGATTACGCATGCGCCCCGACAGAATCCTTCTACAAGAGCTGCGTGATGGTACAGCCTTTTACTACATCCGTAATGTCAATTCTGGTCACCCCGGCTCCATTACCACCGTCCATGCCTCAACAGCCCTTGCAGCCTTTGAACAAATGACCCTTTTAGTCAAAGAAAGTGACGGTGGTGGTAATTTAGCACGCGATGATATCCGCGGCTTATTAATCTCGATGATAGATGTCATCATCCAATGTAAACGCCTCGAAGGAAAATTTCGTGTAACAGAAATCTATTACGACCC
>NZ_JBHIRO010000089.1:0-861 GCF_042197165.1 Bartonella sp. AA23NXGY | reverse complement strand
AGGTTTTAATTATGACAAATTCAAACAACACCCCCATTATCTCTTCTATTTCAAATGAAACCGCGCTTGCTAATCAACAAGAGCCTGCAAAAAAATACGAATTTATTGATGATTGTGAATATATCGATGGTCATTTCTTAACTCGAATTAGAGCCTTAAGAGATTTTGATGATGTCAAAAAAGGCGATTTAGGGGGGTATATTGAAAATGAAAGCAACTTATCTCATGAAGGTAATTGCTGGGTGTATAATAAAGCTCGGGTCTTTCAAAATGCACGCGTCTTTGGAAATGCTAAAGTAAAAAGCTTTTTTGTTGATGTCTATGGTAATGCTCAAATTTATGGGAATGCTATTTTTGAAGGTATGACATTAAAGGACAATGCAAAACTGTCTGGTAATGCGCATGCTAACAACGCCGTTGTAATTGAAGGCAATGCACAAATTTATGATAACGCCCGTGTCACTGATCATGCTCATATTTCCGATAATGCTGTCATTTGTGATGATGCTCATGTCGGAGGCAATGCAAAAATAAGTGGCTCTGCTTACATTTGTGATGAATCACGTGTTTTTGATGATGCCGTTATTTGTGATGCTCTTATCTCTGGTTCTTCATATATTCATAGCAATGCCTCTTTAACAGCTAATGAAGATATCTGTGATGATGCATATCCTGAGTTTGGGAGCGAAGATGATTATTATCGTCATGAGTATTATGCTGATTTTGAAGGGTATTATGACGATGATAATGACAGCGAATATGAAAGTGATGCTGCGTAAATGACACGCGCGGGCGCGGCGGGGGCGCCCCCCTTTAAACATTTCATTCTAAAATTCAAATCTTTTTATAAAGGAATTGTGC
>NZ_JBHIRO010000088.1:0-883 GCF_042197165.1 Bartonella sp. AA23NXGY | reverse complement strand
AAGGCTATCACTGACAACATTGGTCACATCATTATGAACATTCGTGATAGAACTCGCAACTCCAGCAAATGCTTCCGCTACACTCTTATAGCTTTCTTCACTTTCTTTACCTTCCGCATCAACTTTCTTGATCACAAAACTTGGAGCTTTCCATTGTCCATCTTTATCATAACCAGCTCCTCCACCAAAATACTCAGCAAATGTCTGATTCATTGAATAAAGTTGATTACCAGCGACAGCATCCGTTGATTTAGCGCTAACCTCACCATTTGCAAGGAACGTAATTCTACTGTTTTCTTGTGTCCTTACAGCTCTGCCTTGTTCTTCTTGCTTCTTCTCATGACGCGCGACAAAGGCATTGGCTTCATCATTCCATAACAAAGAATCTTGCGCTACTCCTTCTGAGACTTCCTTAATACGCTGATTCACATTCTTGATATTCTCATCAAGACCAGTAAATGCACTACCAACATTATCAAAAGAGCCATTTGTTATATTACCAGCTGTATCAACCTTGGATAACTTGTAGGTTGGTCCTGTAAACGTACCCTCAACAAATTTTGCATCGCCACCAAGGAATTTAGCTACATTCTGAGAAATCGTGTTGATCTGACTACCATTAATCGCATCATGTGAACCCTCACCAATGGCACCATCTTTTACATTATGAAGTGCAACTGGTCCTGCATCCTTACCTTTGCCTAAAGTCACACTCGTGTAATCAATGCCGCCATTATCACCCTCTTTTTTATCGTAATGAACAACAGCCGAGTCATCTGATTGAAGACTGTTAGAAAGCTTCTCTAATCTTTTATCAAGCTGACCTTTGTTAACAGCTTCATTATCCTTTGTTGCTTCACCAACACCTGAAAGTGTCCGATCC
>NZ_JBHIRO010000087.1:0-907 GCF_042197165.1 Bartonella sp. AA23NXGY | reverse complement strand
ATTTTGTGATAAAAACCACATTGAAATTAAAAACGCTTCTGTACGGTCCATTTTGAGGCAAATAAACCCATTGGTAAAGTTATGGATTTAGATAGGGGATATTAAACCAGATGTTTTTAAAAAAACGTAAACAGAAGGGGGGAAAAAAGTTCGTTGCAACGGCGGTGGGGCATGCCCCATGGGGATTAGGGGTAGCAGAGTATTTTTACAATCTTTACGAATATGATGATGGTACAAGAGAATATGAGGAATTCGATGGTGGTCAGTATCATGAGATGCCTGAGAATGTTGATTACAGTACCAAGGCTCAAGTGAAAGCGTGGATTTATGGGGGCGGTATTCCGAAAAGCGTTCTCAATTACGAACCTCTCATAGATGAGATCAATAAAGAGATCAAAAAATTATCAAAAACCGCAGGAAATAAATATGTTTACAGATAAGCAGCTAAGAGCCTTGTTTGGTATTATAATTTTTATATTTTTATGCTTTTTAGAAATTAAAAAAAATCCCTATTTTATCCAAGGTATTTTGATATTTGCATCTTTTGGTTTGATAATAATAACAAATATTTTTGTAATTTTATGCAATTCTCATATTCCTTTTGAGTTGCAGAACAATCCAAAATATAAAGATGATGATACAACAGGTTGGAAGATATTAACACGTGATTTACAACAGTATATGCACCGACTTTTAAAGCTAATAAGTTTAGCACTTGTCGTTTTAATTTTTCCAAATAGTTATACTGTATTTTGGTATTTAGATATCGTTTTTTGGTACTTTTTTTTAGTTTATTCATTCTTTCTCATGTTGCATACACGCAGTTTAATAAACATGTCCATTTACGCACTACATTTTTATACTAAAAACCAAAAGTAAAATTTAAAATCACTTGGTATTCAATTAG
>NZ_JBHIRO010000086.1:0-932 GCF_042197165.1 Bartonella sp. AA23NXGY | reverse complement strand
ACGGATGCTGTAACGGGTAATCAGCTTCATGCTCTAGGTGATAAAGTTGCACAATCTTTAGGTGGAGGAGCTAAGTATGAGGATGGTAAATGGAGCAAACCTAAGTTCACGGTTAAAACAGTAAAATCTGATGGAACTGAGAGTGAGGAGAGCTATACAGATGTGGCTTCAGCGTTTGCCGGTGTAGGAACTTCTTTCACGGATTTACATAAAGAGATTACCAATGAAATTACCACTGCTCAGGCTGACGCCTTGTTGTGGGATAAGTCTAAAGGTGCGTTTGTAGCGACGCATGGGGACAGTAAAGAGAGCAGCAAGATAACGTCTCTTAAAAATGGCGACATTAGTAGAACGTCAACGGATGCTGTAGCGGGTAACCAGCTATATGCACTAGGGAGCGGTGTTGCGAAGTCTTTAGGTGGTAAAGCTAAGTATGAGAATGGCACATGGACAGCTCCGACTTACGAGATCTCTAATATTTCTGCAGATGGTGATGTGGGAAAGAAGAGCTTCAATGATGTTGGTAGTGCCTTTGCGGGTCTTGATACGAGTGTCAAGAATGTGAACACACATCTGTCTAATGAGGTTAAAAAGTTTGATGAAAAACTAAGTAATATTACTCAAGCGGTTAATGGTGATGCTTTATTATGGAGCGACACTGCACATGCCTTTGTAGCGACGCATGGAGAGAAAGATAGCAAAAGCAATAGCAAGCTTACATCTCTTTTAGATGGCGTCATTAAGGATGGTTCCACGGATGCTGTAACGGGTAATCAGCTTCATGCTCTAGGTGATAAAGTTGCACAATCTTTAGGTGGAGGAGCTAAGTATGAGGATGGTAAATGGAGCAAACCTAAGTTCACGGTTAAAACAGTAAAATCTGATGGAACTGAGAGTGAGGAGAGCTATACAGATGTGGCTTCAGCGTTTGC
>NZ_JBHIRO010000085.1:0-943 GCF_042197165.1 Bartonella sp. AA23NXGY | reverse complement strand
ATCTTTTATCAAGCTGACCTTTGTTAACAGCTTCATTATCCTTTGTTGCTTCACCAACACCTGAAAGTGTCCGATCCCCTTTGTCTTTATTTGCGATATTGAGTTCTGTACCTTCTACTTCTTTACCAATAGTGATAACCTTCGTATTATCATCCTGCTTAGCAAGGCTATCACTGACAACATTGGTCACATCATTATGAACATTCGTGATAGAACTCGCAACTCCAGCAAATGCTTCCGATACACTATTGTAAACCTTTTCCTCACCAGCACTACCATCAGAATTGACAGTTTTAAGCTTGAAGGTAGGTGCAACCCATTCTCCCTTTTCATTATAACCTGCTCCTCCACCAAAATACTCAGCAAATGTCTGATTCATTGAATAAAGTTGGTTGCCAGTGATCGCTTCTGTTGAACCTTTAGAAATTTCTCCATCTAAAAGAAACTTCAATTTGCTATTGTTTCTGTCCTTACCTTCCCCATGAAGAGCTACAAAGGCGTTATCACCCTTGCTCCACGATAAAGAATCTTGCGCAACACCTGCAGAAACTTCCTTAATTCGTGCATTCACATTCTTGATATTATCATCAAGTCCTTCAAAAGCTGAACCAACATTGGTAAAAGGCTTGGCTGTTATCTTACCATCTTTATCAATCTCCGATAAACTATAGGTCGGCCCTGTAAACGCACCATTATTAAAAGCTGCATTACCCCCTAAATAAGTAACAACCTTATCATTCGTTTCAAAAAGCTGACTACCCGTTACAGCATCTGTTGATGTAGCGCTAATCTCACCATTTGCTAGAAACGTAATTCTACTGTTTTCTTGTGTCCTTACAGCTCTGCCTTTTTCTTCTTTACTCTTTTCATGACGCGCTACAAAGGCATCGGCTTCCTTGCTCCATAACAAAGAATCCTGTGCTACTCCTTCAGAAACCTCTTT
>NZ_JBHIRO010000084.1:0-971 GCF_042197165.1 Bartonella sp. AA23NXGY | reverse complement strand
GAACCGCTTGTCATGAGTTGGATATAATCGATAATCAAGACATCTAGACCATGTTGTCGTTTAAGACGCCTTGCACGTGCGGCCAATTGTGCAAGGGATACACCCCCCGTTTGATCAATATAAAGAGGGATTGTTTGTAAGGAACGCATTGCGTAAATGATGTTGGTAAATTGCTCTTCTGAGATATTACCACGACGCATATCAGAAGAAGAAACCTTTATTTGTTCTGAGATAATACGAGTTGCAAGCTGTTCTGTTGACATCTCAAGTGAGAAGAAACCAACAATACCCCCTTCATTGGCTTGGCTGTTATCACGCTTACAAGCATTAGCAATATTAAAAGCAATATTGGTAGCAAGTGATGTTTTACCCATCCCAGGGCGTCCCGCAAGGATAATTAAATCAGATGCTTGTAATCCTCCCATTTTTTCATCAAGGGTTTTGATATGGGTAGCTATCCCAGAAAGCTGTGAGGAACGCTTTTTTGCAGCGCTTGCCATGTTAAGTGCTTTTGCAATGGCTGTATCAAAGTTTTCAAACCCACCCCCATATTTTCCTTTTTCGGCGAGCTCAAATAACTGATTTTCAATCGTTTCAATTTGTTGGGTAGGCGTGAGCTCTACAGGAGCATCAAAAGCTGTATTGGCAACTTCATTGCCAAGATTAATCAAAGACCGGCGGATAAAAAGATCGTAAATAACGCGTCCATAATCTTCAGTGTTAATAATAGTGACTGCCTCTGTGGCTAAGCGAACAACATACTGGTATACAGTAATATCTCCAACTTTTTCTTCCATTTGGATATAGGGCTTGATTGTAATGGGGTTTGCAAGATGACCATTTTGAATAATTTGTAAGACAATCTCAAAGATCTTTTGGTGTAGCGTTTCAAAAAAATGTTCTGCTTTGAGAAAGTCTGAAACGCGATCGAGTGCATTATTATTAATCAGGATTGCTCCAAGTAATGCCTG
>NZ_JBHIRO010000083.1:0-980 GCF_042197165.1 Bartonella sp. AA23NXGY | reverse complement strand
ACGAATTTTCTAGGAGAAACGTCTCTAGAAGAAAAGTATTCACTCTTTCACACACCCATTTCATGGTCCGCAATCTTTGCGGGACTGGTGACGGCTCTTGCCACCTCAATCTGCCTCTCTTTTCTGGTTGCAGCTTTAGGCTTAAGCCAAATGGATTTCACTTCTTCAACCCCATTTGAAGGCTCTTTCCTCTCCTTTGGCGTGGGTTCTGTTATCGTTACACTGATTAGCCTAGCCTTGGGAGGCTTTGTAGCTGGACGTTTTGCTGAAACCTCAGGGATTCTTCATGGCTTTCTCACTTGGGCTCTCATAACATTGCTGATGACCCTCCAAGCCATCCACGTGGTTTCTAGTACAGCAAAGATAGGAGCTAAAACGGCTCTAGAAAACAGCTCCATGGTCCAACAAACCGTAGACAGCCTAAAAAACAATATTTCCCCTATACTTGCAAACTTAAACAGCGAAAGTCTTGAACAGTTTTTTGCAAAAAATAGTGACAATGATATCAATTTTGACCAACTTAGGAGTGAATTGCGCACCCTTCTCAATAAAAGCGACATTCCTGCTCTCAACCCTGATCGCTTGAAACAAACCTATCAAGCTGCACTCAATGATATTGGTTCTGCGATAACAGCTTTCAAAAATGATCCTTCTTACTATCGCACCACTTTAAAAAATCTTGGTGAGCGCCTGTCTGATCGTGTAGAAGATCTCACGACAAAATTTGATCGAAGTGATATCATCAACGCGCTCATAAAAGATGGCATGTCCCGTTCGGATGCACAAACAGCAGCCAACCATGCTGTTCAACTCTATCAAAGCGCAGAAGAAAAAACCGAAAAAGCCATCAAAGTCCTTGAAGAACGGGCAGAAACACTTTCAGACAATCTTGAGGATACGATCAAGGGAGCAAAAAACACTGCAACTAAAGCCACAAAAACAGCCTCCAATATGGGGTGGTGGGGCTTTTTAGGAAGTCT
>NZ_JBHIRO010000082.1:0-983 GCF_042197165.1 Bartonella sp. AA23NXGY | reverse complement strand
TCTGCTTTTGGTGTTCAGTTTCCTGATTTTGAGGGACTTTTTTCTGCTGCTGATGAGGAAGAAAATTTAATCGCAAACGCAACAGAAGCACTCCAACTTTATTGTGAAGATATAGATAGAGTGCCTATTCCTTCAAAATTTGAAGAAGTCATACAACGGAAATCTGTCAAAACAGCTTTGTCAGAAGGAGCTTTTTTAATACAAGTTCCTTTTATTGAAAATGATTCAGAAGTCATACGCACAAATATATCAATTGAACGAGGGCTTTTACGTGCAATTGATAATTGTGCACAAAAGAGAGGTTTAACAAGATCTGCTTTTTTGGCAACAGCAGCCCGTCACGAGCTTAATATTTAGCTCATCAATCTGGAAAAATTTCTCACTCTCGATTTTTTTACAAAAGCGTGTAATTGCATATGATCCGCAAACTATTAATGAAAATCAAAAGGCGGCAGGCAAACAAAACGCTATAGTTAAGAGGGATATAGCTATCATTGATATTATATACATGGCATCTAATATTTCTGGACCTGTCATTGCCTTTCCCTCCTATAATAATTTCACAATAATTTATAAAATCTAAAATGTTTTAGAAAATTTTATATATTCTATTTTAAAATAAAAAATATAGATTTTTTTGTTGGCATGGTGTAAAAAATTGCATTTAATGACGATACTGCACTAGTCGTATTGCGTCTAAAATTCAAAAATATCCCCAAAATTCAGTAAAATGTCAACTTGAAGCGTGGCTAGAAAGCCCTGTTTTCTAGATAATTCTGACTAATCAATTTTTCACAGAATAAAAATCAATAATTGACTAATTATGTCATTAATTATGACTCAAAAGGAGCAATGATGAAAGCTGTCATCACTAAGCCAATGTGTGTTGTTGGCGACAATAAAAGCACTGTTCGCTTTGAACCATCAACACCCAATAATCCATTTGTTGAAGTTTCCAATCAAGTCTACGCACGTCTCAAGCG
>NZ_JBHIRO010000081.1:0-1018 GCF_042197165.1 Bartonella sp. AA23NXGY | reverse complement strand
AAACATGTCCATTTACGCACTACATTTTTATACTAAAAACCAAAAGTAAAATTTAAAATCACTTGGTATTCAATTAGCTAGGTATCAAATTGAAAAAAATAAAAAATACGTATTGACTTTAAAGAAAAGGTCGTTTATTAAGGTTGGCAAGTGCTAAAAACACTTAATCGTAAGCGGTTAAACCACGTAAGGTTTTTCCCATTTCTTAAAATACTGACTTTCTTTTGTGCTATCATTGGCATATAACGATTTTGTCGGGTGTAGCTATACCATACAATACCCTTCGCGAGGGGAAAGTATAGCGGCGGACTTACGACCGTGTTTTTAGCGCCCGGCGCCCTTATGGGCTGTCAATTAAAAACCTAATTTCGTAAGGATTTATTATGCAAAATTCTGTAAAAAAATATCAACTTACCAATCAAACAATTCTTCGCGAAGGTAAAAAACTTTATCGCATTAAGGCGTTAAGAGATTTTGGTGATGTTAAAGCTGGTCAACTTGGTGGCTATATTGAATCTGAAGAAAATCTTTCCCATGATGGTAATTGCTGGGTTGGTGATCAGGCCATTGTTGTGAGCCCTGGTCGTGTTTACGAAAATGCGCAGGTTTATGGCAATGCAGGTGTTGGTGGTTTTGTATATGGTAATGCTCGCGTCTACGATTCAGCAAAGGTTTTTGCCAATGCCCATGTGTATGATAATGCCCATGTTTTCGATAGTGCAAAAATTGTAAGTAAAGTGCATGTTTATGAAAATGCCAATGCATGTGGCATGGCTATTGTTACTAAGAATATTTGTGGTGACACAATGAATAATGTTTATACAGAACGCCTTTCTCCTTATGGTGAAATTTGCTTTGTTATGTGTCGTCCTCATAGGAAAACAGCTTAAATAACGGCGCGGGCGCGGCGGGGGCGCCTCCTTATAACCATTTCATTTAAAAATTTGTTTGAATATTAGATTAGGGAGCTACCTATGACCACTAAAACTGTATCCAAAAAATATGAACTTACTAATGA
>NZ_JBHIRO010000080.1:0-1027 GCF_042197165.1 Bartonella sp. AA23NXGY | reverse complement strand
ATATGAAAACTTATCAAAAGGAATGTAAATGATGCGTATGATCTTTAATCACTCTTTTGAATGAGAGAGCCTATAAATGCTTTTTGTTTCTCTCAAACGTATTAATCATAACGTCTTTATCTTTTAAAGAGATTCATTGAAAACAAAGCCCATGATCATGATGCTTCTTTTAAAACGTTTCAATATACTAAGCTCAAAATCGAGCTGAGTGAATTCACATAACGCATTCTATAAAATCAAAACGCTTGTTAGCTTTAACAAAACTCGTTTTTTACATTTACGAGTATTGGTTTTCAAAACAATCTCTCATAAGACAAATAAATAACCGCTTTTATCAAACGCAAGGCTTTAAAAACTGTTATAAACATCTGTTTCAAATGTTTAAACGTTCATTTAGAAAGGCTTTCATAAGTTTCTTTTAAACAGAACTTCTTTGCAAATTAATCGCTCTATATTTGTGCTCTGTACTTTTAAATGGTAACTTTTAAAACGTTTTTTAGTACCATATCTAAGGTAAAATAGTATTTTACTGCTATGGTATTACCCGCCTCCATTTTTTTGTGGAAGCGAATAATTCCGTTCTTAAAAACTAGTCTGCAATCTATTCATTAAAAGGCTTTTCATTTCATAAGATATAAAATACCTCTTTATCGTTTTTTTAACTTTTAGTAAGCGTTTTAAAAGCGATTTTATCCTTAATCCTTTTATGCAATTTTTTAAATTAAACCTATAAGCTTATGACAGGTTCAAACAGTTAATTTCTTTAATGCCATTTTAGAGGTTTTTCCCAATTTTGGGAAAAATTATATGATCTCTATTTTCTATAAATGCGTATCTTTTGGTACAATTTATCTTATAACAGTTTCAAACGATTACCCTCTATAGGTAATAAGATATTGCTATAGCATTTTTAGATTTTACGCTTCTCAATTTTGAAAACTGTAATTTTATGTTTTTATCATGCGATTAACAATCCAATCATTAAAACAAGATGTGATCTTTAAACGTATGTTATCGATAATTCCAA
>NZ_JBHIRO010000079.1:0-1038 GCF_042197165.1 Bartonella sp. AA23NXGY | reverse complement strand
TGTCACTTATCAGCATAGATTTAAGAAAATTGGTTTTTCTGGAACGAGTTTCTCTGCTGGATTGCGCCACCTTTTTTGATGAGCTGCAATATGTATTTTTAGTTAAAAGGCAGAAGATTTTCTGCCTTTTAATGTATTAAAATTTATTTTGCTTCATCAATATGGTTATTTTTTGATATAAAAGATTACAATAGATGCTTTCTTTTATGCGATGAGAAATTTTTCTAAAATTTTTGATGTTAAGATATGAGGACAGATTTCATTGTGAATGTGAGAAGATTAAACGCTAAATGCTTGTGGCATAAGCTTTCAAAAGAGACGATATAGGTGGTTGTTTTTGTCCATTTCTTTATTCATTTTTATAGATCATAAGTTTCGTCTTTATGAGTTTTATGCATTGTTTTGAATTTTGTTTTAGAACTTTATTCACGTTTATATCATTTAATACGCATATTATTTGTTTCCTTTTTAGGATGTTTACTTAAGAATTTTGGATAAATACTTATTTTAGAACAAAAAGAGGGAGTTTGAGGTCAAATTATAATAAAAGTAAAGTATACTTTATCGTGTTGTTACGGTTGTTGTTTTGTAAATGATAGGTGGCAGAGAAATTTCGATAAGATACAGGATATTATTTTTATTGCGCTCATGCGCGGATATCACCATTCTTTTTTCAGCATTCAATATTTGCGCAGATTTTAGCACTCGAGAATGTTCATAAGAAGTAATTTACCTTTTTTCAAAAGTCCTTCTTTGCATGCCAGCTTCGTTTGTGATGGACAAGGGGTTAATTGATTAAATATAAACAGGTTTGAAATGAAAGAAATTTATAATATTTAGTTTTTATTCAATATCTAAAATGATGAATGAGCATTCTGAATTATTGCATGAAATTTTCCTAAATCAATATCACGCGTCTTATTAAACTGAAGATGCTGATAAATAACCTGAATCTGCGGAGCAAAAACAACACCTTTATACCCTGTTGCAAACGTTCTACCGCTCGTTAAAGAACCGCTAAACTGTTTACCCTTTAAC
>NZ_JBHIRO010000078.1:0-1041 GCF_042197165.1 Bartonella sp. AA23NXGY | reverse complement strand
TGTTATCTGATCAATTTTATTGAAAAGTTGCGTGAAAACTGTAAAGTTCATGGAATTCCTCTTTAACGAATTTTCAATTTTTTATCACTTTGGAACATAGATACATGCTAAACGCCTCATTTTCATTTATACATTACCTAAGTGTTTTCAGCATGATATCTTGGCTTTGATAAAATCTTTGTGCTTCTCTTAATTGTTCAGAGAGTACTGAACCTTCTACATTGGTTTTTGTTTTCATGAAAAAAGCAAATGTTGTAAAAAGCTTTATTGGTTAGACCTTATTATAGGCATATTTTTGTAGTTAGAGGCTACAATTTTTCTGTACAATTTACGTTTTTGTATTTCGATAAGAGTCTCTTCGTCATCGCTTAAATTTCTGACCATTTGTAGCTTTGTATATTCATTTTGGATCATGGCTGACATGGTCTTGATGCGTGTTTGCAGTTCGAAAACTTCTTTGAGATCTTTTGTTTTATTTATCTTATCTAAGAAATCGTCCATTTGTTTAAAGCGGTTCTCTGCGTCTTGAAAAGTTTGAAAACTTACAGCTTTTTCGACAATTCCACTATATTTAAGACGCGTATTAATTATTTCGCGCATTTTATAATACGGCAACTTCTGGAAGCCGTACCTTTTCTCTTCGAGAATAATCTCATTAAATCTTTTTTTAAATTCCCCAGTAGCTATGGCTTGGTAGTTTGTCTGTGTTTTTGGGTAGATAGAAGGCAAATCTTGTATGAAAGAATTCTTGTTTTCTCCTATTGTTGGTTTTTGTATCCTATTTCCTGTTATAGACTGATGAATTTTTTTCGCGTTTTCGATCTGGTTTTCGTTTGTTTTAATTTGTTGTTCTAACAACTTAATAATTTCCAGATATTCTGCTTTTGAAAAAGGACTTTTAACAGTTGAACCTTGAGTCCCAGAACCCCAACTAAAGTTAGACGTTAGAGTTAAATTTATCATCCCCAAAAGGGTAATCATTCCTGTTATAATAAATCGCTTTTTCATCTGTCTCCTCGCTTAATTTCGGCAGGGATTGTT
>NZ_JBHIRO010000077.1:0-1133 GCF_042197165.1 Bartonella sp. AA23NXGY | reverse complement strand
CTGTGTTGAAAGATGAAAAACCACTTTAAGCCCAAGTAAGTTAGCTTTTTTACTAGCTTCTTCTACATCCTTTTTTGTTCCCTCATAACCCCAATTTGCGTCATATAATAATCCCTACCATCACGTAAAAGATGTTATGGTACCACTATATCAGTATCTCACAATATTTCTCTGAATAATAATATTCAAAATTATAATTCTTTAAATAAAATCCATTATAAATACATTTTGTATTAGACATAATTAATATCAATTATTTTTTAATTTTGACAAAAAACCAAAAATGTCTTACCAAATAAAAACAATTACTGAAATTAATAACAACTATCCATTTTCACTTCTTCTTATGAAGTTCGCGGGGAAATGAATATTTGGGGGCTATCATAAGGAGAATACTAGTGTATAAAACATCCCTTTTATCATGCACAGCTGCAGCCGCTATTATCCTGTTCAATATCCAGTTCAGTGCACATGCTGAAACCCTCGTAGTTTCTGAGGGAAAACAACAAGAAGTATCCGATAAAACCTACGAAACTATTCACGCAAAAGACGGTGGCAAAATCATTGGAAAACATTTAACCATTGTTACGAATAAAGATATAAACCAAGGCACAAACCAAACCGTCTATGCTGTAACAGCAGAAGGTGCTGACAGTGCGATTGAGTTACTGGATGGCACAACCATTAAAGGCACTGGTTCTGGTATTTTCTTAGGCCTTGAAGCCAAAGACGGTGCTACACTTCAAATGACTAAGGGAACAATTACATATTCTGGAATGGAGGCCTCCTCATCTGGCATTTTATCTAGCACTGGTGCTTCCTTTTCTGACAGTAAGAGTAAAAAAAACAAGCTGGAAGACGTGGTAATATCGAGTGAAAACGATAACAGTTCACTATCCTTAGGAATAAGTGCTAAAAACAGCACAGTAACCTTGAACAATGTAACCGTTACTCAAGCACTAAAAGGCATATTTGCAGATGATCACTCGACAATAACAATCTCTGGAGGATCATTTCGTGCAAAAAATACAGCAATATCTGCTCAAAATGGCAGCATCATTACTTTAAACAACAATGTTACAGTCGCATCATCTAAGGGTAATGCACTCCATGCAGATGGTATAGAATCCAAG
>NZ_JBHIRO010000076.1:0-1144 GCF_042197165.1 Bartonella sp. AA23NXGY | reverse complement strand
CTGGTTGTGCTTGAATGGCAACATTTTGATGCGACAGAATTGTTTGAGAAACAGATAGCCCGTTATGAGAAACCAGGGTGATATCTCCTGCTCCATAAACACTTTCAGCAACAATCGCACCTTGACTGCTCTGGAGATCAACATCCCCTTGGGTGCCAAGAACAACAACACCAGCAGCACCCGTTGCCGCCATATCAACCCCACCGGCTAAAAAATGAGCTTGTATATCACCACCGGCATGCGCCTTGAGGTTCCCTTGCGCTAAAACAATCCCCTCAAGCTTCAAGTCTCCGCCCGATTCAAGAGCCATATCAGCGCCTGATCCTAGCCCTGAAACTTGAAGTGTCTGGCGCGAAGAAAGCTCCATATTGCCCCCAGAGGTTGCCTTACCGGCAATCGATAAAAGCCCATCCTGCGCCTCTATCTTCAAATGACCATCAGCACCAACCGTTTCTAACGTCACATCCTTATGGGCGGCAATATCAATATGCTTTTTCGAGGTGATGTGCTTTGCCAATACGCTCTGGCTTTTCGATTTGAGGACAACGCCCCCATGACCAAAAACATTCTTCAACGAGATTTTCCCGTCAGCAGAAAGATGCAACTGCCCCGCATTGGCTGCCATATCATGGCGCATACGAACCCCAACACCTTTTTCTGTTGCCACAAGTTTAATCTGATCCGCCTGTAGAGCCCCCAAAGCAGAACCATCTATCGCATATTCCGGTTTACCGGTAATATCAGTTAGCTCTTTCATTTCCCGTGAAGCATAATCAAAGTGACCTGTCCCTGCTGTCACACCAATTTCTCTGCCCGCAACAGCTCCTTCAAAATGCACTGTGCGTGAGACAATATCGACAATATCAACCGCCCCCTTGCCAGAGAAAAAATTGGCTCCCTTAGCGCCAAAGGTAATATCCCCACCTCGCACCTCAAAGCCTTTCAAAAAACCGCTCGCATCAATTTCGGGAACACCTGTGGTTAAAGTCGCATGGGGCGTATTGATAAAGCCACAACCATCACAGCTTATCCCATTGGGATTGGCTATAATCACATCGGCGGGGCTCCCAAAAACCTCTCCTGGACCATGAAGCGCACTGCGCTTGCTGCTGGTCACTTCATTTAAAATCACTTTCGCCGAACC
>NZ_JBHIRO010000075.1:0-1189 GCF_042197165.1 Bartonella sp. AA23NXGY | reverse complement strand
AACAAGCATTATTTATTCAATGATCTTAGAGACGATACCGGCACCAACAGTACGACCACCTTCACGAATAGCAAAACGAAGTTTCTCTTCCATCGCTATCGGAACGATCAACGAAACATCCATCGCAACATTGTCACCTGGCATAACCATTTCCGTTCCTTCTGGAAGCGTAACAATACCTGTAACATCCGTCGTACGGAAGTAAAACTGAGGGCGATAATTCGTGAAAAATGGTGTATGACGCCCACCTTCATCTTTTGTCAAAATGTAAGCTTCTGCTTTAAACCGTGTATGAGGTGTAACGGATCCCGGCTTTGCCAATACTTGACCACGCTCAATCCCTTCACGGTCAACACCACGTAGCAGAGCTCCTATATTATCACCCGCTTGACCTTGATCCAAAAGCTTGCGGAACATTTCAACGCCTGTAACCGTCGTCTTAGACGTTGGACGAATACCGATAATCTCGATTTCCTCTCCAACTTTAATAACACCACGCTCAACACGACCCGTAACAACAGTTCCACGACCCGAAATCGAAAAAACATCTTCTATCGGCATCAAAAATGGTTGATCAACAGGACGTTCAGGGGTTGGGATATAATTATCAACTTCACTCATTAAAAGACGAACAGCATCTTCACCAATACTTTTATCCTTATCCTCAAGAGCCGCCAACGCAGAACCCTTAACAATTGGTATATCATCGCCTGGGAAATCATATTTGGATAAAAGTTCCCGAACCTCAAGCTCTACAAGCTCCAAAAGTTCTGCATCATCAACCTGATCAACTTTATTAAGAAAAACAACAATTGCTGGAACACCAACCTGACGTGCAAGCAAAATATGCTCACGTGTCTGAGGCATTGGGCCATCAGCTGCTGAAACAACCAAAATAGCACCATCCATCTGTGCTGCCCCTGTGATCATGTTTTTCACATAATCAGCGTGTCCTGGACAATCAACGTGCGCATAGTGACGATTTTCCGTTTCATACTCAACGTGTGCTGTAGAAATAGTAATTCCACGTGCCCGTTCCTCTGGCGCAGCGTCAATTTGGTCATAAGCTTTAAATTCACCAAAATATTTCGTAATCGCTGCTGTCAACGAGGTCTTCCCATGATCAACGTGACCAATCGTACCAATATTAACATGCGGTTTTGTTCGTTCAAACTTGCTCTTCGCCATT
>NZ_JBHIRO010000074.1:0-1234 GCF_042197165.1 Bartonella sp. AA23NXGY | reverse complement strand
GAATGGTAATATCCGCTTGTTTCTGTTCTCCTGGTGCTTTCTCTCCTGACGTTTCCTCTGCCTTACCGGCTACGAGCATCGAGGCTACAACTTCCGTGTTGTTTCCGGAATCAATGGCAATGCCTTCACCCCCTGTTATGCTTGACCCCACAACTTGGCTCACATCCATCTTGTTATGCTCAGATTTGCTGCTACTAAACACCCCACCGTCTTTGTGATACGACATCTCATAATGTAAGCTATCCTCTGCATTATTGATCAGGACATCGTTGCTGGCTTTCAGCCCTACCTTGCCATCAGCCGCAATGGAACTGCCTGTGATGCTAAGATCATGCGGTTTGCCATCCTGCCCTGCAATGACCGTGGTGTCACCTCCCGATTTTATCGAAGATCCAACGGCATGAGAGGCTTGCATATCCACTTTCGTGTTTTTGGTGCGAAGATGATACTCCATCTCATCGTTTCTCACCCCTATTGTTATCTCCCCTTGGGCACCAAGACCAACATTGCCCTTGGCATCTATATCGGAAGCAGCAATATGGATATCTTGACCTGAGATGACAGTGGTATCTTTTCCAGAACTTAAATGAGAGCCATTGTGCACGGCGACATGAAAGGTTTGATCCCCGCGATGACTATTGGTACTGTTGCGTGTGGCATCAATCGAAACATTGCCCTCAGCTTGTAAGAGAAGTTTATCCGTTGCTTGAACATCAGAGCCTAAGATATTCAAATCTTTTCCAGAGGCAAGTGTCGTCGAGCCTCCAGAGTTGACTTCTGATTTATGATGCATGGTGGCATCACCGTGTTCATCATGGTAATGGGTTTCTGCTGAACCGATCGTCAAGTTACCTTCTTCTGTAGCCATGGCAAGATCACCTCCGGTAGTGATCCCCACCCCTGAGGCTGTGATATCTTGTTTGGCAATCACCGTTGCATTACCACCAGCAGAAAGCGCCTCGGTGTTTAAAACGGTCTCCACGCCGTCAACCGTTGTGCGCCCTGCATCTAAACGAATATTCTTCTCCGCAAGGAGAACAGCATCACCACCCGCCGCAAAATGCCCCCCTTGACTGAGGATATCCCCACCATGCACATGCAATTGGTGATTTGCCGCAATCCGCCCTGAATTGATAATCGTTGAATTGCTCGTATTCTGGCTGGTGATATTGACATCATCGCCCATGATCAAAGCCCCAGCAGAAACAAAGGAGGCTCTGTCTTTTTCAGGGAT
>NZ_JBHIRO010000073.1:0-1271 GCF_042197165.1 Bartonella sp. AA23NXGY | reverse complement strand
GATTGGGGCTTTGGTAAAGGGAGCCCCTCAGAAAGTTCCCCTGCATTATTGAGATCCACTTTTGGTGTAAAGAGAGCGCCAGCCCCGGTTAAACCGCTTAAGGACTCCAGCGGATTGCCTTCAACGGTTTTTGCTTCAAAATGCGCATCCCCTGTAATGGAACCTTCCGCTGCCGTGTTATTGAGTTGATCGACCACCAGATTTAAAGTGCCACCCGCTTGGACAAGACCAGGAACACTCTCCAAAGCTTCTGAGCGGATATGACGAAATTTGCCATCGGCTATATCTAAAGAAACATCGCGGCTTCCATCAGCTTTATAGCCATAACAACTGTCTGTATAAGCCTGACAACCCATATAGGTGTTTTTATAAGTTGTTGCACCCAAATTGGTGAGCACATTGGCGTGGATATAGGCATTTCCCCCTGCTTCTATAAAACTATAATGGTTGTCAATGTTATCGGCGTTAATGATGAGATTGCCGTGAGATTGTATCATCCCCTGAATGGTGGGCTTATGCGAAAACCCCTGCGTGACAGTTTCTTCTGTCATATGTGACTGATTATTCCATTGATACCGTCTTATATTACTTTTTGTTTTATCATATTTCCAAGTAAATGCCCTATAAAATGCTCCATCTTCCAAAGTTGCTTTACCGTACGTTTCTTCTTTGTTAGCCCAAAGATTTTTATCAAATACAAATACTTCCCTAGGTATATACTGGTGTGCAATAACTATTGTTCTATCCTCAAAGTGACCCTTTCCCCAAAGGTTGGGACCATCTTGATATAACATCCCATCACTGAGTTGATCAGAACCCTTTGGTCTTTCGAAAGAAATATCGCTATATTTGGTTTTTTCCGTGATGACGGGCGTGCTATCGGCTTCGTTTTTCAGGGTGTTGGTTTGGATATTTAAGTTTCCACCAGCTTGAATAAAGCCTGCTTTATTGACAAGCGAAAGGCTTTTTCCGCTGCCATCTGCATTGGTGAAAGATAAATCACCTTCTGCCATTATAGTGCCAAAATCATTCAACAAAGCCCCATCAACTTGTAAAGCACCATTGCCCTTCACATAAATTAAGCCCGTTTTGTTGTTGGTCACATTGCCCGTCACGCTAAAGACTAAATCCTGCCCCGATGCCAATTGACCGCTATTTCTAAGCTCCCCCGTCTTGATCACGAAATCTCGTGCCGCTAAAACAGACGTTGTCTCATCAACCATAACGCTTGGAGCAATAAAGAGAATATCTCCAGTCCCACCGCCATCTCT
>NZ_JBHIRO010000072.1:0-1277 GCF_042197165.1 Bartonella sp. AA23NXGY | reverse complement strand
TCATTAGTAAGTTCATATTTTTTGGATACAGTTTTAGTGGTCATAGGTAGCTCCCTAATCTAATATTCAAACAAATTGTTAAATGAAATGGTTATAAGGAGGCGCCCCCGCACCGCCCTATTGTTTAATTAAGCAGCTTCTTTTTCACATTCTAATTCACATTCTAAATCGTCATCATTTTCCGATTCAAGATCAGCATCATAATAGTCTTCAAAATCATCATAATACTCATGACGATAATAATCATCTTCACTACCAAATTCGGGATATGCTTCATTCCAAATATGATCATCTGCTGTTAAAGAAGCGGCGCTATGAACATAAGAATCTCCTGAGATAAGAGCACCACATACAACGGCATCATCGAAAACACGCGCGTCATCACAAATATAAGCAGCACCGCTTATTTTTGCATTGCCTCCAACATGAGCATTATCACAAATGACGGCATCATCAGAAATATGAGCATGATCAGTTACATAGGCATTATCATAAATCTTTGCATTGCCTTCAATTACAACAGCACCTTTAATATGAGCATTCCCATAAAGACGCGCATTGCCTCCCATAAAAATAGCTTCAAAAATAGCATTCCCATAAATTTTTGCATTCCCACAAACGTCTACAAAAAAGCTTCTTACTTTTGCATTCCCAGAAACGCGGGCATTTTGAAAAACGCGGGCTTTATCATATACCCAGCACGTACCATAATGCGATAGGTTGCTTTCATTTTCTATAAAACCACCTAAATCCCCCGCCTTGACATCTCCAAAATCTTTTAAGGCGCGTATACGGTATAATGTGAGACCAGTCATATGATCTATTTCATTAGTCAATTCATATTTTTTGGATGGTTTTCTCTTTTTAACTGTAGCTTTCATGCTAGTAATCCTATTCGTAAGAAGGTTTCTATTGACACCCTATAAGGGCGTCGGGTGCTAGAAACACGGCGAATAGTCCGCTGTGTGCTTTCCCCTAAAAAGGGTATTGTATAACACACTACACCCGACATAAATCGTTATATGCCAATGATAGCATAAAAGAAAGTCAGTATTTTAAAAGGCATGGGAGAGGCTGTATCGTAACCTATCCGCTATTCGCTAAGTGTTTCTACACACTTGACGCCTTTCTAAACGAACCTTTCCTTAAAGTCAATACGTATTTTTTATTTTTTTCACTTTTTTTCATTTTGATACCTACCTAATTGAATACCAAGTGATTTTAAATTTTACTTTTGGTTTTTAGTATAAAAATGTAGTGCGTAAATGGACATGTTT
>NZ_JBHIRO010000071.1:0-1349 GCF_042197165.1 Bartonella sp. AA23NXGY | reverse complement strand
TAGGCACGCTCTACTTTGCCGCCAACTGTATGACTTAGAATAGTTTCAGCGACCTCATAGGGGGCATCGGTTGTTTCAGCGAGCCAATCACGTAAACTAGAACGAAATCCATGGGGGCATGCCTCAATTTTATTGTCTCTCATATATTGAGCCATACAATTTGCAGCGAGGGGACCCCGACCGGTTGCAGAAAAGAAGAAATCATTGCGAGAAAGCAAGCGCGCTTGTTTTAAGATTTCTAATGCTTCTGATGATAGAGGCACGCGAAACTCTTCTGTAGTATCACGTCGACCTTTCATATTTTCAGCAGGGATTGTCCAGATATCGCCATCAACTTGGTCTTTATGAATATGACACAAAGGGTTGGTACGAACGCCTGTCAAAATAAGCAAACGCAAAGCCAGTTGTGTTAAGGTTGATGCTTCGCAAAGTGTTTTATAAAAGGCAGGGACATCTCTCCAATCCATAGCTGGAAAATTTTGCGTTTTATGGCGTTGTTTACCTAAGAGAGCGCGTGCTTTTTCTGTTGCTTGTAAATCAACATCCAAACCCAAAGCAGCCGCATGTTTGAGACAAATATTAAGGCGGGTAAGAGCTTTATCAGCTGTTGCTGCTTTTGTATGCCAAATGGGAGCAAGTGTATTGCGTATCTCTGTTTGTGTAATCTCTGAAACGGGGAGGCAACCTAATTTGGGGAGAATATGGAGTTTTAAGGGTAAAAACCAACGCCCATCTTTACCATCTCCTTTTAGTTCAGCTTTACGGCTTTCAAAAGCATCCAACGCGATATCTTTTAAATAATGGAGATTACTTATTGCCTCACGCTTTTGTTTATTGCGTTCTTTAATGGGGTCACGACCTTCACGAAGAACAGAGCGCCACCCAGTTGCCAATTCACGGGCTTGTTTTAAAGAGACATCTCTCAAGGCACCCAAGCCCATTTCACGGCGCCGCCCATGAATGGTAAAACGGTAAATCCATTGAGCACCTCCATCTTTACGCTTATGAAGTAACAAGCCGGCACCATCATTATATTTGCCAGCTCCCAATGTTGCGACAGCTCTTGCATTAAGACGGTTCATAAGAGCCATTTTTAGTCCTTTCTTATACAAATTTTATCCATACACTCATCCCACTTGTTATGTACAAATGAGTGGTTTTAGTTGATTCAAGATAAACAGATTTGAAATGAGAGAATCTTACGTTATTCGGGATTCTAATTCAATATGAATAACGCTATATTATCATTATAAATCAATGTGTTATCTGAGTTCTGATCAACATCATAAGTTTGCATTGGAGTGTAAGGACCATGTTTCTTTAGAGCCTTTGTTATCATCAGAGCAGCA
>NZ_JBHIRO010000070.1:0-1361 GCF_042197165.1 Bartonella sp. AA23NXGY | reverse complement strand
TTACCAATGGGTTTATTTGCCTCAAAATGGACCGTACAGAAGCGTTTTTAATTTCAATGTGGTTTTTATCACAAAATATTTAAATCGCTCTGTACGGTGCCTTTCTGTCAATTTAAACGCATATCTATTCTCAAAATCATCAGCAAACTTCACTACTTTGCTGTTTTTTCGGATCCATAAGTGTCTTTAAGCGTAGATCGCTGTTGCAAGTTGATTGAAGCTTTCTGAAAGGTTATTTGCGAAATTGTTTGACGGTGGTTTATAACATGCGCTTTCATATAGTTTTTTCACTTCTGATTTTTTGTGTTTCTTAATTACCAATCCATATTCTGGATGCGTAATCCAATTATCCCAAGCGCTTTGCCAATCGCGTTCATTTGCATTGTGACATGGATTGGTTTTTGAAAAGCGTACAAATTTTTCAAATTCTGATAAGGCTTCATCATGCGTTAATCCTTGTTCAGTTGCGTATTGAAAATCGGGTTTGAAATCTTCTAGTATTCTTTCAACTTCTTGTTTTTCCCTTATTTTCTTTGTTCCTTCAAAAAAGTTTGCTTTCTCTGGAAAATAAGCAGGCATTATCTTATCAACGATTTCTGAAAGTTGTTTTCCAACCTTTTTAACTTTTCGTGAAGGCAATTTCGCAATCATCGCTTCGTTAATTTGCCATCGGTTGTTAACTTCGTTTGAAGTGTTGGTATTTTGCTCGTGAATGATTGGTTGTTTGGTTTCTATCGTTTTGATTTGTTCTGATTGGCTTTCAACATCACATTCGATTGGCTCGTCAACCAAATCGTTTGTTTCTAAATTTTCAAAATCAATTTCTCTTTTTGATAAAATAATATTTTTATTTTTTTTGTTATTGTTATTGTTAATGTTATTGTGCATTTCCAAGCATTGCTCGTGCATTGCGTATGCATTGCTTGTGCATTGCTCATGCATTGCACGTGCATCATCATTACTTTTATCTTTGTTTTTATCCCATCTAGCTTTTGCTGCTTTTGAAGCCTTTTCCGAAGCTTTATCTAAATTCTCATTAGAGTTATTGAGTTCTTCCTCAACATCTAAATTCCACAAGCGACCATCTGCTAAACGAATGAGATATCCTTCTTCAAGCAAAACATTCAGTGCCGCTTCAAACTTCTTCACTGAATAACCAGTGTAATGAGATAAAACTTTAATATTATAAAAAAGAGGTTCACCAGTACGCAACATACGTAACCGTAATCGCATATAGATATTGCCCTCTACAGCAGGCAAATAATCAACAACAATTGCCCACTGGTCTGCAAAAAGCCTCGTCCATGGCAACTTAGTTGACATACTTCACCTCCCTTTCTTTATTATTATTGCAAGTGAAA
>NZ_JBHIRO010000069.1:0-1379 GCF_042197165.1 Bartonella sp. AA23NXGY | reverse complement strand
AAGACTACAGCACCCGTTTCCCTCCATAATGTTAAAGATGGGAAAATTGCTGAAGATTCGCATGATGCGATCAATGGGAACCAAATTAATAAAATATCTGGAGATATAGCAAATTATTTTGGTGGTGGTGCCTCGTTCGAAAATGGTGCTTTTAAAGGACCAAACTATAGTTTATCTGTTATTGTTGAAGATGGTCAGGTGGCAAAAGCCAATTATCATGATGTTGGCTCAGCTTTGAGTGGTCTCGATGCAAATGTGAAGAGTGTGAATAGTCATCTCACGAATGTGGTCAATAATTTTACACAAAAAATCAATGATATTACACAAGAAGTCAAAGGGGATGCTTTGTTGTGGAGCAATGATGAGCAGGCATTTGTAGCACAGCATGGAGCAGACAAAGAAAATAGCAAAATTAAGTTTCTTGCTAATGGAGATATTTCTGAAGATTCAACCGATGCTATAAATGGTTCGCAACTTTATTTGATGAGTAATCAGCTTGCTGCATATTTTGGTGGTGGCGCTGGCTATAATAATGGAGAATGGACTGCTCCTACTTTCAAGATAGCACAATTCAAGGCTGACGGGAGCTCTGGTGAAAAGAAGGATTATCATAACGTTGCCAGTGCTTTTGACGGCGTAAGTGAGAGTATGTCTAAGATAAACGACCGTATTCAAAGTGTTGAAAACAATGTCTCGTCCAATGGTTTAAATTGGAATGAGCAGAAAAAAGCTTATGACGCTAGCCATGATGGTCAACCAAGTAAGATTATCAATGTAGCAGATGGTAAAATTGCAGAAGGTTCAAAAGATGCAGTCAATGGTGGACAGCTTTGGGAAACCAACGAACGTATCACTGGCGTTGAAAAAGATATTAAGCATATTGAAAACAGAGTCGACAATATTTCCACTACGGTTACGAATATTGGTGAAACGGTTTTCAATATTGAAGACAGAGTTGATAATATTGAGAACACGGTTAATAATCTTTCTGATGGTGCAGTTAACTATGATAAAGATGCTGATGGTAAAAAAACCAATAAGATCACTCTAAAAGGTGGCAACGAAAGTGAACCTGTTATGATTGATAATGTTGCCAATGGTCGCATTGAACAAGGTTCGAAAGAAGCTGTGAATGGTGGTCAACTACATGATTACACTCAGCAACAGATGAAAATTGTTCTCGATGATGCAAAAAAATATACGGATAGTCGGGTGGATAATATTGTTATTAATGCCATTGATGATGCTGTTGATCGGTCTGACCGATATACAGATATGAAGTTTAATATTTTAAGTTATGACATTAAGAGCGTACGGAAAGAGGCAAGGCAAGCAGCCGCCGTTGGTCTAGCAGTATCCAACCTACGTTACTTTGACGA
>NZ_JBHIRO010000068.1:0-1389 GCF_042197165.1 Bartonella sp. AA23NXGY | reverse complement strand
ATATGAAAACTTATCAAAAGGAATGTAAATGATGCGTATGATCTTTAATCACTCTTTTGAATGAGAGAGCCTATAAACGCTTGTTATGGCTATTAAACAAATTAAAACGCTTGGTAGGTTTAACAATCCAATCAAAAGCAAATGCATATTCAATAAATATATGTAAAAAACGTTCTTTTTATATTTACGATCATTGGTTTTTAAAAGCAGATTTTCATAAGATAAATAAACAAACGCTTTTATAAAGTGTAAGGTTTTCAAGATTTTGCTCTGCTGTGAAAGCTAAATCTTAGTTTTCTCATAAATGAAACGTTTTTAAGAGCAAATGATAACTAAGTTATAACTGTTATAAAAAAAAGTTTTAACGTTTCTTATAAAGATCTCATTTTATGTTTCAAACGTTTAAACGTGCATTTAAAGAGGTTCTCATAAGCGTATTTGTACTTTTCATTAAAAGATAATTTCTTTAAATATTAGCCGGCTCAATTTTGAGTTGGCAAAATCAACCAGCTCAAATTCGAGCTCGTTATCTTAGAATAGAGCATTCTTTAAATATTACAGCTTTTGACTCAAAATTGAGTAAAATCCCATGCCTTATGATGTTACAATGGTTTTAAATTTTTCTTGCTTGCATTATATCATTAAAAAGCTTTTGATTTCATAAGACATAACATTGTGATTTTCATTCTATATGTCATGATATTATATTTATGCTGATTACTTATCATTTTCTAAACTTTTAGAAAGCGTTTTAAAAGTGATCTTGTCTTTAAATCCTTTTATGCAATCTTTATAAATTAAACCTATAAGCTTATAAAAGTTTTAAATGATTACTTTCTTATAGGATACTATAACATCTTTAGATTTTGCGCTCCCCAATTTTGGGGACCGTTAATTTTGTTTTTATCATGCGATTAACAATCCAATCATTAAAACAAGATGTGATCTTTAAACGTATGTTATCGATAATTCCAAACAACTAAATTTTAAACAATGTGATTTGTACTGTGATAAAAACGTATCATAAGATTTATAAACTGTTATGAATGATAGCTGCTTTTCATTTCATTTGAATGCACACATGCGTTATAATATTTGTATCATGATTTGCTTTTTATGGTCTATTCATGCATGGCAATCTTATATAAAAAATGATCAAATGAATCATGCATAAAAGTGTGGATTCTTAAGTGGATTCATATAAAATAATTTCACACAACCTATTGACTTTATTGGTTTTTTATGCATAATATGTTATCGAACTCAGATAAACGTTTTTTATTTTAACAGCTGTTTCAATAGGGCGGGTAGTGCTTGCATCATAAACACCTTGTCCCGCCCGTGTCTCAAACACCACATCACGGCTTTCGTTAAAGTAAAAGGTCTCCC
>NZ_JBHIRO010000067.1:0-1447 GCF_042197165.1 Bartonella sp. AA23NXGY | reverse complement strand
CGTGTTGCATAAAGGGTCATCTCCTTATCATCTGCAACAAAAGACTTTTGATCTGTTGGCGTAAAATCTTGCGTGCCCTGGGCTTTGATGTCTTTTTCACTGAACTCATTGCCTCCATAGGTGCTGCCTATCTTTAATTTTGCCTCAGAAAACGCGGTCTTGACAAAAGCCTTCATCGAAGTGATCAAAGCGCCACGAGGTAATATCCCTATTTTCGTTGTGAGATGCTTATCTTTATGCGAGATATTCAAACGTAAGAAACTCACCTGTTGGGTGTGAAGATTTCTCCCCTGTAGTGGAGGTGGTAATTGATCTGCCATGTCTTGCTTCCTCCCTATGATTAATTATCAGGTTCACCACTGTAGGTGGGGATAACAATCGTTCCAAAATCTTGCGCTGCTTGAGAGCTATTTGGAAATTTGAAACGGGTTTTCTTCATGCCAATCAGTGTTTTCGCAGACAAACCATAGTAACGTTGATAGTCGAAATGCTCTTCCACCAATTTATAGCGATTGACATTGCGATTATTTCCAAAAGCCATAACGATACTTTGTGCTCCAAGAAAAACAGCACGACGCACACTTTTTTTCGCTGTATGATCGGTAGATTTAACCCCATGAGTGACATGTTCAGATTCACGTAAAATCACACCATTATACATGCCTAAAGAACCATCAAAGATTGGGTTTTGCGCACGAGAGCCTGTGTAAGCAGCTTTCTGAATATCAAGCCACTGTCCAGTCTCTGTATTGGTGCGCAATTGCATCACTTGTGTTGGATGCAAATAGAGAACATAAACACTCTCCCCATTCACACGTACTGGTCGAATTTTGGGATTAGCAAGTTTCGCCATTTTTACAGCTTCGTCAATAAGCTTCAAACTAAAGCTGTGTTTTGGCGCTTCACTGAGATCTTCATCCTTGGTTTTACCATCTGGACGGATAATTCGCTTACTGCTTGGTGCCAGAGGTTCATTAAATCCATAATGCACATTCTCGATATCTATCATACGATCTTCAAAAGAGAGCGTCCTTGCTGTATATCCGCAAGCTTGAATGAAAAACATCAAGCTTAAGCGATCTGCATACCAATCAACTAAGCCATCTTTTGCTTCGTCACGCAAATCAAACGTTGTACGTTGTTGCGCTATACTACCTTCATTTTCTACACGAACTGCATGCGAAAGCTCGTCAATATATAGTCTGTCATGAAGGAATTGTAATGCCTCTTCATTCCCCTCAAGCGTCTGTCCTGAGGTAACTCCCCGTCCCAAAAGCTGTGTACGTAAGCTAAATGTAACACAATCCCCTCTGCCCTTCTGTGTTTCAGTTTTAAGTTGAATAATGCTGTTTGAACCCTTGCCTATAAGGGGGGCAATAGGTATCGCCTTTGAAACTTCTGTATTTAATAATTTTGACCACGTGCTTATCGCATGAGGATCATCTGC
>NZ_JBHIRO010000066.1:0-1567 GCF_042197165.1 Bartonella sp. AA23NXGY | reverse complement strand
TCATTACTTTAAACAACAATGTTACAGTCGCATCATCTAAGGGTAATGCACTCCATGCAGATGGTATAGAATCCAAGATCACAATGAAAGGAGGAGCTGTCATAGGAGGAAATTGGAATGGACATGAAGGCGCATTACTTACAGAAAATGGTGGACGTATTGAAATTACGGATGTTACTCTAACAACCAATAACTTCGGAAACGGTGCAAATGCCAATGGCTTTGGAAGCATAATTGAATTAAAAGGCAAAACAAGCATTGAAAAAGTTAGAGATGGACTGAGAGCAGAAAAAGGTGGTAAAATCACCAGCGAAGATTTAACAATAACTGCTTATGAAAACCAAGAATACGGTACTTCTGGTATAATAGCCATTGATCCCAATAGTGAAGTTCAATTAAAGGGTCATACAACCATTGAAAAAGTTTTTGTCGGTCTTAGAGCCTTTAATGGTGGCAAAATCGTTAGCGGAGATTTAACAATAGTCAGTG
Organism: Bartonella sp. AA23NXGY; assembly: GCF_042197165.1. NCBI lineage: Bacteria > Pseudomonadati > Pseudomonadota > Alphaproteobacteria > Hyphomicrobiales > Bartonellaceae > Bartonella > Bartonella sp. AA23NXGY. The sequence goes on along the minus strand of NZ_JBHIRO010000066.1, from coordinate 1,078 downwards.
GTAAAGCAATTAATGATAACCCCAATGAAGCACGATCTGGTGTATGGACATCGGGCTCTGGGAGTGAAATTCAGTTAACTGGCAAAACAACCATTCAAAATTTTGATGAAGGTCTTTATGCAGATGATGGGAGTAAAATCATTACCGGAGATTTAACAATAATTGGTGGTGAGTCCGAAGAAGAAACCGTTGGTATAAGCACTTGGGAGGCCGATAGTATAGTTGAATTAAATGGCAAAACAACTATTCAAAATGTTGGTATTGGTCTCGCTACTGGTGAAGATGGCACAATTAAGATGATTAATGGCGCTATTGATACTAATTCTAAAGGTCTAGATACCCAATCCGACGCTCCTCAGAATGGGAAGAAAAATAAAATAGAAGCAAAAATGGCTGCGCTGGTTGTAATAAATGGCGGACATATTGATCTGACAGATGTTTCTGCCACAGCAGAAGTTGCCGGTTTACAATTCGCAACTTTCTCCGATGATAATCCAAATGGCTCGCATGATCCACAAAAATATCATAGTAATGAGATCAATCTGACCAATGCAGAGCTTCATGCTGAAAATGGCACAGGAATTTTCATTGGAGCTGTTGTTGAAAAAAGTATCGAAGATACTACAGCTCCATCAATCGGCACAGTCAATCTTAAAAAATCAGAGGTCCATGCCGATGTTTTACTAGGAAATGGTATTGCTTGGGACAAAACGTCATGGAAAGATAAAGATTTGTGGGATGGTAAAGAGGTTAAAGCGATCTCCAACGGCACCTTCACCTTAAGCACTGATCAGTCTACTCTAGAAGGCAGAGCAAATATTGCTAAAGACAGAAATGTACGCTTTGATCTGAAAAACGATACAACATGGACGTTGAAAATCAGCAAAAACGAAAAAGATGATGATGGCAATCTGCTTGATATCGCTCAAAGATCTCGTTCTGATGTTTCTGTGCTTAATCTCGATAACAGCTCCATTGTTTTTGAGAAACCAACAGAAGAGCATTACCAAACATTGCATATAGGTTCTGGTAAACCAGACACGCAAGAAGTCTACAATGCAACGGGTGATGCAAAGAT
>NZ_JBHIRO010000065.1:0-1596 GCF_042197165.1 Bartonella sp. AA23NXGY | reverse complement strand
CGTGAAGCCGTTGATAAATTGGCAATAGAAATGCGTGCAAAGCGCTTCGGTTTAACGCTACAGGAGGCAAAAAATCCGCTCTCTGGTACCTATATCGGGCGGCTTTGTTTACAAGGCGTGCTTACACAAGAGCAATATGACGCCGCGCAACAGTACCTACAGATAAGAAACGATTACCTTTGTGCAAAAGGCTTGCCTAATGCGATTTATGACGAAATGCCATCATCTACTGATGACAAAGCAAGAGATAAATGGGTAGCATTTGCAACAGAGCAGTTTATAAACACGCAAGAGGCACTAAAAGAAGCCCAATGCCTCTATAGACAGTATAATCTTCATGCTGCGTTACAGTCCCTCGTTATAGAAGATCAAATGCTACCACACCTTGTGAATTCATTACGCGTTGCTCTTAATGCGCTTCAGAAGTACTTTTCAAAAAAGTAGATGTGAAAGATATATATATCCATATATATATGGTATTGCAATAATAACTAAGGCGGTCATTATTGCAAATAAAAACGCAGAAATCTTTAATCTAAATCGCCAGAGTATGTTAATCGGAAGAGACATTATGGTGATTATTATGAAGCCTATTACAAACCATTCTATTCTATTGTTTTTATTAAAATAACGTCTTAGTATACGAAGATAGTTGTTTGCCTCTATAGAAATTATTCTAAATGGACCTGTAGAGATTTCTTTAGGGATGTCGTTATAAATATAATCCAACATTCCTTCTGAAATACAAGTAATAAAAGAGGACCGTTTTTGTAGATCACGAAAAACGGCAATTTGCCCCTTTGGGCATGGAGATTCCGAAGAAACATGTTTTGTTAATGGTTGACTACTTACATGACTAGTGAATAAGATACTTATTATTCCGAATAAGGAAATTTTCTTTAAATACGATAATAACATTAGATTTTATCTTGTTTTTCATTGTTGCATCTTCGCTTTATACAGATTCTCTTCAAATATATCAATATGTGTTATTTTTGTGTTGACAAAATGTAGCAAATCGTATTTAATGACATTGCTGTACTTAGGCGTATTGTGTCTAGAGAGGGAAATGTACAGTTCAAAATCCCCGCATTTGCGGGGTTTTTTATTATCTGGAGGGCGTATTTTATGACATCACAAAATACAGAACAGATTTCTCAAACAAAGAAAAAATATAAACCCCCTAAGGCAGGAATGGGGCGTGTCAAAGGTGTACCCAATAAGAATACACGCCTTTTGAAAGAGGCTATTCTTAAAGCTGCTGAATTGGCAGGCAATAAGTATGGGAAAGAGGGGCTAATCTCTTATCTCGAAAAGCAGGCAATAAGATGCCCTGCGGCTTATTTAGCGTTGCTTGGGAAGATCTTGCCCTTGCAAGTGACGGGGGAAGATGGGGGCGCGATTAAGATCATAGGGCGTGTAGAAATTGCTCCTTTAACAATGAATGACGACAAGACAGATTAAGATTGTACCAAAACTTATACCGATTTTTACAGGAGACGCTTTGGTACGAGCGGCTTGGGGTGGACGAGGGTCTGGAAAGACAAGATCATTTGCATTGATGGCTGCTTTAAAAGGCTATCAATTTGGTATGCA
>NZ_JBHIRO010000064.1:0-1639 GCF_042197165.1 Bartonella sp. AA23NXGY | reverse complement strand
TTTCACTTGCAATAATAATAAAGAAAGGGAGGTGAAGTATGTCAACTAAGTTGCCATGGACGAGGCTTTTTGCAGACAAGTGGCTACTTGATCTTGCATATTTGCCAGCTTTTGAAGGTTTCATATATGTTAAGTTGCGCTTTCAAATGCTTCGCACAGGAGAGCCGCTTACGAATAATTTTAAAGTGTTATCTTTATTGGCTGGCTGCTCAGTAAAAAAATTTCAGAAGGCATTAGATCTTTTATTAGAAACTGGACATATCATTTGTTTAGAAGATGGTCGGTTGTGGAACCCAGATGTTGAATTAGAATTAAATGATAGCAAAGAGAAATCAGAAGCAGCAACAAAAGCAGCTCATTCTAGATGGCATAAAACAAAAGGTAAAAATGACAATAATCATATAAAAGAAAACGCATATGCGGATTGCATGCAGAGCGCATACGATGCGCATAGTGTTGCGCAATGCGAACGCAATGCCATTAACAATAACATTAACATATATAAAAAAAATAAAACTAACGTTTTATTAAAAAAAGAAATTGATTTTGAAGATTTAGAAACAATCGATTTGGTTGACGAGCCAATCGAGTGTGATGTTGAAAGCCAATCAGAGCAAACCAACCAATCAATCATTCACGAGCAAGAAAGCGTTCCTAAGAAAGCCAAGCGAAGTAAGGGGAAAAAAGAACTTGGAAGCGTACCAGAAGATTTTGAACCTGATTTGCAATACGCAATCGATAAAGGCTTAACGCAGGATGAGGCGTTATTAGAATTCGAAAGATTTAAACTTCATTGGAAAGCCAACCCATGTCGAAATGCAAACAATCGCGATTGGCAAAGTGCTTGGTGTGGTTGGATTATTAACCAGAATGGAACGCTCGCCAAGAAATTAGAACAGGAGAAACGATATGCAAACGAACGCTATAAGCTCTCAACAAATAACTTCACAAACAGCCTTTCACAAAGCTTCAGTACACTCAAAGCAGCAATCACCACTAGCGATTCTTATGGATCAGAATGCAGCAGAGATACAGAGGCTATCAGTTCATTTGCAAGCACTTGCCAAGAGAGTGGACCGGAGTGTGTATCCTCCAACCTCTATGCATGGAAAGCCGTTGACGCTGGAGGAGAAAGCGCAAGTTTTGCAAGACTGTAATCGCTTACAAGCACTGCTTTCACGGAAAGTTACGGTTGAACATATCGAGGCGGCTGCTTATTTGCTTTCTGGTCTAAAAATACCGGCAAATATAGACCCTAATGTTATCGCTTTAAATTACAGCATAGCCTTATCAGATGCTTCAGAATACGCTCTAAAGCAGGCTGTTAAGGATATCATATGCGGAAAAGCAAAAGGATTATCGAAAACCTTTATGCCAACAGGAGCAGAGCTTGCAGAGTATTGCAGAAATTTGAAAGCAGAGCTTTTTTCGGGAGCATCAGTCATGAAATCGCATTTAAAAGCATTGAATGATAAACAGCAAAGTAGTGAAGTTTGCTGATGATTTTGAGAATAGATATGCGTTTAAATTGGCAGAAAGGCACCGTACAGAGCGATTTAAAGATTTTGTGATAAAAACCACATTGAAATTAAAAACGCTTCTGTACGGTCCATTTTGAGGCAAATAAACCCATTGGTAA
>NZ_JBHIRO010000063.1:0-1639 GCF_042197165.1 Bartonella sp. AA23NXGY | reverse complement strand
TGTTACTGATTTTACTGAGGTAGGAAAAGCCTTATTAGAATGTGGAATGCCAACCCCTTATGATACTGATCCAGAAAATAGAAAGTTAAGTTTAAATAAAAAGGCGTTTATTGATTCTTGTATGGTTCAATCAGGATTCCGCTATAAAGATACAGAGGCAGGAACGTGGTGTGAGAATTTTCAAGGAAAGAATCTTCCGGCTTGTCGTCCAGGCGCTGTTGTTCCACAGCGCAGTGTCAAGAAGCGCTTAAACAGCCCTTTTTGTAAAAAATATAAAAATAGTCGCAAATGCCAGCCTTAAGTTTTGCTGTTTGTGATGATTAACAATCCGCCATCCTTGCATTTGCTTGGAATGGCGGGATTGTTTCCTCACGCACATTATTTAACGGATGAAGAACAACAGAATTTACAAAAAGGTTCTGATGGCAAGGTTCATTTTTTCCTCAATGGTATTCTTACAACACCCTATGAGGCGGCTGTTTATGCAGAGCAACATGCGGAGAATAAAAATGAACCGCTTTATTTTGTTGTGTTCCCAGAAGCCGATTCTGCTATCTCAGAACTTCTAGTCGCGGGCTATCAGAAGTTTATGGAAAATAACTTTTGGGGTCTGACTAATTCCACACAAGAAGCAAAAGACTTGATGTATAGCTATGGTCTTACAGGATTAGAACTTTATGGACATAGTCGCGGGACAATGACATTGGGAAATATGCTGAATTCTTTCAAACAAGAAGGTGTTCACGGTATAGCCGACAACACGAATATCAATTTCTATGGACCAGCCTTTAATGTTTTAGTTGCATCCGGTCTGTTAGGTTATGTGAGTGATGGCAAACAAACCACTGTTGGCTTTGATGGGCATAGATATGACTTTGTAAGCAGAATTATTGGCGGCAATGGCTATACTTATGAGACAATACCTGCTGGTAGTAACGTTTTGACAGAATGGTGGAGAATGGTCATGAATCCCATAAGTCCCCATACTTGTCTTGGAGATGCGAGTCCAAAATGTCGCTATAATTATGGCTCATCTCATCGTGAACAATTTCCTTTAAGTAAATCATGGAGTAAAAAATGAAACAAACTCTAAAATTATTAAGTGCTGTAACTTTGTTAGGTATTGCAGGATGTCAGTTTAATAAAACTCCTGGGGGGTATTTGAGCGCGTGGGAGAAAAATGGTGTTACTGATTTTACTGAAATAGGAAAAGCCTTATTAGAATGTGGTATGCCAGCTCCTTATGATGTATTTCCAGAAAACAGAAATTTAAGCAACAATGCAATAGCAACGATTCATGCTTGTATGGTTCAATCAGGTTTCCGCTATAAAGATGAAAGGGGGGGGGGATGGTGTGTAAACCATAAAGCCGAAAATCTCCCGATTTGTCGTCCAGGTGCTGTTGTTCCACAGCGCAGTGTCAAGAAGCGCTTAAACAGCCCTTTTTGTAAAAAGCATCCAGAACAATATGAATGCTATCCTTAAGTTTTGCTGTTTGTGATGATCAACAATCTGCCATCCTTGCCTTTGCTTGGAACGGCGGGATTGTTTTCTCAACCAATCATCTCAATATTGTTCACCGTTGTTTTAAGCAGCGGTGACAGGAAATATCAACAGGCTTATGAGCTTTTTTATTGTA
>NZ_JBHIRO010000062.1:0-1665 GCF_042197165.1 Bartonella sp. AA23NXGY | reverse complement strand
TGGAATAGTGCACCACGTATTTTTTATAGTGCAATTGAAAAATAAGAAGGTATCAAGTTTATAAAATATAAAAAACATGGTCATGATATATTTGATGTATTGCAAAGCTCTTTAATACTTTGCAATACGTTGAATTCTATCGGGAATGGATTACTATGTTGTGTAGAGAATTTTGTTTCAAAACATTCTATTGGGAAGAGAGGTTATTTATCTCGATAAATTCTACGTGTATAGATATTAATATTTGATGTTTCAATTTATATGTATAGAAAGTAATAAATTTGTTTGTTGCAAAAGACAGGTGTAACGAATAAAGCAAAGTTTAGTGTTTCTGAAAAAATGGGGACTTTATAAAATGTTTTGGTGAGAAAAACTGTTGTATGCGGGTACGCGGGGAAACATCAAGCTACTCTTCTCATACCTCAGGTTACATTCCTTATGACTTAAAATATGATAATCTATAGGTTCGAAGCTGTTATTTGATACGGAGTTATAATAAAGTTCGAATTTTCTTCTGAAGAAGGGTGAAAATGGTTACGAAAAAATTTATTCAGGATCATCAAAATATCAAATTGTTTTGAGGCTTTTGAAGCAATTAGAGTAGCGCTTTGATGATACTTTTTAGAAAATCGCAAGAAGAAACTTGAAAAAGAAATCTTTTTAATGAAGCAAGGAAGGATTTTGGTCTGATATGCTCTGAATTATAAGTGCCGTGATGTCGTGTGCTATTGTGCGTGATAGCTTCATTTTAATCAGATCGTTTTGCGTTGCATATGTTCGTTTGTTCTATACGTATTTGGGAGGGAAGGAGCTTTTGAAAAGTGGCTGCTGCTTTTAGAGATTTTGATATTTTACCTCTAGGAGGCGTGTTTTCTAAGCATGATCTTATCATTTTTGCATGTTGTCACATGAGAAGTTATACAATAACCTTAAATCTTAAAAGGAAAATTCTATGAACGGGAAAAGAAAAATATTGAAAAAGGGCAGTTCTTTTGTTTCTGCTGTTCTTGCAATGGGGATGTTTGTGCAACAAGTTTCAGCGAAAACACCTGCCGATACGCTTGTGATGGCTTGGAATCTTGATACAATAAGTACATTTGATCCCGCACAAATCAATGACCGTTATGGTAATGAAGTTCTTGTTAATGTTTGTGATAATTTAGTCGTTTCTGCTACAGATGATGCTGCTAAAATGGTTCCTTCTTTAGCGAAGAGTTGGGATGTTTCAAGTGATGATCAGAGTACGGTGATTACTTTTCACTTGCGTGATGGTTTAAAGTTCAATGATGGTCGTCCTGCGAATGCCAATGATCTTGTTTGGGGTATGAAGCGGGTTGTTCAATTGAAGATGGCTACTGCGGCGACATTTAATGAATATGGGATTACAGAACAAAACGTTGATGAGGCTTTTCAAGCACCGGACGACAAAACGGTGGTGATGAAATTTGATAAACCTTATCCAGCAGAGCTCATTCTTAGCCATTTTGCCACTAGTCGTACTCTTGCTTTGCTTGATCGTGAGACACTCATGAAACACGAAAAAAATGGTGATATGGGAAACCGGTATTTGGCAAGCCATTCTGCTTGCGTTGGTCCTTATCAGCTAGAGAGTTGGCGCCCTGGAGAAGGAATTTTGTTGCGTGCAAGCTCCAATTATTGGGGGGA
>NZ_JBHIRO010000061.1:0-1719 GCF_042197165.1 Bartonella sp. AA23NXGY | reverse complement strand
CGTGGTTTCTGGAGAGCGTGTAGAAATGGAAGTAGGGGGTGATTTTGCCATTACCAGCCGCAGTGATACGGGACAAAGTTCCAGCAAGCAAAACTCTGTTTCCATTGGTTATAATAGCCGAGAAAAGGATGGTACAGCCACAACCAATATTTCCTTGAACAAGGATAAATCCTCTAGTGATTATCATAGTGTTGTGGAACAATCAGGCATCAAAGCGGGTGATGGTGGTTTTAAGATCAACGTTAAAGATAAAACAACGCTGACCGGAGGTATTATTGAAAGCACTGCGCCGGCAGATAAAAACAGCCTGACCACAGGAAGCATTAGCACCAGTGATATCAGCAACAGTGCGCATGCGCAAGCTAGCAGCCAAGGTTTAAGCATTTCGGCGGGTGGTCCGATGTATCAGGGCAAATATGGTGTCGGGAAAAACATTGCCAAAAATGTCTTAGATCATTCAAAAGCTAAAGATTCAGAGGAAGGATATACCAAATCTGCTATCAGCAATGGCACTATCGTCATTACTGATGAAGCAGGGCAGAAGGCATTGACAGGGCAAGATGTTGAGCAAGCCATAGCCTCCCTTAATCGGGATACTGCCACCGCCCATAAAGGTGTACAACAGCTCGATGCAGGCAAGCTGGAACAAATCGTCCATGAAAACCGCGAAATGGCAACGCAATTGTTGGAAGAAGGATTTAAATACAGTGATGACTCCTATAAAACCATGTTTATCAAAGAGCACCCCATCGCCGTGGTCGACCGTGATGAAAATGGCAATACAATCTATGAAATAGATGCGAATGGGGTACCTATAAGAGACGCTCGTGGACAACCAATACCTCACGCACATTATTTAACGGATGAAGAAAAGCAGCATTTACAAGAGGGTGCTGATGGCAAGGTGCATGTGTCCTTTAATGGCATCTTTACTCCACCAGAGGAAGCCGCTGTTTATGCGGTTCAACATGCGAAGGATAAAAATGAACCGCTTTATTTTGTGGTGTTCCCAGAAGCTGATTCTGCTATCTCAGAACTTCTAGTCGCGGGCTATCAGAAGTTTATGGAAAATAACTTTTGGGGTTTGACCAATTCAACACAAGAAGCAAAAGATTTGGTGTATAGCCATGGTCTTACAGGATTAGAACTTTATGGACATAGTCGCGGGACAATGACATTGGGGAATATGCTGAATTCTTTCAAACAAGAAGGTGTTCACGGTATAGCCGACAACACGAATATCAATTTCTATGGACCAGCCTTTAATGCTTTAGTTGCATCCGGTCTGTTAGGTTATGTGAGTGATGGCAAACAAACCACTATTGGCTTTGATGGGAATAGATACGACTTTGTAAGCAGAATTATTGGCGGCAATGGCTATACTTACGAGACAATACCTACTGGTAGTAACATGTGGAAAGAATGGTGGAGAGTGATCATGAATCCCATAAGCTCCCATACTTGCCTTGGAGATGTGGGTTATAAATGCCAAAAGTTTTATGGCACATCTCATCGTGAACAATTTCCTTTAAGTAAATCAAGGAGTAAAAAATGAAATACATTTTAAAGTTATTAAGTGGAATAGTTTTGGTGGGTGTAACTGGATGTAATATCGATAAACCTCCTCCAGGAGAGATAGCTACGTGGGAGAAAAATGGTGTTACTGATTTTACTGAGGTAGGAAAAGCCTTATTAGAATGTGGAATGCCAACCCCTTAT
>NZ_JBHIRO010000060.1:0-1751 GCF_042197165.1 Bartonella sp. AA23NXGY | reverse complement strand
CGTGAAGCCGTTGATAAATTGGCAATAGAAATGCGTGCAAAGCGCTTCGGTTTAACGCTACAGGAGGCAAAAAATCCACTTTCTGGTACCTATATCGGGCGGCTTTGTTTGCAAGGCGTGATTACTCAAGAGCAATATGATGCCGCGCAACAGTACCTACAGATAAGAAACGACTATTTGTGTGCAAAAGGCTTGCCAAGTGCTGTTTATAATGAAATTCCGTCATCTTCTGATGATAAGGCAAGAGACAAGTGGGTAGCATTTGCAACAGAGCAGTTTATAAACATGCAAGAGGCACTAAAAGAAGCCCAGTGTCTTTATAGACAGTACAATCTTTACGCAGCGCTACAGTACCTCGTTATAGAAGATCAAATGCTACCACATCTTGTGAATTCACTGCGGGTTGCTCTTAACGTGCTTCAGAAACATTTTGATCGTTAAATGACAATCTCTATTACGGTTTCATTATATAGTATATCCATTCTATGGTGTTGCAACGTTTCTTTAGTAATTCAATCGTTTCATAATAACCGTTTCTCACATTATATACTAGATCAGTAATTTGTTCTTCTAAGTCAAATTCAGGGTCCTTCGTAGTTTTAAGAAATTCTTTCGCATAATAAATCATTGGATTTTTGCTGTTATTTGATTCGTTATATGCCCACATAAAATACATTGGCTTCCAAAGATATTTCCTGCGTAAATGATCTATCACATTGGGTAGAGCCATGGGTAGATCCGTATGTGACATCAATATATTATAATCACCCCGCAATAAATTCACATAGCGTCCGCAATAAATAACCCATAGATGACGTTTCAATATAAAATCAGTTTCGGTGTATCCATGTCTGTGTGCATATTCTTTTGCTTCGAGTATCTTTTCAGAATGCGTAGAGCCAATATATGATTCACTCGCGTATTTGTTGTAAAGTTTATTATACTTCTCCATAGTATCTACACTTGTAAACATACGCGTCAATTTGTCTATAAATCCAAATGACGCTGATGCAGGTAGCGCTGATATAAAAAAGAAAGCTATAAATGTTATGATGCGTGTTATGGATAATGATTTCATCATTTTGAACCCTTAATTATTCATAAGCGCTGTTTAACCGATTCACTTTGAAATTATCAATATGTGTTATTTTTATGTTGACAAATTGTAGCAAATCGTATTTAATGACATTGCTGTACTTAGGCGTATTGTGTCTAGAGAGGGAAATGTACAGTTCAAAATCCCCGCAAATGCGGGGTTTTTTATTATCTGGAGGGCGTATTTTATGACATCAGAAAATACACATCAGGCTCCACAACCCATTAAAAAGCGTATACCACCAAAGGCAGGTCAAGGGCGTGTCAAAGGCGTTCCGAATAAGATGACGCGCATTTTAAAAGAAGCAGTGGTTAAGGCTGCTGAGAATGCTGGGAATAAAATTGGCAAGGATGGTTTGATCTCTTATTTGGAAAAGCAGGCTATGGAATGCCCCGCTGCTTATTTAGCGTTGCTTGGTAAGGTGTTGCCTTTACAGGTAACAGGTGAAGATGGGGGAGCCATTAAGATCATAACGCGTGTAGAAATTGCTCCTTTAACAATGAATGACGACAAGACAGATTAAGATTGTACCAAAACTTATCCCTATTTTTGATGGGGATGCTTTGGTACGAGCGGCGTGGGGTGGACGAGGGTCTGGAAAGACAAGATCATTTGCATTGATGGCTGCTTTAAAAGGCTATCAATTTGGTATGCA
>NZ_JBHIRO010000059.1:0-1895 GCF_042197165.1 Bartonella sp. AA23NXGY | reverse complement strand
GGGGCAATAGGTATCGCCTTTGAAACTTCTGTATTTAATAATTTTGACCACGTGCTTATCGCATGAGGATCATCTGCTCTAACTGTTGTTAATGCCATTGATTTTACCTTTCTTTGCTGTAAAAAAAACCGGCTTAAAAGCCGGACCATAACCCTGCATAAAACAGGCTAATTTCTATAAAAATGCACTCTTAATACCCGTTACCAGCACCATGCAATTGCCGAAAAATTGCTTTATTTTTCGGATTTGATATCCAAGCGTCAAATTCTTCTTCTGACATCCTATCAATGCTTGCTAAAGTGATTGGTCCAACACTGCCCCCTCCACCAGATGCCGTTAAGGTTCTCGCAGAATTCTGCCGGCTTTGAAGCGCAGCAACTTGATTATTCGCTTGTAATGCTTGGTTCTGATAGCCAAGATTTTGCGCTATTCTATAAATCTCTTCTGCCGGATTGAGATCTCTTTGTGCACAAGTCGCTACAAGAGCATGCAATTGATCTCTTATAATCGCATCTATTGTGTTTTGTTGTCCATACTCAGGATAAAGTGATGACCAAGAACTCAATTCCTTTGCGCGTGCCTCATAAAGAAAATTTGCCGCGGCATCAAAATCACTGGATTTATTTTGAAACGACTTAACAGAATTATTAAAAAATTCACCAAGACGTATATCATGCTGCTGCTGTTCCTCAGCTTGTCTTAGCGCTTCTTTCTGTTCCCTAATATACGCATCTTGCTTTTGAATCTTATCTAGCATCCACGCCACTAAACGAACAGGGTCCTCACGTAGGTCTGGGGGTGCATTTTCACCTTCAACCATTGGCGTCTGGGATTGGGGTTCATAAAACTTTACAAGCGCTTCACGGGCTTGTTTGGCTTGTTGCTCCATACGCTGCTGTTCTATACTAGGAACAATCTCTGAAGGTTTTTCAACGGGCTGTGCAACCGGCTCTGGAGAGGTGACATCATCATTATCAATCGTTTCACCATCATAAGTGCCAGCATCAAAAGAGCTCTCATCATCAAAGACCGGTGCTCCAACTCTGTAATCTTCATTCATAGCTTCGTTCATTTCTGCATTCATTCTCTAACCTCTCTCAAATGCTTCTTCCTCTGTATGTTGCCGCTCTTTCACGCATGATTTGATTTTGCGCTCGTTCATTAAGAATACGCTCCCGTTCAAGCTCATGCTTCTGTTGCATCAATTCCGCTTCCAATTCTGCTCTCTTTTGACGCATGACCAATTCAATCTGCTTGCCTTGTAAATCCATCTGTTGCATCTGACTTTTAGCCGCAATATCTTGCTGCTTTTCCTGCAACTTCATTTCTTGTTCCGGATTCATTTGCTGTTGTTGGGCTTGTTGTGCCATTTTCTGCTGTTGCATCTTCTCACTCACACGATTAAGCAATGACGCAGGCAATGGAGAATAACGAAGTAGATCAAGCATAATATCCGGCGTAATCGCATTTTGAAGCAATGGGAGCAGCTGTGTGATGATACCAAAGGTGCGCTCTTTCTCATTCGGGCTGGTTGGGGCATCATCGACAACAATGTCATACTCGACACTCGTTACTTCTTCACGCGTCAATGGAATATATTGCGCATTCTCTTCACCAGATATCCGTACCAAACGACCATCGGACAAGTAATTCTGTATAAGGTGCAAAATAATCTTACCCTGCCTTTTGCGATACAAACGTAAACCATCAAACAGACAAGCAAGCAGATTTAAACTGGATTGGCGTCGTTGTGCCTCCAAAATACCCGCTTGTGTCACTTCCCTTGTACCAATGAATTCGGGTGATAAACCCGTCACCTGATTAATTGCTTCCTTAGCTTCATTAAACAGCTGGAAAAAGCCCTCTGGAAACTGTGCTACAGGCTTTGGTTGTAT
>NZ_JBHIRO010000058.1:0-1922 GCF_042197165.1 Bartonella sp. AA23NXGY | reverse complement strand
TTCATTATTCCCCTCTTTCAATGGATTTATTTACAATAAAAAAGCTCATAAGCCTGTTGATATTTCCTGTCACCGCTTCATTAAAACAACGGTGAACAATATTGAAATGTTGGATTGAGGGAACAGTCCCGCCATTCCAAGAGAAGGCAAGGATGGCGGATTGTTGATCATCACAAGCAAGACTTAAGGATAGCATTCATATTGTTCTGGATGTTTTTTACAAAACGGGCTATTTAAGCGCTTCTTGACACTGCGCTGTGGAACAACAGCACCTGGACGACAAATGGGCAAGTTTTCGGCTTTATGATTTCCACACCAGCCCCCCCCCCTATCATATTTATCATGGAAACCAGCTTGAATCATACAAGCTTCTATGGTTGCCCATGCATTGTTGCTTAAATTTCTGTTTTCTGGAAATACATCATAAGGAGCTGGCATTCCACATTCTAAAAGTGCTTTTTTTACCTCAAGCCGATCTGCTCCTGATTTCTCCCACACCGTGAAGTATCCTGCAGGAGGTTTATTAAACTGACATCCAGCTATACTTAACAAAGTTACAGCGCTTAATAATTTTAAAGTTTGTTTCATTTTTTCCTCCTTAAAGGGAATTGTACTCGATGGGAAAGTCCATATATATCTCGACATTTTGGACCCGCATCTCCAAGGCAAGTATGAGGATTATAAGGATTTTTGAACATATTCCATGTTTCTTTCCACCAGTTACTGCCAGCAGGTATTGTCTCATAAGTATAGCCATTGCCGCCAATCCATCGGCTTACAAAGTCATATCTATGCCCATCAAAACCAATAGTGGTTTGTTTGCCATCACTCACATAACCTAACAGACCGGATGCAACTAAAACATTAAAGGCTGGTCCATAGAAATTGATATTCGTGTTGTCGGCTATACCGTGCACACCTTCTTGTTTGAAAGAATTCAGCATATTCCCCAATGTCATTGTCCCGCGACTATGTCCATAAAGTTCTAATCCTGTAAGACCATGGCTATACACCAAATCTTTTGCTTCTTGTGTTGAATTGGTCAAACCCCAAAAGTTATTTTCCATAAACTTCTGATAGCCCGCGACCAGAAGTTCTGAAATAGCAGAATCGGCTTGAGGGAACACAACAAAATAAAGCGGTTCATTTTTATCCTTCGCATGTTGAACCGCATAAACAGCGGCTTCCTCTGGTGGAGTAAAGATGCCATTAAAGGACACATGCACCTTGCCATCAGCACCCTCTTGTAAATGCTGCTTTTCTTCATCCGTTAAATAATGTGCGTGAGGTATTGGTTGTCCACGAGCGTCTCTTATAGGTACCCCATTTGCATCTATTTCATAGATTATATTACCCTTTTCATCACGGTCGACCACGGCAATGGGGTGCTCTTTGATAAACATGGTTTTATAGGAGTCATCGCTGTATTTAAACCCTTCTTCCAACAATTGCGTTGCCATTTCGCGGTTTTCATGGACGATTTGTTCCAGCTTGCCTACATCGAGCTGTTGTACACCCTTATGGGCGCTAGCAGTATCCCGATTAAGGGAGGCTATGGCTTGCTCAACATCTTGTCCTGTCAACGCCTTCTGCCCTGCTTCATCAGTAATGACGATAGTGCCATTGCTGATAGCGGATTTGGTATATCCTTCCTCTGAATCTTTAGCTTTTGAATGATCTAAGACATTTTTAGCAATGTTTTTCCCGACACCATATTTGCCCTGATACATCGGACCACCCGCTGAAATGCTTAAACCTTGGCTGCTAGCTTGAGCATGCGCACTGTTGCTGATATCACTGGTGCTAATGCTTCCTGTGGTCAGGCTGTTTTTTTCTGCCGGCGCGGTGCTTTCAATAATACCTCCGGTCAGCGTTGTTTTATCTTTAACGTTGATCTTAAAACCACCATCACCCGCTTTGAT
>NZ_JBHIRO010000057.1:0-2062 GCF_042197165.1 Bartonella sp. AA23NXGY | reverse complement strand
TGATTAATTGCTTCCTTAGCTTCATTAAACAGCTGGAAAAAGCCCTCTGGAAACTGTGCTACAGGCTTTGGTTGTATTTTACCACCTGCCAATGCGTTAGGTTTAACCCATGTAATACTGTCTGATCGGCTTAAACTTTTTGCTGCTTCTCTCTCATCCTTAAATGCACCACTCTCTGCCATTATCCCGCCTTTGGATTGGCTATTAAGGATATACATAACTTGACTAAAGTACTTATTCGCCCACCGTTGTGGGTCTTTTGTAGGACGCACAACCCCATAAAATTGCCGTTCTATCTTGTCAAAATACCCCGTTATACACTCCCAACCCAATTGACCCGCTGGAACCAAAGGTTGATCGGGGGATTCAAGCAATTTTCTCCCTAAAAAAGCACGTCTTACAACCTTTTTATTGAAAGCTGCCCCTTGGATATCGTGCATCATGCACTGGAGCTGCTTAAATTCTTCCTCGCTATAATCACGAAGTTCTCCAGTGCTTAAATCGGGCGCTTTGTAATACCTCTCGCTTTCAAACCAACGGCATTCAACAAGTGTGATCATCCGTCGACCGTTTTCAACATCAATGCCCTTCTCATCATTATAAGCTTCAAGATCATTATGATGAATGCCCTCATAAGCAACCCCATCACGAGCCCAATCTGCACTCAGCTCTGTCCAATGAGATTTGGGAAACATCTGCTTAGCTACTTCCAAGGGCTTGCGATCTACATACCACATGCGTTGTGCATCGGTTAAATTCGGTTGCACTGCCGCGCTATCCCAAACCATCTTTAACGGGTCTAAACGCGTAATGACCGGTTCACCATCAAAGCTATTTTCATAATCAAGGCGGGTATCAGTCCACCCCATGCCGCAGATAACGGCATCTTGGAAAGCATCACTATCAGCGTATTCTGCATGCGCCATGTCCCGAAACCATTCTGCCGCACCAGTAAGCAATTCACTAGGCAATGCCTTCCCTACTTGACGGGGAATAAACTGCACTTCTCGCTTATTGTTGCGTTCTGACCCCACAACGGCATTCACAAGCGGAGCAATACGATTAAAGGTCATAACGGGGCGGCGTTGCTCTTTTAACGCCGCTAAATCAGCCTCATTCCACTGATCACCATTGTAAAAACGAAAATCCTCCCGCGCATGTTCACGCCATTTATTCACATGCTCCACATCTTCTTTGTACCAACTCACAAGCTTGCGAAATAAGCCTTCTGTCGACAAATCTGATGCGTTACTTTCTTTATCTAAATGCTCTTCATCATACATCATTCTGCCATCCATGAGGTACTCTCATATTCCGTTCTGCCGCTATAAGCTGGTCGCTTTTGTATCGTCGGAGGTTCTTCATAAGCCACGCACATCAATCCAAAGGCATCTGCCCCATGACTGGACCAATCATGCTCTGCTCCCAAACCAATGCCACGCTTCTCATCCCATTTCTCATGATACCAATTCAGTGCTTTGCGCCCTGCTACGGTCGTCTCTTCATTGAACCAAACTGAAGGTAAAATACGCCGCACCGCCTCTATACGCATCTTAACCGCCCCTGCTCCCTGATTGGGAACAACCTGTGTTTCAAAGCCCGCATCATTTAAAGCACTTTCAAAACTCACATTGTGCACACGGTCTCTGGTCGCACCGTCATGAGGCAAAACCATCAATGCCTTCTCATAGCCATTCTGACGTAACCAGCCTATGTGCTCTGATAGCGGTTGTCCCTGTGCTTCGTAATAATTAAGCACTCTGATCTCTCTGCCAACAAATTGCGCTATCCATATCGCCGTGGCATCTGCCTTGGCGCCTGTCCCCCCAATATCCCAAAAGGCGCGTATTTGCATTAAAGGGTCACGAGCAACACGCCCTATCCGCCCCTCTTGCTCGGCTGCCAACATTTCCTTTTGATAATAAGCGCCTTGAACCGCTGTAAGATAAGCCCCTTCCCAGATATGCTTATAGGTCTCTGGACGATTTCTCAGATCATCAAGCCGCGCTTCATTCAAGATCTTGGGAAACTTCGGATTGTCTGACCAGTTGATCTCAACACG
>NZ_JBHIRO010000056.1:0-2172 GCF_042197165.1 Bartonella sp. AA23NXGY | reverse complement strand
AAATAAAGCTTCAAACACGGGACGCGTGACAAGATGTTGCGCTAACATCTCAATCGCTTCCTCTTGCTTGATTTCACTGTTGACGTTGTTCTTTAATTCCTTATGGAATGCATCAAAGGCGTGAAAGGCTTCACTCTTTTCATCGGAAATCATATCTTTAAGATGATTGATATGGTTTTGAGCAATCTCAGCAACATTGTTCGCCCAAATGCCCCAATAATCCGTGATTTTAAAACTATCCAGAAAAATGGCTTTGACAAAATCAAAAAATTCAGAACGGCGGAATAGGTCTCCTTGTCCTCCAGATACCGATTGAGATTTGCTTTCTGCTGTTCCAATGACACGTCCAGAACTTTCTGTTTTGGATGGTATCGAGATCTCATCAACCGTTGTGGTAAGCTCTTTTAATTCATTGGCTCGTTTAATCTCTATAATTTCAATCGTATGGCTGCTATCTTGTCCTAAAGACATCTGATTAATTGTCCGAGCAAGCCTTTCGTCATGAGAATGTAAAGCATGCAAAACTTGCCAAACAACACGGTATCTCTTATTGTTTTTTAAAGCCTTTTTGGCTTCTAAGTGTGAAGGAATGATAATGGGTAAAATGATATAGCCCGTTTTTTTATTTGGAGCACGACGCATCACACGCCCTACTGCCTGTATCACATCCACTTGGCTATTGCGCGGGTGTAAAAACATGATGGCATCAAGAGCAGGGACATCAATCCCTTCTGAAAGACACCGAACATTGCTTAAGATCCGACAAACGTTTTGCCCCGCATCTTCTTTAAGCCAATCCAATTCCTCATTGCGTTTTTTGACGCTTTGCGTTCCGTCAATATGTCTTACTTCACAGTTTAGAAAGGGAACGGTTTGAAGGAAATCATCAATATGAGATTTGATAATTTTATTAAAGAGCTTTGTTATATATTGAGAGGTGTTAATGTCTTTGCAAAAAGCTAAAGCACATTGCATGGGCTCTGTATCATCATCATCAACAGCCGCTTGCTTATCTATTTTGGTAAGTGCTCTATAACAGCCAATAATTTTTGCCGCATCATCTAAATCAATTTCACGGTTTTCATTGGCAATAATCTCCTGTATGGCTGGTGTGATATAGGTTTCATTAATACCCAAGACCACAATCTTGTAAGGAGTTAAAAGTTCATTATCGACAGCTTCCGCGAAGGTATAATGATGAAGTTGTTTGCCATAAAGGGTTTCATCGTCCATAGATGCCAAAACAGCATTGATCTCATCCGCCCGCCTTTTAGCAGTGTCACTAAAGATACGCGGCGTTGCTGTCATATACAGACGTTTTTTGCCCCGAATGATGCTGTTATCGTGAACCTTGATAAATTCAGATTCATTGTCTTCAGTTCCCAATGAAGCCCCAGTTGTTCTATGGGCTTCATCACAGATGATCAGATCAAATTCGGGTAAACCATGCTCTTTTTGTGCATCCGAAATCACTTGGATAGAATGATAAGTTGAAAAGACCACGGTCATTGCATCTGCTAGGGATTCACAAGCTTCTTTAGCAAGGGCTTGAGCATCTGTTGTAGCAGGGAGAACAAGATCTGATGTTTCCATGCCAACAATATCATCTTGATTTTTACGACGCTTGCCTACTTTCGTATCAGAACACACGGCAAAGGAACGCAACGGGACTTGTGCATCGGCTGTCCATTCACGGATTGTTTGCGAGACTAAAGCCAGAGAAGGTACCAGAAACAAAACACGCTTGCCTTTCCCAGCAAGGGTTTCTGCTATCTTCAAACTGGTGAAAGTCTTCCCCGTACCACATGCCATAATCAGCTTGCCACGGTCTGCTTCTTTTAAACCTTCACAGACTTTCTTGATGGCTTCTTCTTGATGGGGACGAGGCTCTTTTGTTGATTTCAGAACAACTTCTTTTTTCGTTGCAAATATTTGCCAGTCTATACGACTGTTTTCCATATGACGAAGGTCAATACGATAAACGGGTATCGCTTGTCCTTTAATCATGGCATTCACATTGTCACTTAATTCCACTTCTGTGCTGTCAACGAGAAGTCGATATTTAAAGATGTCTTTTCCAGAGGCAGCGATAAAGCTATCAATATCTTTTTTACTGATCTGATGGTCAGCTTTATAAAACTTACATTGAATAGCCACATATCCCTCTTGATG
>NZ_JBHIRO010000055.1:0-2297 GCF_042197165.1 Bartonella sp. AA23NXGY | reverse complement strand
TCTCTTTATTGCACAAAACGTATCAAAAAGCAAGCTGTTAAGTAAAATAAAAATGGGATTCACACTGTAGATTCAGTGATTTATAATTATCATTTATCAAATCAATTTAAATCATAATGAATAAAATGAACGCTGTTAATTTACCTTCTTTTCAAACAGAAGAACAATCTTCTTTTCGTCAACTGCCCCATAATATTGAAGCAGAGAAAGCTTTGCTGGGTGCTATCATTATCAATAATAATGCTCTTGATAGCGTTTCTGATTTTTTAAAAGCAGAGCACTTTTTTGAACCGTTGCATCAAAAGCTTTTTGATATCATTTCACAAATTATTCAAAATGGAAAAGTTGCAGATCCCATTACTATTAAGCCCTTTGTTGAAAATGATGCGAAAATTGGTGACATCACTGTATATAATTACGTGGTGCGTTTAGCTAAAGAAGCTGTAACAATCATTAATACTAAAGATTATGGGAGCGTCATTTATGATCTGTTTATCCGACGCTCTTTAATTAACCTTGGCACTCAAGTTGTGAATAGAGCTTATGATGTTTCTGTAGAACTTACAACATCACAACAAATTGAAACTGTTGAAAATCAGTTGTTTGAATTGGCAGAAAAGGGAAAATATGGGGGTGGGTTTGAAAATTTTGATACAGCCATTGCAAAAGCACTTAACATGGCAAGCGCTGCGAAAAAGCGTTCTTCAAGGCTCTCAGGGATAGCTACCCATATCAAAACACTTGATGAGAAAATGGGGGGATTACAAGCATCTGATTTGATTATCCTTGCGGGGCGCCCTGGGATGGGGAAGACCTCACTGGCGACCAATATTGCTTTTAATATTGCCAATGCTTGCAAGCGTCATGATAACAGCCAAGCCAATGAAGGGGGTATTGTTGGTTTCTTTTCACTTGAGATGTCAACTGAACAGCTTGCAACTCGTATTATCTCAGAGCAAATAAAGGTTTCTTCTTCTGATATGCGCCGTGGTAATATCTCAGAAGAGCAATTTGCAAAAATTATTCACGCAATGCGTTCCTTACAAACAATCCCTCTTTATATTGATCAAACGGGTGGGGTGTCTATTGCACAATTGTCCGCTCGTGCAAGGCGTCTTAAACGACAACATGGTCTAGATGTCTTGATTATCGATTATATCCAACTCATGACAAGCGGTTCAAAGCGTTCATTAGAAAATCGCGTTCAAGAAATTACAGCCATTACCACCGGATTAAAAGCACTTGCAAAAGAACTCAATATTCCCATCATTGCTCTGTCACAACTTTCGCGTCAAGTTGAAAACCGAACCGATAAACGTCCACAACTCTCCGACTTACGTGAATCTGGTTCAATCGAGCAAGATGCCGACATTGTTCTGTTCGTTTATCGTGAAGAATATTATCTCAAAAATGAAGAACCCAAAGAAGGCACTGCTGAGTATAACAAATGGCAAGAGGCAATGGAGCAAGCCAAGGGTAAAGCCGAGGTTATTATAGCAAAACAACGCCATGGTCCGACAGGAATCGTTCCCCTTGCCTTTCAATCCGATTTTACACGCTTTAGTGATTTAGAACATAATGTAACACTTTAAATAATTGTTATTAGACAACTGAAAACATTGTAAAAACACATAAAACATGTTATGATCTTTACATCATTTAATGGGACTTACAAACATGCTTAATAAAGTGATTTTAATTGGCTATTTAGGTGCTAATCCAGAAAGCAAAACAATGTCATCTGGCATCGAGGTGGTCAATTTTCGAATGGCAACGTCTGAGAGCTATACAGACAAGGCAACCAATAAAAGAATAGACAAAACCGAATGGCATTCCATTGTGGTGTTTAATCCACACTTGGCAAAAGTAGCACTCCAGTATCTGAATAAAGGCAGCAAAGTTTATATCGAGGGGCGACTACAAACCCGTAAATGGCAAGATAAAAACGGTGTTGATCGCTATGTAACAGAAGTCATATTGCCTCAGTACAAAGGCGAGTTAAAGCTTTTAGATGGCAAAAATGATGATAATCAAGATCAGTCATCACCTTATGACAGAAGCTTTCACAAGCCTCTTGATACGTCTCATACCGTTATGAATGATAGTGTTCCTTTTTAAATAAAAGGCGGTGTTATGAAAAAAAATAAAAAGAGGGGACGCCCTAAAATTAAAGGGCAGGTAAGAGAACCAAACGGACGTATATCACGTGCAAAAGCACCGCGTGAAGCCGTTGATAAATTGGCAATAGAAATGCGTGCAAAGCGCTTCGGTTTAACGCTACAGGAGGCAAAAAATCC
>NZ_JBHIRO010000054.1:0-2399 GCF_042197165.1 Bartonella sp. AA23NXGY | reverse complement strand
CTTTCGTTGGCTACAGCGGCTACATTCTTATCGAATGTTACGCCTGTTTTTTCAGCAAATCCTGATTTTAGAAACACGTTTCTTGAGGGTGTAAAAAGTGCCGGTGTGTCTTATCCACAAAGCCTTCTCTCTGTTGCTGGTTTGAATGCTTCTGAAGATTACGCAAATTTTTTAACCAAAACCCTTTCTGGTAAGAGCGATAAGAGTTCTATCGTAAATGTTCTTGCGGACGATAGCAAAAATTTATTGGTCAGAACCCTAGATACAGACGAGCAATATAAAAAGTCTCTCATTAGTCCACGGTCGCTTGTTCGTGATAGCTCTACAGCCCAACAGTTTTCAGGGAATAATGAGAATGCAGCCCCTGTTAATGTTTCTGACCTTTTGCGGGGTGGAACTGCAGGAATGCAACGTTCTCAAAATAACAATGTTATTTTGGGTAGTGGGATTAATTATACAAAAAGCAAGTGGGGTGTTTTTATTGGTGACGATGTGGTTGGTAGTGTTGATGGGAGAGGTACATACGGTTCTGTTGCTATCGGGTACAGTGCAAAAGCTGGTGATGGTTGGAGTACTGTTATTGGTTATATGGCAGAGTCACCTAAGGCCGTGTATGGTACTGTTGTTTTGGGGCGGGGGGCAAAAACGGAAGGCATTTTTGGCATTGCAATCGGTGGTGTTGGAACTAGTCCTGGATCTGGAATACAGGATATTGATGAAAAAAATAGAGTACTTGCAGCTGGTGATTATGCAATGGCTCTTGGTTACGGCGCAAAGAATTATGCAGAAAAGGGGATTGCTCTTGGTTACAATGCATCTGCAACAAAGGAGGCGCTGTATGGTATTGCTATAGGTAATCAGGCAAATGCGTTTAGTCAGCATTCGATAGCTATAGGTTCTCAGGCACAGGTGGATAAGGGGGGGGAGCGTGGTATTGCTCTAGGTTATCAAGCCTGGGTATCAAATGAAGTGGATAGCATTGCTATAGGCTACATGGCTCATGCTTTAGGCAAAGACAGCATCGCGATAGGTTCCGAATATAATGAATCGGTTGGACCAGACGATCATACAACTGCGGGGAGTGATTATTCAACGGCTGTGGGTGCTGTTTCTAAGGCTTTGGGCTATGGTTCGACTGCTGTTGGTCATCGTGCATACGCAACAGCAAAGAATGCTACGGCTTTTGGTTTTTATTCGAAAGCAACAGTGGAGGGAGGCGTCGCTATAGGGAATGATTCTGTCGCTGATCGGGCTGCTGGTCTTTTAGGTTATGCTCCTTCTTTAAAGGATGGGGTTGCAACAAATGGCACATCTCAGTGGAAAAGTACGCTGGGAGCTGTGAGTGTTGGTTATGATGGTGCTGATAATCCACAAACACGACAAATTATCGGAGTAGCGGCTGGTAGTGAGCCTACTGATGCAGTAAATGTTGTACAGTTAAAAGACTTAGAAAGTGTCGTAAGAAATGGTGGTTGGAAACTATCTGTTGGGGGTAAGGATGATAAGACCGTTATCATGGACAGCGCGGTAGATTTTTCCGCTGGAAGTACAAATCTTCAAATTAGCAAAGGCAAAGATAATAATAATATAAAATTTGATCTAGCTAAGGATATTGCAGTCAATAAAGTAACTGCAGGAAACAGTACCTTAGATGCAACGGGCTTAGTGATTTCTGGTGGACCGAAAATAACAACGGGTGGTATTGACGCTGGTAGTAAGAAGATAACAGGCATTCAAAATGGCGCACTCACAGCAGAATCGACCGAAGCGGTCAATGGTTCCCAACTTTTGGCAACAAATACTGAAATTAATGAAGTAAGAGACAGTATTCTTGTTAAGCAAGTAGCAGAGATGGCTTTGACGCGCAGTCTCCGTGATGGAGGAACGGGCCTTATCACTATTGGTAAGGGAACAGGTGGTACCGAAATCAGTATTCTAAATAAGGATAATGGAGGGCGGAAACTTTCCGGTCTACTTGGCGGGACAATCAATGAAAATTCAGACGAAGCTGTAAGTGGTTCTCAGCTTCATACCCTAGGGAGCAGTGTTGCATCTTATTTCGGTGGTGGTGCTGACTTTGGAAATGGAAACTCAGTAGGTCCTACTTTTAAGATCAAAACTTTCGATACTGATGGAGAGGAAAAAAGAGAGAGTTATCAGAATGTAGCGGATGCGTTTGAGGGTGTTAATACGGCTCTCACGACTGTTCAGGATAAATTGACTGAACAGGTTAATAATGTGATTACCAAAGTAGAAAGCGAAAGCTTTGTTCAGCAAGATAAGACAACGAGTCGTCTCACTATTGGTGCAAAAGTAGGTGGCACAGAACTCAATATCGCAAATAAAGACAAAGGGGATCGGACACTTTCAGGTGTTGGTGAAGCAACAAAGGATAATGA
>NZ_JBHIRO010000053.1:0-2647 GCF_042197165.1 Bartonella sp. AA23NXGY | reverse complement strand
AACAATCCCTGCCGAAATTAAGCGAGGAGACAGATGAAAAAGCGATTTATTATAACAGGAATGATTACCCTTTTGGGAATGCTAAATCTAGCACATGCGGATGCAGTTACAAGCGTATCTTATGACCTCTCGTCACATAAGGACTCAGCCCCACCACCTGCTCTACCAGCAGAATATCTGGAGCTTACTAATCTATTAAAAAAAGGGGAAATTATTGAGCTCTTAAAAAAACAGCTTGAGTTGAAAAAAGAACAACTTTCGCAAACAGAAAAAACCTATCAGGCTATAACAAATAGTCAAAAAACTGGACCTAAAACTATAGATTTTTCTAGTTTTTTTCTCAAAGAACCAGAATCGTTCTATAAGAGTGATAAGCTTTCAAGGAAATCATATCAAGAGGTATTAGAGGACGAAAACAAAGTTTCTGGGCCTTTTGATCAAATGGGCAAAACTATTTCAGAGCGTTTACAATTTGCATCGATACTAGATAAAGCTGTAAGTTTAGAAACTTTTGAAAACGTAGAAAATCGTTTTCAATACCTCAAAAGTCTATTTAATGAACTTCAAACAAAAGAAAACCTGAAAGATATTGCAGATCTTCAAGCACATATCGATGGTTCGTTAGCCATGATCCAAAATGAATCTATAAAGGTACAAATGGTAGCACATTTACGTAAGGCTGAGAAATCACTTATCAAAAGGAAAAGACGCGAACTTGATATGAAAATTTTTGATCATGAAAAAAAAGGAATGCCTACCATACGATGAAAACAAAAGCCGATGTAGAAGGTTCAGTACTCTCTGAACAATTAAGAGAAGCACAAAGATTTTATCAAAGCCAAGATATCGTGCTGAAAACACTTAGGTAATGTATACATGCAAATGAAGCGTTTAGCATATATCTATGTTCCAAGGTGATAAAAAGTTGAAAATTCATTAAAGAGGAATTCCATGGACTTTACAGTGTTCACGCAACTTTTCAATAAAATTGATCAGATAACAAAAACATATGTCACGGACATTTCCTCAAAAACAATAGCTACAATTACACCCTTTGTTTCAATTGGAATCACAATCGCTTTCATCATCTACGGATGGCTCATCATTCGTGGCGCTATAGATATGCCTCTCTCCGGGTTCGTAAACCGTTTCCTACGGATAAGTATTATTACTTCAATAGCTCTTACCACAGGACTTTATCAGAGTGAAATTGCCATTTTGATCACACAAATGCCCTATGAGTTATCAAAAGCGCTCATAACAAATCCACTCAATGATACACAATTAATGAATTTACTGGACAAAGCAGCAACCAAAGGATTTCAATATGCAGGACGTCTTTTCCAAGAAACCGTCTTCTTCGAGTCCAATGGACTGCTTTACAGTCTCTTAGGAATCCTCATCTTGCTAGCAACAAGCCTCGTCGTAGCAATCGGTGGAGGTCTCGTCCTTCTGACAAAAATCGCTATTACACTTCTCGTAGGATTGGGACCAATCTTCATTATTGCTCTACTCTGGCAACCAACTTATCGCTTTTTTGAGCAATGGATTGTACAAGTCGCCAATTATATAATCCTCTTTCTACTCTTAGCAACTGTATTTAATCTGATGATGAATATCTTTGCAAACTATTTGAGCGATATGAAACTCGACTACGACCAGAATGTAAGCTTCATGTTTGGAGGAGCTCTCATCTTGTCCATTATATCCATCATGCTGTTACTCAAACTATCAAGCATGGCCAATTCTCTCGCAAAAGGCATTACATTCGGACATCTATGGAGACATAAAAACTAGCTGAGATAAAAAGCAATGGTTCCCGTAACAGACGCCCTTAATATCCATATGACAAAATAACGAGGATATCCAATCCTAAAGCAAAAAATATTTGCACTGAAATTGAGCTATTTTCATAAATTAAAAAATGAAATTAAGAAAAGATAAATTATCGTAAACTATACACTTTACTTTGGTGTCGAAATTATAATAATGACAACAAATATCAGAATGTGTATAACAGTAAAAAAGAGTCATGTCAAAATGAAGTTAATCATACTTGTAATTTTGATTGCAAACCTTTTATCGGCTTGTGCATTAGCACCAAAGCTAAAACAGCCCAATGATAGGAACCGCGTGCCTATTAATAAAACAATCCCTGCCGAAATTAAGCGAGGAGACAGATGAAAAAGCGATTTATTATAACAGGAATGATTACCCTTTTGGGAATACTAAATCTGGCACATGCATCGGATTCTCCTCAAGCAGATACATGCAATTTTCTAGCGTTGGGACTTGCTCAATATCAAGAGAGGATATTTGGAACAGACCGCACTGGAGTCCTAAACAAATGTGCACAATCCCCATCGTCTGCTCCACCGCCACCACCTGCTCCACCGCCACCACCTGCTCTACCAGCAGAATATCTGGAGCTTATTAAGCTATTAAAAAAAGAGGAAATTATTGAGCTCTTAAAAAAACAGCTTGAGTTGAAAAAAGAACAAATTTCACAAACAGAAAAAGCCTATCAAGCTATAACAAAGAATCAGAAAACAAACCCAAAGCAAATAGACTTTTCTAGTTTTTTTCTCAAAGAACCAGAATCGTTCTATAAGAGTGATAAGCTTTCAAGGAAATCATATCAAGAGGT
>NZ_JBHIRO010000052.1:0-2805 GCF_042197165.1 Bartonella sp. AA23NXGY | reverse complement strand
GATAGCCTTGCTAAGCAGGATGATAATACGAAGGTTATCACTATTGGTAAAGAAGTAGAAGGTACAGAACTCAATATTGCCAACAGTAAGAAAGAAGACCGGATACTTTCAGGTGTTAAGGCAGGAGTGCTTTCAGCAGAATCGACAGAAGTTGTAAATGGCTCTCAGTTATTTGCGACTAATAAAAATGTTACGACAGTGACTACTAATCTAGACAGTGTTTCTAAAAATACATCGAGCTATTTAGGTGGTGGTGCTGATGTTCTTGTAGGCAATCTTCCGACGTATGTTGTTGGTGGTCAGTCATATCATGATGTTGGTTCAGCCTTTAGCGGTGTTGATACATCGCTGACAGATCTTCATAATGAGCTTTCTAAGAACAGCAATGAACTTACACAGACCATTGAGCAGAATGCTTTGTTGTGGAATGATGAAGCCAATGCCTTTGTCGCGCGTCATGAGAAGAGCAAAGAAGAAAAAGGCAGAGCTGTAAGGACACAAGAAAACAGTAGAATTACGTTCCTTGCAAATGGTGAGATTAGCGCTAAATCAACAGATGCTGTAACGGGTAGTCAGCTTTTTGAAACGAATGATAAGGTTGTTACTTATTTAGGAGGCAATGCAGCTTTTAATAATGGTGTGTTTACTGGGCCGACCTATAGTTTATCGGAGATTGATAAAGATGGTAAGATAACAGCCAAACCTTTTACTAATGTTGGTTCAGCTTTTGAAGGACTTGATACAAATATCAAGAATGTCAATCAGAGGATTAAGGAAGTTTCAGAAGGAGTCGCACAGGATTCTTTGAATTGGAATAATGAAGCCAATGCATTTGTAGCTAAGCATGGAACGGAAGGAAACAATAGCAAATTGAAGTTTCTTTTAGATGGAGAAGTTTCTAAAGGTTCAACAGAAGCGATCACTGGCAACCAACTTTATTCAATGAATCAAACAGTTGCGACCTATTTTGGTGGAGGTGCTGGCTATGAAAATGGAAAATGGGTTGCACCCACCTTCAAACTTAAAACTGTCAATGATGATGGTAGCACTGGTGAGGAAAAGGTTTACAATAGTGTATCGGAAGCACTTGCAGGTGTTGCAAGTTCTATTACGAATGTTCACAATGATGTGACCAATGTTGTCAGTGATAGCCTTGCCAAGCAGGATGATAATACGAAGGTTATCAATATTGGTACAGAAGTAGAAGGCAATGAAATCAATATCGCAAATAAAGACAAAGGAGATAGGATTCTTTCCGGTGTGAAAGAAGCCGTGAGAGGTAATGAAGCTGTTAATAAAGACCAGCTTGATAAAAGTCTGAAGGAGCTTTCTAATAATCTTCAGTCTGATGAATCGGCTGTTGTTCACTATGATAAACAAGGTGATGATAATAGCAGCACTAATTATGCGAGTGTGACTTTGGGTAAAGGTAAGGGTTCTACACCTGTAGGTTTGCATAATGTTGCCGAAGGTCAGATTAGTGAGAATTCGCATGATGCGGTTAATGGCGGTCAGATTTCTAAGGTTTCTCAGGATATTGCGAAATACTTAGGTGGAGGTACAAGCTTTAAAGATGGTACTTTCACGGATCCAACCTATAAATTATCCAGTGTTGATGCAAAAGGCGAGGTAGTAGAAAAATCCTATGGTGATGTTGGTTTAGCCATTGAAGGTATTGATACGAATTTCAAGAATGTGAATAACAACCTAACGAATAAGTTTAATGAACTTACTGAAAACATTACGAATATTACTCAGGAAGTTCAAGGCGATGCGCTGTTGTGGGATAAGGACGCAGAGGCGTTTGTAGCGACGCATGGGGACAATAAAGAGAACAGCAAGCTTACATCACTTGCAGCTGGCTCTATAGTATCAGGCTCGAGTGATGCGATTACGGGTGGACAGATTTATGATCTGCAAAAACAGTTTGCTGGCTATTTTGGTGGTGGTGCTGGTTATAATGAGAAAGGCGAATGGCAAGATCCGGATTTCCAAATTCAGACTTTCAGCAATGATGGTACGAAAGGTGATAAGAAGAGCAGTAATAATGTTGCAGGTGCGTTTAATAACATTAATGACAGCATGAGCACTATCAACGCTCGTATTAAGGAAGTTTCAGAAGGATTTGCACAAGATTCTTTATCATGGAGCAAGGCTGAAGGTGCTTTTGTCGCCTTGCATGGAGAAAAAGATGGTGAGAAGACACACAGCAAAATCACATCACTTGCAAATGGTGATATTACTGCTAGCTCAAGCGATGCTGTAACAGGAAATCAGCTATATGCTCTAGGTAACAGTGTTGCGCAGTCTTTAGGTGGTGATGCTAGTTATGCAGGTGGCGCTTGGACGGCTCCAAGTTTCAAAGTTAAGATCGTTAATGAGGATGGTACTAAAGTTGAAGAGAAGAAGTATGATACTGTATCGGAAGCATTTGCTGGTGTAGGAACATCTTTTGAGAATCTTCAAAAAGAGTTTACTCAAAACAACACGGAGGTTACTGAAAATATTAAGCAGAATGCGTTGTTGTGGAGTGATTCTGAAAAGGCGTTTGTAGCAACACATGGAGAGGGTGATGAGAAAGGCAACAGTAAAATTAAGTTTCTTTCCAATGGAGAGGTTTCTGCAAGCTCAAGTGAAGCGGTCAATGGTTCTCAGCTTTTTGAGACGAATAAGACTGTTGCAACTTATTTAGGTGGTGGCGCTGAATATAAGGAAGGTCAATGGAGTACTCCAAGCTTCAAAGTTAAGATCGTCAAAGAAGATGGCAGTGCCGTTGAAGAGCAGAGCTATGATGATGTTGCGTCT
>NZ_JBHIRO010000051.1:0-2891 GCF_042197165.1 Bartonella sp. AA23NXGY | reverse complement strand
TACAATAAAAAAGCTCATAAGCCTGTTGATATTTCCTGTCACCGCTGCTTAAAACAACGGTGAACAATATTGAGATGTTAGATTGAGAAAACAATCGCGCCATTCCAAGCGAAGGCAAGGATGGCGGATTGTTGATCATCACTTAAGATTGGCATTCATCCGCATTTTTATATTTTTTACAAAAAGGGCTGTTTAAGCGCTTTTCAACACTTCGTTTCGGAATGACCGCGCCTGGTCGACAAATGGGAAGGTTTTCCCTCCAATGATTCACACACCAAGATGGACCGCCATATCTGTCACGGAATCCTGCTTGAATCATACAAGCATAAATTGTTGCATTATCATTATTGCTGAGCTTTTGATTTTCAGCCTCAAGATAATTAAGATGTGGCATGCCACATTCTAATAAGGCTTTTCCTACCTCGGTAAAGTCTGCTCCTGGCTTGATCCACCCATATACTTCCCCTGGAGGAGATTTGTCCATATCACATCCAGTAATACTTAATAGAATGAGCAGGCTCAATAAGTTAAATCGTATTTTCATTTTTTGTTCCCTGTTCTCGTGGAATAAAATTTTATAAAATCAAATGAACCGTAATCATTTTTACACTTAGCACTTGCATCAGCATAACAATTATGGGTACTAGGATTATAGCCGATGATCGCTCCCCCCATCTCTCTGAGGGGTAGAATTAACGGATGTAATGAATCATATGGTTTGGAACGTACCCCATAAGCCGTAGGCCAATTGTAACCAATCACTGTACTAATGGGGTCTAACATATGACCTTGTATGTAGATATAATTTTTTTCGCCATCGCTTAGATAATCTACTGTATTGGCCATCGATTGCATGTGAGCAGCCGCTCCAACAAGATAGAAGTCTGTTTTCTTGGCTACACTGTGGATACCATGTTCTTGCAAGTCATTTGCTCCATTGCGTATTGTTAAGGTACCCCGGCTATGCCCACTAACAATAGCATTGTCATTGCCATAACGATAGATAAAATCTTGGAACTTCTTGGTCGAATTACTCAATCCCCAAGTGCTCCCCTCCCAAAACTTTTGATAATATGCTACCCCTAATTCTACCAGCACATCATCAGCTTGGGGAAAGTATGTAAAATAAAGGGGACCATTTTTATTAACAGCCAATTGGACAGCATTACCGGCTGCTTCATCTGGTGAATTAAAAATGCCATTGTAGAACATATAAACAGCACCATTAGGGCCTTTTTGTAAATGCTTTTCTTCCTCTGGCTTTAAAAAGTGATACAGAGTGATATATTTTCCATCACTGCCTTTTATAGGTTTTCCATTTTCATCGGTTAAATAGAGGACATTGCCATTTTCATCATGCGCAACCTCACCCACTGGATGGTCAACATAAAATGCCATTTTACGAACCCCATCCCATATATCAAACCATTCATCTACCCATTTATTTCTCATACCTAAACGATTACGCAATATATCCTCAAGCGGTGCGACATCTAGCTGTCCTACTGCTTGGTGTGCTGCTGCGGTGTTGCGGTTGAGAGAGCCAATGATTTGTCCAGCATCTTGCCCCATCGCCCTCTGTCCAGTTGTATCAGTAAGGATGATAGTCCCATCGCTGATAGCAGATTTGGTTTCCCCTTCTGCTGCATCCTTGGCTTTGCCGTGATTAAAAACATTCTTGGCAATGTTTTTTATCGTGTCATTCCCAGAAATGCTAAACCCATGGCTGCTGGCTTTAGCATGGGCACTGTTGCTGATATCACTGGTGGTAATGCTTCCAGTGGTCAGGCTGTTTTTATCTGCCGGCGCGGTGCTGGCAATGATGCCTCCGGTCAGCGTTGTTTTGTCTTTAACTATGATATTAAAGCCGCCATCACCCGCTTTGATGCCTGATTGTTCCACAACACTATGATAATCGCTGGAGGATTTATCCTTTTGGAAAGAGGCGCTCATGGAGCCCCCACCACCCGTTTGTCCAGCACCAAACCCAACAGAAACAGAGTTTTGCTTACTGGAAGTTTGTCCCGTATCACTGCGGCTGGTAATGGAAAAATCACCCCCTACTTCCATTTCTACACGCTCTCCAGAAACCACGGCGCCTGCCAATGTGGTGTTTGCCCCACTCGTGGTATGAACAGTGCCGGTGCCTATAATATGGCTGTTTTTGTGTTGAACTTCCTCACTGGAACCTTCCCCTTGACTAAAAGAAGCACTACCCGTTGCCCCTGCGCCACCCGTGCCATAACCGGTGCCAACACTCATTGAAGCACTTTCACTGCTGTTTTGTGTGCTTTGCGTGTTTTGTGCACTTTCAAAGATGATATCTTTACCTGCTTCCATGGTGATATTTCCGCTCTGTGCATCATTTTCCAGCACATAGATTGGATTGGTACCAGCGATAATATCAGCGCCAACACCATGAATGCTGCCTTTGTGGGCTTGCATGTTAACAGCGCGTCCGCCTTCTATGCTATCTGTCACCGCTGTGGAGACTTGAGAAGAGGCTTCTGTTTTCTCAGTTTTAAAGCCCACGGTTACACTGCCAGATGCACCAGCCATATTGGCAAGAGCATCCTTGGTGGAGCCCCCCAATCCTCCTAATGAGCTACTCAGTCCTTTGGTTACGTTCCCCTTTTCCCCCGTATTGCCAGTCAGCCAATTAACAAAGGTTTTGCCTTTACTATAAAGATGACTGATTTTCATGCCAGTCAGTATGCCATTAATAACTGTATTGTTACCATCCTTATTATTCATGTGATCTACGGCATCTTTTAGTCCTTGTACCGTGCCAAGGACACCGATATCAACGGAAGTTGTCACACCAGCAAAAGACTTTTCATGTGTCTCTTTGCCGTTAGAGGTATCATAGCTTTCTGATAGGGTGATATTAT
>NZ_JBHIRO010000050.1:0-3031 GCF_042197165.1 Bartonella sp. AA23NXGY | reverse complement strand
TGTCACTTATCAGCATAGATTTAAGAAAATTGGTTTTTCTGGAACGAGTTTCTCTGCTGGATTGCGCCACCTTTTTTAGCGATACATAAACTATATAGTAACTTATATATAAGTATATAGTATTGTATTAAGTATTAAATTAAATATTTCATTTTATATTTATTGTATTTTGAGAAATTTATTAGCTTAATATAGATATTATTCTTCAATGAATAGAAGTAGGGGAATAGGAGGCGGCAAGAGTTATGATTTATGTATTTCATAAATATGTATTTTTATGCAACGTTACAACAGCTATTCTTTATTTTTTGCAGGTTACGTATGTTAATGCTGCAGGATCTTCAAGTGATGCAGGAGGGGCATTTTATAAATGCGATGATAGAAAAACACACTTTCTCGCAGATAAAATCTATTACTTAAAAAGTTCTCAAGAGACGTCTGCTCATATTGCACCTATTGCAGCTATATATGTAGAAAAAGCAGGCACTATTGTTAATGCCTCTCAGATAACAGTTTTTGGCGATGATCCAGATAAAATATCTGCGTATGGGGCGTATGTAAGAAATGGTGGAAAAATTAATTTAATAGCTTCAGATTTTAAGAATATACCTGCTCTTCGTGCTCAAAATGCCGTTATTAGCATGACAGTAGGGGAAATTAAGGGGACTTCACATGCTATTTATGCATGGGGGAGAGGAACGGATATTGCTTTAGTGAGTGTGAATATCAATATTGAGCCAGATAATTTGAATGTAAAAGGGATCGGTATTATGAGTGGTTTTGATGCAATGGTTAAAATGACAGACGGTACCGTTAATTTTAACCAGATTGGCTCATTTTCAACTCGATTTGGGGGGCATTATATTCTTGATACTATGGGGATTACGGGGCAAGGAAGGAGGGAGGAAACTTTAACAGATGGTGATGGAGCTATGGGGGTATTGCCAGAAGCTTTTGAGGTTTTTCAAGGTGGTGACGTTCATTTGAAAAACAATTTTATTCAGCTGAACCATATGCATGCATTCTTGATGAAAAACTTTTCAGGTTATGTAAATGATAATGGTAAGTTAATTCAAAAATATATTTCACCAGATGGCTTTAAGAATACAAATATTAAGATAGAAAAAAACAATATTTCTGTTCAGGGTGAGGGAGTATATGGACTGTGCTTTAATGTTTTAGCTCCAGAAGAACTTGCTAAAATGTTGAGGCAACGAGATGATGAAAAAATTTTAGAAACCAAAAAAGTTATCACGGGGAGGGCATTTGTTTATTTATCAGAGACAAATATGACAGTTCCAGACGGGATTGCGATTTATGCGAAGGGGAATAAAGACTATGAAGTAAAAGGCACTCTTGAATTATCGGATGAAACAAAAATCTCTGGTGATTTGTTGCTAAAAGCTAAAAATAATGCTTCTCTATTGGTGAAAGCAAACGCTTCCTCTCTTACAGGAGGTACGCGTGTTGAGGGTAGATCGGTTATTGATTTAGAGTTAATTCGTTATTCAAAATGGTATCTTACTAAAAGTAAATACAACGGTTTACAGGAATCTGTTTCATCGCTTTCTTCTCTAAGTCTTTCCAATAGCACATTGATCTTTGATGAAGACAGTGGTTATCAAACGCTACGCATTGGAAAAAAAGCAGATATAGGTGCAGGAGATAAAATTCTCGCATCAAAAGATAAAAAAGTCTACAGTGCCGAAGGAAACGCTCAGATTAGGTTGAATGCATTTTTGAATGATGAGGGTTTGTTTAATCCCCAAAAGACGGATCGCATATTGATCTATGGGGATGTTTCTGGAACGACATTCGTTCATGTGCAAAATTTTCCAAAATATGCAAGTAAAGAAGTCTATGAGGGAAAAGATCAAAGCATTTCACTCATTCAAGTTGCTGGAACAGCGCAGGCAGGTTCTTTTCGACTCGCCAATGGTTATGATGATTATACTACGGTGAAAGGTTTTCCTTATCAATATCGTATTCGTGGTTATGGTCCAGGTTCGCCCTTTGGAGAAGCAGATGCTACGCAAAGATTAGTGGAAGGTGAGGGGGAATTTTGGGATTTCCGACTCGAAGGGGTTTATATTTCTTCTAGAATAGGTTCTTATAATGGTCCATTTGGTAAACCTTCTTCATTATCTCATCCTGTTAATCCTCCATCTTCTCCCCCCAATTCACTTTCTACGTCGTTGATATCTGACTCTCCTTCTTCTACGTCCTCTGCTCCTGTCGATCCTCCCCCTCCCGATCCACTTTCTACGTCGTTTATGTCTGACCCTCCTTCTTCTACGTCCTCTGATTCTGTCGATCCTCCCCCTTCCGATCCACTTTCCACATCGTTGACATCTGACCCTCCTTCTTTTACATCCTCTGCTCCTGTCGATCCTCCCCCTCCCGATCCACTTTCTACTTCGTTTGTGTCTGGCCCTCCTTCTTTTACATCCTCTGCTCCTGTCGATCCTCCCCCTCCCGATCCACTTTCTACTTCGTTTGTGTCTGACCCTCCTTCTTTTACGTCCTCTGATCCTGTCGATCCTCTCCCTCCCGATCCATTTTCTACGTCGTTTATGTCTGACGCTCCTTCTTCTACATCCTCTGATCCTGTTGATCCTCCATCTTCTCCTCCCGATCCACTTTCTACGTCGTTGACATCTGACTCTCCTTCTTCTACGTTCTCTGCTCTTGTTGATCCTCCACCTTCTCCCCCCGATCCACTTTCTACGTCGTTTATGTCTGATGCTCCTTCTTCTACATCCCCTGATCCTGTTGATCCTCCATTTTCTCCCCCCGATCCACTTTCTACGTCGTTTATGTCTGACGCTCCTTCTTCTACAGATTCTGTTGTTCTTCCTTCTGCGTCTGTTGAACCAAAGCCTTCTCAGTCCTCTGATGCTTTGGAACCTTCGTCTAATCTCTCTATACCGCTTGATGTTCCGCCTGAGCTAGGTATTAGAGCTGTTGTTCCACAGGTTCCAACTTATCTTCTTTTGCCAAATGCCTTATTTCATGCTGGTTTAGTGGATAT
>NZ_JBHIRO010000049.1:0-3056 GCF_042197165.1 Bartonella sp. AA23NXGY | reverse complement strand
GACGAACTACCATCAGAATTGAATTGTGAAACCTTGAATTCCGGAGCCCTCCATTCGCCACCTTCATAGCTAGCTCCCCCTCCTAAATACATCGCTAGCGTCTGATGCAAGGAATAAAGCTGATTGCCCGTAATCGCCTCTGTCGAACCTTCAGAAATATCGCCATCTAAAACTGACTTCAGTTTGCTCTTACTTCTTTTATCTCCCTTCCCATGAAGCGCTACAAACGCACTGTCTTCATCACTCCACAACAACGCATTCTGCTCAATATTGTCTGAAATCTCATTATGAAGCTTTGTAAAGGAATTGCTTACACCAGCAAACGCTTCCGCAATATTAGGGTAGCTATGCTCTTCTGGACTACCATCATCATTAAATGTCGTAACTTTGAAAGTAGGTGCTACCCATTGACCATCTTCATAGTGAGCTCCACCACCAAAATAAGTCGCCAGCGTCTGATTCAAGGAATAAAGCTGAGAACCATTCACTGCTTCCGTCGAGCCTTCAGAAAGTGTTCCAGCTTTCACGCCAGAGAGACTACGTGCATCACCATTCATGTTTGAAATTGTGATTGCACTACCCTCTTTTTCATCACCTATCTTGATTACCTTCGTAGCATCATCCTGCTTAACAAGACTATCTCCTACAACTTTATTAATCTCATTCTGAAGCTCTTTATGAATATTCATGAATGAATCACCAACACCAGCAAAGGCAGACGCAACATCATCATAGCTCTGCTCTTCAACGGCACTGCCATCTTCTTTGACGATCTTAACTTTGAAGCTTGGAGCACTCCATTGACCTTCCTTATATTCAGCGCCACCACCTAAATAAGTTGCAACAGTCTTATTCGTATCAAAAAGCTGAGAACCATTGACCACCTCACTTGAGGCTTCCGAAAGCGTTCCTGCTTTCACACCGGAAAGAGTCCGTGCGGCACCATCAATATTCGAAAGCTTAACTTCTGTACCACTCTTTTCACCCCCTACACTAATAACATGTGTCTTTTCATCTTGTTTAACAAGACTATCTCCCACAACTTGGTTAATCTCATTCTTAAGCTCTTTGTGAATATTCGTGAATGAATTCCCTACACCAGCAAATGCTTTAGCAACATCATCATAACTTTGCTCTTCAACAGCACTGCCATCTTCTTTGACGATCTTAACTTTGAAGCTTGGAGCACTCCAATGACCTTCTTTATATTCAGCGCCACCACCAAAGGATTTAGCTATATTCGTAGCTGTTGTTTCAAGATTGTTAGATACACTGCTTACATTTTGATTGGTCGCAAAAAGCTGAGAACCATTGACCGCATCACTTGAGCTTGCAGAAACCTCTCCATTGGAAAGAAATGTAATCTTACTCTTGCTTTCCTTCTCTCCATGCGTCGCTACAAACGCCTCTGCGGCCTTATCCCACAACAGCGCATCGCCTTGAACTTCCTGAGTAATATTCGTGATGTTTTCAGTAAGTTCATTAAACTTATTCGTTAGGTTGTTATTCACATTCTTGAAATTCGTATCAATACCTTCAATGGCTAAACCAACATCACCATAGGATTTTTCTACTACCTCGCCTTTTGCATCAACACTGGATAATTTATAGGTTGGATCCGTGAAAGTACCATCTTTAAAGCTTGTACCTCCACCTAAGTATTTCGCAATATCCTGAGAAACCTTAGAAATCTGACCGCCATTAACCGCATCATGCGAATTCTCACTAATCTGACCTTCGGCAACATTATGCAAACCTACAGGTGTAGAACCCTTACCTTTACCCAAAGTCACACTCGCATAATTAGTGCTGCTATTATCATCACCTTGTTTATCATAGTGAACAACAGCCGATTCATCAGACTGAAGATTATTAGAAAGCTCCTTCAGACTTTTATCAAGCTGACCTTTGTTAACTGCTTCATTATCCCTTGTCGCTGTCTTAATACCTGAAAGTATTCTATCTTGGCTTTCCTTATCCGCAATACTGATGCTCGCACCTTCTTTTTCACCACCAAGCTTGATTACATTTGTCGTGTCATCAAACTTAACAAGACTATCTCCTACAACTTTATTAATTTCATTCTTAAGCTCCTTGTGAATATTCGTGAATGAAGCCCCTACACCAGTAAACGCTTTGGCAACATCATCATAACTTTGCTCTTCAACGGCACTGCCATCTTCTTTGACAATCTTAACTTTGAAACTTGGAGCCGTCCAAGCGCCACCTGCATAACTAGCATCACCACCTAAAGACTGCGCAACACTGTTACCTAGAGCATATAGCTGATTTCCTGTTACAGCATCGCTTGAGTCTTTAGTGATATCCCCATTTGCAAGCGACGTTATCTTGCTGTTCGTCTTGCTTTCCTTGTACCCATGCTTGGCTACAAACGCCTCTGCGTCCTTATTCCACAACAGCGCATCGCCTTGGACAGATTCTGTGATATTCGTGACTTTGTCATTAAAGTCTTTAACCACATTCGTGAAAGAATTACCAACACCTGAAAGAGCTTCTGAAACACTATCGTACTCAGCTTCTTCTGATGTGCCATCTTCTTTAAGGTGTGTAACTTTAAATCTAGGCAACAACCATTGATTTTTCTCATACTTAGCATCACCGTTTAAGTACGATGCAAGATCTTTTCCTAAGGAATAAAGTTGGGAGCCATTTACTGCATCTGTAGATTCTTTCGTAATATCTCCTGCCGCAAGGAACTTAATCTTGCTATTTGTCTTTGCACCGTCTTTTCCTCCATGCAAGGCTACAAAGGATTTTTCACCCTCGCTCCATGATAAAGAATCTTGTGCAACTCCTTCTGAGACTTCCTTAATACGCTGATTCACATTTTTGATATTCTCATCAAGTCCTTCAAATGCTAAACCAACATTGGTAAAGGCTTTTTGTGTTACCTCACCATCTTCAGAAACGCGAGATAAGTTATAAGTAGGGTTAGTAAAGCTACCGTCTTTAAATGCCGCATCGCCACCAAGGAATTTAGCTACATTCTGAGAAATCGTGTTGATCTGACTACCATTAATCGCATCATGTGAACC
>NZ_JBHIRO010000048.1:0-3419 GCF_042197165.1 Bartonella sp. AA23NXGY | reverse complement strand
TCACGGGTCAAACCTAAAATATGGGGTGAATAACCCCATTATCTGTGGATAACTTTAGCTCTCTTCTCTCTCATTCTTTCTCAATAAGATTCATCACGTATCACATCAGAAATTGTATAATAAAATATTGTTTTCTATGAATAAAACATCTTTCTAAATGAACCAAAATGTGGTTAATAAATAGTTATGATTTGTTACCATTTTTATAGTGAAAGGATTTTAATATGACAGAAAATGATATTCTTTTAACAGACCGTGAAAGTGCAAAATTGCTTCATATGAGTGTCTCAACTTTCCGCCGTCATGTAACCAATGGCTCTCTCCCAAAACCTTTAAAATTTGGTTTTTTATCGCGTTGGTTACAATCAGATCTTTTGAATGTCATCGAGCAAGCAAAACAGCAACGTTATAACGACGCGGCATAAAAAGAAAACCTTGTCACGTAAGGACGGACAAGGCTTTCTCAAGCTCATCAAACCTGGTGCTTTATTTGGTGTAAATTCAAGGCTTTCTCTGCTGAAGCAAGACTTAAGGCTGGCATTCAAGTTGTTCTGAATGTTTTTTACAATAAGGGCTATTTAAGCGTCTCTCAACACTTCGCTGAGGCGTGATAGAACCACTAAGAGGATACACCGGAATCCTATCATCTTGACAATTTTCACACCACTTTCCATTTTCACTTCTATAGTGGAAGCCAGATTGAAGCATACAAGTATGAATTATTGCCCATTCACCGAAACCTAATCCACTATTTTCTGTATCGGCATTATAAGGAGTTGGCTTACCACACTCTAACAATGCTTTTGCTACTTCAGTAGAATCTGCATCTGGCTTTTGCCATATAACAAAGTATTTTGAAGGAGGCTTTGAGTCACATCCAGCGATACTTAACAAAGCCATGCAACTCAACAGTTTTAAGATTTTCTTCATTTTTCCCCTCTTTCAATGGATTTATTTACGATAAAACAGAGCTCATAAACCTGTTGATATTTCCTGTCACCGCTGCTTAAAACAACGGTGAACAATATTGAGATGATTGGTTGAGAAAACAATCCCACCATTCCAAGCGAAGGCAAGGATGGCGGATTGTTGATCATCACTTAAGGCTTGCATTCAGGTTGTACTGGACTTCTTTTACAAAACGGGCTGTTTAAGCGCTTTTCGACACTTCTCTTCGGAATGACAGCACCAGGCTGACAAATGGGAAGGTTTTCTTCTCTAAATGTATAACACCAGTTTCCTCTCCCTTTATAATGGAATCCTGATTGAACCATGCAAGCATAAATTGTTGCATCCTCATTAATACTAAGCTTTCTGTTTTCTGAATCAATATCAAAAATGCTTGGCATTCCGCATTCTAACAAGGCTTTTCCTACTTCAGTAGAATCTGCACCTACCTTCTCCCACATACTCACATACTCTGGAGGAGGCTTATCAATGTTTTCAATGTCACATCCAGCTACACTTAATAGGACTATACCACTCAATAATTTCAAAATTTGTCTCATTTTTTCTTCCATAAATGCTCTAAAATTGAATAAGTTGAATTAATTTGTTTAGTAGGCGGTATTCCATAATTAGTTATACACGCTTTACTTGCATCACCATAACAATTATGGGGACTAGGATCATACCCGCCTAACGCCCTCCCTCCCTCTATCAATGGAGAGGTTGCTGTAGTCAATAAACTGGTTCCTACAAACAGCGTCATATATAAAGGATTTTTTATACCTTTCTCCAAAAGTGAAACATCTAGATTTAAAGGTACTTTATAAAAAGTAGGTGCATTGTAACCAAACAACGTGCTAATGGGGTCAGATGCATGGCTTTGTAAGTAAACATGATCATTTTTGCCATCGCTTACGACATATAATGCATTCGCTATAGATCGAGCATGATCCGCTGGTCCAAAAAGATAGATATCTGTTTTTTCTGCTATACCGTGAATGCCGCGCTTTTCAAAGTCACGCAGTCCATTGCCTACTGTTAAGCTACCACGACTATGCGCACTAACAATAGCCTTGTCATTACCATAACGAGAGGTAAAATCTTGGAATTTCTTGGCCGAATTACTCCATCCCCCAAAATACTCATAAATTGCTACCCCATACTCTACGAGCCTGTCTTTAGCTTGTGGGTGGTA
Source organism: Bartonella sp. AA23NXGY (assembly GCF_042197165.1). Taxonomy (NCBI): domain Bacteria; kingdom Pseudomonadati; phylum Pseudomonadota; class Alphaproteobacteria; order Hyphomicrobiales; family Bartonellaceae; genus Bartonella; species Bartonella sp. AA23NXGY. The sequence goes on along the minus strand of NZ_JBHIRO010000048.1, from coordinate 1,276 downwards.
TGTAAAATAAAGGGGTTCATGCGCATTATCAGCTAATTGGACAGCACGATAGGCAGCCTCATCTGGTGTGTTAAAAATACCATTATAGAACATACGCCTGTTGCCATCAGAACCAGCTTGTAAATGCTTTTCTTCCTCTGGTTTTAAATAGCGATACAGAATTATTGGTTTTCCATCACTGCCTTTTATATACTCTCCATTTTCATCGGTTAAATAGAGGACATTGCCATTTTCATCATGCGCAATCTCACCTACTGGATGCTCTTTGACATTTGCGACTTCGCGCACTTTGTCCCAGTATCCCAATCCTTCATCCGATAAATCATTGATCATATCTAGGCGATTATGCACTGCTCCCTCAAGCGGTGCGACATCTAGCTGTCCTACAGCTTGGTGGGCTGCTGCGGTGTTGCGGTTGAGAGAGCCAATGATTTGTCCAGCATCTTGCCCCATCGCCCTCTGTCCAGTTGTATCAGTAAGGATGATAGTCCCATCACTGATAGCAGATTTGGTTTCCCCTTCTGCTGCATCCTTGGCTTTGCCGTGATTTAAAACATTCTTGGCAATGTTTTTTATCGTGTCATTCCCAGAAAGGCTAAACCCATGGCTGCTGGCTTTAGCATGGGCACTGTTGCTGATATCACTGGTGCTAATGCTTCCTGTGGTCAGGCTGTTTTTGTCCGCCGAGGCTGTGCTTTCAATAATACCTCCGGTTAGGGTCGTTTTGTCTTTAACTATGATATTAAAGCCGCCATCACCCGCTTTGATGCCTGATTGCTCCACAACACTATGATAATCGCTGGAGGATTTATCCTTTTGGAAAGAGGCGCTCATGGACCCCCCACCACCCGTTTGTCCAGCACCAAACCCAACAGAAACAGAGTTTTGCTTGCTGGAAGTTTGTCCCGTATCACTGCGGCTGGTAATGGCAAAATCACCCCCTACTTCCATTTCTACACGCTCTCCAGAAACCACGGCGCCTGCCAATGTGGTGTTTGCACCACTCGTTGTGTGAACTGTGCCGGTGCCAATAATATGGCTGTTCTTCTGGTGAACCTCCTCACTGGAACCCTTGCCTTTACCAAAAGAAGCATTCCCCATCCACCCTGTACCACCGGTACCATAACTATACCCAACATTCATTGAAGCGCTTTGCGTGTGGTTTTCTGTGCTTTGCGTATTTTGCGCACTTTCAAAGATGATATCTTTACCTGCTCCCATGGTGATATTCCCGCTCTGTTCATCATTGCTTTGCATCGGGTTTGTACCGGCAATA
>NZ_JBHIRO010000047.1:0-3545 GCF_042197165.1 Bartonella sp. AA23NXGY | reverse complement strand
GAAAGTGGAGGCAATCCGAATGCAAGGAATCCCCGTTCTTCTGCGGGTGGGTTGTATCAATTTATAGACAGCACCGCCAAGCAATATGGTTTGCAGGATAGGTTTGATCCCATGCAAGCGGCAGATGCCATGGGGCGGTTGACGCTTGATAATCGCAATCATTTAAGCCGCCTGTTGGGAAGAGCCCCTAGTGAAGCAGAATTGTATTTAGCCCATCAACAAGGGGCAGGAGGAGCCGCGCGGCTTCTTCAAAATCCCCATGCCAATGCGGCGCAAATTGTTGGGAGCAATGCGGTTGGCTTGAATGGTGGAAACAACGCTATGCGTGCAAGTGATTTTGTCAACCGTGTATTACAGATGTATGGTGGGCAGCCTCATAGAGCAAGTCCTACAGCGCAGGGTGGCATTAGAAATAGAGACAACTTGTTAGAGGTTTTAAGGGCATTATTAGCATCACAAGAAGAGGCTTCGGAAGAAGAAGAGAGTGATGATGATGATAATCCTTTGATGACGCAATTCATGCGGGCATTTTACGGACCATTTTACAGAAGCTAGGATTCACGAGAAATGTCAACGATTTATGATTGGTCGCTTAGAGCGTCGGATAATACGCGCGTGGATAATTTGATTGATTGGTCCGAAGGACAGCATCCTAGCAGTGTGAACACAAGCGCCCGTGTGATGATGCAGCGCGTAAAGGAATACTTGTCAGACACGGGTGGAGAGCTTGAAGGCATTGTTACAAATGATCCTGTCCAACAAACGAGTGTGATAAGACTTGCAAGCACTTCACAGTTTTTAGAGTATAAGAATGGTATCGTTTTGCGCTTTATGGCTATGGGTAAGAATGTTGGAGCGACCACGATTGTCTTAAATGCTTTAGATGGCAAGCCGGTTTATAAAGCAACGGAAACGGGTTTATCGCTTTTATCAGGGGGGGAAATCCAACAAGGGTGCATTTATACATTGTTTTATAATGGAGATCATTGGCATCTTGTTAATCCTACCCCACTCCCTTTAGAAGAAGAAGAAAGCAGTCTTTATCCCACGGGTTTTATAGGAACGTTTGGAATGCGCGGGATTCCAAAGGATTGGTTAATTTGCGATGGGAAGGCTTATTTGCGTCGTGATTATGGTGATTTATTTGAGACGATAGGAACGGTTTGGGGAGAGGGTGATGGCGCCACGACATTTAATGTTCCCGATTTTCGAGGGATGTTTTTACGAGGGCTTGATGGAGGGCGCAATATTGATGAGGGGCGTTCTTTTGCAAGTGTGCAAACAGATTTAATCGAGTCGCATCAACATCAAGGACAGAGCCTTTCGATGTCTCATTTTACCAGCAACGAAAACTTTTGGGATGGGAATACGACGGATGTGTTGGGCTATCGTCTAGGCTTGTTTGGGGGGAGCTCTCTAGCGAATTTTATGGGCATAGAGCGTGAGAATTTAGGGGGCTACATTGTAAGTTCTCATACTCTTGATGAGAACCAAGAGGTTGTTTTGGAGAGCACTGGTGAAGGCGAGACGCGTCCAGTTAATGTGAGTGTTCTGTTTGCGATTAAGACATGAGGTGTAAGATGTCGACGATCTATGATTGGTCTTTAAATGCCTCCTTGAATGCCTATTGTGATGATTTGATTGATTGGTCAAAAGGACAACGTCCTAGTAGTCTGAATAATAGTGCTCGTGTGATGATGCAACGTGTGCGTGAGTATTTATCGGATACGAGTGGTGTGATTGAAAGCACTTTTACGGTTGATGCTGAACACCAGACGACGTTGATAAGACTTCAAAGCCAATCGCAATTTTTAGAGTATAAGAATGGGATATCAATTTATTTTAAAGCGAAGGGCAAGAATGTTGGGGAAACCGCAATTGCCTTGAATGATTTGGTGGCTAAACCTGTTTACAAGGCGACGGAATTAGGTCTCCGTGTTTTATCGGGAGGCGAGCTTCAAAGGGGGTGCATTTATAGCTTGGTTTATAGGGATCATGCTTGGCAAGTTTTAAATCCTACGCCTCTCTCTTTATCGCAAGAGCCGGTTATCCCTGTTTATCCACCAGGGACGATAGGGATTTTTGGGATGCAAGTTTTGCCAGATGGCTGGTTACCCTGTGATGGGAAGGCTTATTTGCGTAGTGATTATCCTGCTCTTTATGAAGCGATAGGGATCAGGTGGGGAGGCGCTGATAGTTGGACGAAGTTTAATGTTCCCGATTTGCGTGGTGTTTTTTTACGAGGTGTTGATGATGACCGCGAGATAGACCGCTTTCGTTATCTTGGCACTTTACAAAATGACGCAATGAGAAAGCATGACCATGGGGGTCAATCCTTTACGATTTTGAATGATGAAAATCAGGAAGAGAGTTGGCATGGTGATATGACGATCATCTGGGGATATGTGTTGAATGACCAGCAAAGATTGAAGCTTGCTGAACGTTTGGGCGTGAGAGCAGAGGATATACGCGTGCACCATAAGCTCGCCTTTCCCCATTCCCACCTTCACATGCGTGATGTTGCATTGGCAAGTTCAGGTATAAGTGAGACGCGCCCGATTAATATGAGTGTTGTGTTTGGAATCAAGACGTGAGGTTTAGATGTCCACGATTTATGATTGGTCTTTAACGGCATCTGAGAATGGTGGTGCTGATGCTTTAATTAATTGGTCAGAGGGACAGCACCCTAACACGGTTAATAATAGCGCTCGTTTTATGATGCAACGGGTAAGTGAGTATTTATCGGATACGGGGGGTGTTCTTGAAGGGATTGTGACGGTTGATAATAACCAAAAGACGAGCGTGATAAGGCTTCTAAGTCAATCGGCATTTTTAGAGTATAAGAATGGCATATCGGTTTGTTTTAAAGCGAAGGGCAAGAATGTTGGGGCGACAACAATTGCTTTAAATAATTTAGCCGGTAAGCCCGTTTATAAGGCGACAGAAACCGGTTTATTAGCCTTATCGGGAGGAGAGATACAAGATGGCTGTCTTTATACGCTTGTGTATGATGAAGAGCTTACGGGTTGGCAAGTTCTCAACCCGACAAGGGGCAAAGTTTCTTCCTTAAAACGTTTACCTTCCGGTCTGATAGGACCGTTTGCAATGGAACGCTTGCCGGATGGTTGGTTGCCATGTGATGGGAAGGCTTATCCGCGGCTTGTCTATTGGGATTTATTTTGTGTCATAGGAACGACGTGGGGAGAGGGGGATGGCGTTACGACGTTTAATGTTCCCGATTTTCGGGGGCTATTTTTACGGGGACTTGATAATGAACGCAATTTAGACCCTTGGCGTTCTTTTGCAAGTATACAACCCTGTTCTTTAAAAGCGCATGAGCATTTTATAGGTCCAGCGTCATCAGAAGGTCTTTCTTCTCGAAAAAAACGGGATGTTTCTTCTACTGAAGCGCCCGTGACAAGGCGCAAGAGAGCTATAGACGAAGAGTGTGTAGGTTTGAGTGGGGATGCTTTGGACAAGTGTAATCAAGAATTTGACCAAATAGCAGGAAGTCCACAGGTAGAGACTCCCTTTTGGTTTACAGA
>NZ_JBHIRO010000046.1:0-3609 GCF_042197165.1 Bartonella sp. AA23NXGY | reverse complement strand
CGTTAGAGGTATCATAGCTTTCTGATAGGGTGATATTATTGCCGGCATCAATGTTGACATCACGATCCGCCGAAACAATGGCTGCTTGTAAATTCACATCATTGTCAGCAGTAATCTGCACATCTTGGCGTGCCGTGATGTGTGATTGTGTGGAAGTGGTTTCCCATTGATCGCCCGTATCTTTGGCGCTTGCAATTCCAACACCTACAGAAACACCGCTGTTGCTCTTTTCAAACTGAATGCCAAAGCCTGTACGTTCTTCCTTTGAGCTTGAGGAATGGCTATTATGACCAACAAGCACATTGACATCACGCGCTGCCGAAAGGTTAATATTCTCACCCGCAAGATCAGAGCCCTCCACGTTCACATCTTTTTTCTTGGCAGTGATGTTGATATTGCCATCCGCATTGAGAGAAGAGCCTTGATGCTCAAAGCTCTCTTCATTTTCTGTCTTTCCCTCACTCCCGTATATCGACACAAAGCCCTTACCTGATCCCACACCAAAACCTGTTTCATGCTCCTCTGAATGGCTTTTATGATGATCTGTCATGCCATCAATCGTCACACTTTCTCCGCTCACATTGATATCTTGACCGGAAAGAAGATGAGAAGCAGAAATCTTGGCTTCTCCTTGTGCGTCTAACACGATGTTTCCCGTCGCCCCAAGGATAGAGGAAACCGTTGTGGTATGCGATTGAGATGTATCGGACGATTTCTCATGCAAAAAGCCACTTGATGACGATTGTGCTTGCTGATCCAAGTGTTCTTGGGCGCCTTTGATAGTAATCTTTCCCCCAGAGTGAATGGTAATATCCGCTTGTTTCTGTTCTCCTGGTGCTTTCTCTCCTGACGTTTCCTCTGCCTTACCGGCTACGAGCGTCGAGGCGACAACTTCCGTGTTGTTTCCAGATTCAATGGCAACGCCTTTTTCTCCTGCTATACTTGAACCTACCACTTGGGTAGCTCCAAAAGTTTCATGATAGGATGAGCTTCCCCCAAAAAAACCGCCATCTGTGTAGCTAGATATCTCACGGTGTGAACTATCCTCTGCATTGGTGATCAGGACATCGTTGCTGGCTTTCAGCCCTACCTTGCCCTCAGCCGCAACGGAACTGCCTGTGATGCTAAGGTCATGCGGTTTCCCATCCTGCCCTGCAACAACAGTGGTATCACCCCCAGATTTTATCGAAGAACCCCGAGAAATAGACTCTTGCCTATCAACACTAAAGTCGCTGCTCTGAAAATGATAATCTCTTTCATCGTTTCTCACCCCTATTGTTATCTCCCCTTGTGCGCCAAGAGCAACATTGTCCTTCGCATCTATATCGGAAGCAGCAATATGGATATCTTGACCCGAGATGACAGTGGTATCTTTTCCAGAACTTAAATGAGAGCCATTGTGCAAGGCGACATGGGAGGTTTCACTCCCGCGATGATTGTCCATGCTGTTGCGTGTAGCATCAATCGAAACATTTTCTTTTGCTTGTAAGTAAAGATCATCATGCGCTTGAACATCAGAGCCTAAAATATTCAAATCTTTTCCAGAGAGAAGTGTCGTCGAGCCTCCAGAGTTTAACACAGATTTATGGTGCATAATGGAGTCACTATACTGTTTATGGTGATGCGTTGCAGCTGAGCCTATCGTCAAGTTGCCTTCTTCTGTAGCCATGGCAAGATCACCTCCGGTGCTGATCCCCACCCCTGAGGCGGTAATATCTTGTTTAGCAATCACCGTTGCATTACCCCCAGCAGAAAGCGCCTCGGTGTTTAATACGGTCTCCACGCCGTCAACCGTTGTGCGCCCTGCGTCCAAACGAATATTCTTCTCCGCAAGGATAACAGCATCCCCACCAGCAGCAAAATGCCCCCCTTGACTGAGGATATCCCCACCATGCACATGCAATTGGTGGTTTGCCGCAATCCGCCCTGAATTGGTTATTGTGGAATTGCTTGTATTTTGGCTGGTGATATTGACATCATCGCCCATGATCAAAGCCCCAGCAGAAACAAAGGAGGCTCTGTCTTTTTCAGGGATGTAAAGCACCGGTGCATAAACATCCATGCCCTTGACCTGTTGGCGCACATAAATCACCATCGGGGCTTCTAGGGACGCCAATTGTTCTTCACTCAAAGCCTCACCAAAAGGGAGATTGTGTGCTTTTGCATAATCTGCCCCACCATCTAGCAAAGTTTTGACTTGTTCAATGGCATCACTTCCAGGAATAAAGGAACCTTTGCCCAAACCTTGACCAACAAGATCACGCATTTGTTTCTCAATCAGCTGCTTTTCAAAATAGGCATCACCTAAGAAAAAAATCTCTCTGTCAGGATTATAACCAATTCTGTTCAAATAATAGGCTGAGCCATAAAACTTGCCGACATCAAGGAATTCTGCCCGCGTTTCATAAATGAAATTTTGATTGGGCAGCGTGCCCCCAACACCCCCCGATTGGGGCTTTGGTAAAGGGAGCCCCTCAGCAAGTTCCCCCGCATTATTGAGATCGACTTTTGGTGTAAAGAGAGCGCCAGCTCCAGGCAAACCACTTAAGGACTCCAGTGGATTGCCTCCAACGGTTTTTGCCTCAAAATGCGCATCCCCTGTAATCGAACCTTCCGCTGCCTCGTTGTGGAGTTGATCGACCACCAAATTCAAAATGCCACCCGCTTGAACAAGACCAGGAACAGTATCGAGAACTTCTGAATTGATATGGCGAAAACCATCATTATTTATTATATCTAAAGCAACATTTCGGCTTCCATCAGCGTTATAAGCATAACAATAAGCATCCGTATTAGCCTGACAACCCATATAGGTGTTTTTATAAGCTGTTGCACCTAAATTGGTCAGCACATTGGCGTGGATATCGGCGTTTCCCCCTGCTTCTATAATGCTATAATGGTTGTCAATGGTATCAGCGTTAATAATAAGATTGCCGTGAGACTGTATCATTCCTTGACGAGTAGGCGAAAATTCTTGCGTGACAGTTTTCTGTATCATGTGAGATAAATTATTCCATCGGTACCCTTGAAAAAAAACCGAACTTTCACTCTCTTCATTCCAAGTAAATGCCTTGTATACTATCCCATCTTCTAAAGTTATCTTACCATAAGTTGCCTCTTTGTTGGGCAAAGAATTTTTAAAGTGAAAATCACATGTGTTTCCCGAACATTCAACTTCCTCATAGGAAACGGCCCATATTTCTATCCCCAACTCATTTGCTATACTTGTTGTATGATACAAAATCGCATTTTCAATTGAATCAAAGCGTTCTGGTTTTTGGAAAGAAATATCGCTATATTCCGTTTTTTCTGTGATGACAGGCGTGCTATCGGCTTCGTTTTTCAGGGTGTTGGTTTGGATATTTAAGTTTCCACCAACTTGAATAAAGCCCGCTTTGTTAACAAGGGAAAGGCTTTTTCCTGTGCCTTCTGCATTGGTGAAAGATAAATCACCTTCTGTCATTATGGTGCCAAAATCATTGAGCAAAGCCCCATCAACTTGTAAAGCACCATTGCCCTTCACATAAATTAAGCCCGTTTTGTTGTTGGTCACATCCCCCGTCACGCTAAAGACTAAATCCTGCCCCGATGCCAATTGACCGCTATTTC
>NZ_JBHIRO010000045.1:0-3722 GCF_042197165.1 Bartonella sp. AA23NXGY | reverse complement strand
CCCACACAAGCGTTCACCTAGATTATTGTGCTTTAAGATCTCTCTTGCTAAATTGGAACTGATGGCGTTCAGATCTTGCCGGCTTAAATAAATAGGTAACCAACCAACACAAGAAGAAGCATATTTATTTGTCGCGCAACCAGTGAGAGAGAGCAGCACGCATATCAGCATCACTTTTTTGATTAACTTCACTTTCCACCTCAAGCCGTGTTGTGGCTGCTTTTAAAGCTTTTTCTGTTTGCTTTTGTTGCTCTACTTTTTTCCCAAGAGTAAAAGCTTTTGCTAAGGCAATAAAAAAAGCGGCTAAAGCCGCACCTGTTACCATCAAGTTTCTTTTCATCCATAAGATCATAGGCGGTGCTCCTGAAAGCGTTTAGCAACAAAGAAAATGCCAGTACATGCCGCTAAAACCATAATGGCGGCTAAAGCCCATTGGATTGGTCCATTGCCCGCTAAAAACCCACCAAGACCTGAGAAAGAACCAATAATCGGTGCCAATGCTTCTGCTTTGAGAAACCCTGTTGGTTGTTTCGTTTCTACTGTTTGATAATTAGAAGAAACATAAGCCCCTTTCGCCCATAGCCCTGCCTCTGCTACACGCCGGTGTACGAGACCTTGTAAACGTTTGCCTCCCGCTTTGGTCCATTTCTGCAATTCGGTTGGTACCGCTTCATAATCCCCCCGATTAAGCCTTTTAAGCAATGTAGAGTTTTGGAAAGCTGCAATACCCACATTATAACAAAAGGAAACAAGAGCGCCGAACTGCTCGTCGCTTAAATTCACACAAACTGCTTTTTCTACCGCCCTCTCATATTGCCGCAAATCTGCTAAAAGCATGTTTTCAGCTTTTTTTTCTGTAATCACCATACCCTCAACAACTGTTGGTTGACCGGCTTTTTTCGTATGACCATAACCAATCGTCCATATGCCAGAAGCATCTTGATAAGCCTGCAAGCGCAAACCTTCCCACTTTTTTAAACAGTATAAACAGTCTTTACTTATTTTCCGTGCCATTGTTCAATTCACCTTATAAATATACCTTTATGAGTACTGCTCCATCACCGCCGTCGCCGCCAATTTTGTCGCTTCCGTGTTTCCCATCAAAATATCCACCGCCGCCGCCGCCACATTCTTTACCACCTCTACCACCGTTACCACCTTTGTAACTCTCACCACCCTGCCCCATGATAGAACCCTTACATTTACCGCCACCGCCGCCGCCGCCGCCAAGAAAAGAACTTCCACCAGTACCAGCTCTCTTGCCGTCTATTCCACTCCCTCCACCATTACCACCAGAAAAAATAAAGCTTTCACCACTGCTGCCCTCCCTGTTTCCTTCTCCATCGCCGCCTTTCCCTCCAAAGTTAACGAGAGTCATGGAAACGGAATATCCTCCTTCTGCTGTAACAAGCCCTTTGATCATTGTTCTACCACCATTGCACAAAATGTTACTGTCATTACCTTTACCACCACGACCAATGTAAGCTGTTTTTAATTTATCTAAATCAGAACCTTTCATTTTAACATGCACACATTGACCGCCGCCGCCGCCGCCATCCTTAACGCCACCACCTCCACCGCCCCAAGCCCATACTTCGATATCGGTGTCAGCAGTAATACCATCAGGCAATGGAATATCTCCGCTTTCTGTCATCAGAATTTCAACAGGTTTTCTAACCCCGCCATCATTGTTGCCGCTACCAGCGCCGCTGCTATTGCTACTATTTGCTTTGATTGAAGCCATCAGTTTGGCTGGTGAGATAAGTGCATCCACTGTTTTTGTGCCATCAATCCAGTCTTGTTTGGCAAGAGGTTGAATGAGATCAACTTTTTTCTGTACACTATGTGCTGTATCTTGCGCTTTATCGGCTGCTGTTTGCGCAATATTTGCCTCAGCTTTTGCACTGTCTCCCGTTTTTTGTGCTGTCTCAGCCGTTTTTTTTGCATCTACTGCATAAGCTTTTGCATCATTTGCTGTTCTTAATGCACTATCTGCAACGTTCTTCGCTTCACTTGCAACATGAATCCCTTGTTGTGCAACATCTTCAACTTTATCAATTTTTGCAATCTGTGCACGTTCTGGAGGAGTTAAGATAAGATGCTTTTTCCCTTCCTTCATATTCTCCATATCAAATACATCTTTTTCTATTTTATCTGGATCATAAACTGATTTTGACATACCAAAAGACTTTGAGCCTACAAAATAACGAATGGTATTTTTGAGATCTACCGGAGATATGGGATAATAAACACCTTCATCTCCCCTCCGCCATTTTTCCATCGTTGGCTGCGTAGAACTCAACCATCGTAGCTTTGATCTTTCCTCTATGGTTAAGATCTTTTTGGTAGGACCCTCGTGCATATTTTCCATAGAAAATGTATTTGCCCCCACATTGTCGGGATCATATGTAGCAGCCTTCATATCGCCAATCCCTAAAGGCGATATTTTTACCCAGCCAGCGCCTGATAAAATCGCATTCTCATGCGCTTCACCACTTGCTTCAATATCACAAATTGTGACCTTATTTTTGTAAGCAAGAGCTCCAATATCTCTCTTTGCAATAGCATCATCAGCCTTTTTTCCTTGAGCAGCGGTTGCAAAATATTCTACCTCATAAGCTGCTGCACTCCCCACTGAAACAGGTGCAAGAGCCTTACTATCTAAAACACCTTCTTTGACTTCTTCTTTTGTTGCTGGTTCAAGCTTAAATATATGTGTGTGATAGGGTAATGGCATCGCGTTTCATTCCTTAATCAGTTCGTTGTCTTGTTGTGTGAGAGAGAGGACTGCAATTCATCAATCAGTTTTTGCATGATCTCTATGCGTTTATCTGTCGCTTCTTTATATTCTGCCAAAGCGCTTAAAAGATCATGCTGTATGTCGCTTTTGACAAGATCAAGTACCTTATTTAAGGGTGCATGAACCATTCGATTGCTTGCATAAAAAAGGACGCGGATTTGCTCCGCGTCCGCAATATCATCAATAGCAGACGGATTATTGATCATTTGAAAAACTCACGATTTTATGGCATAAACAACCGGTACATTAACAGGGCGTGTTTCTGCCTCGCCCGTTGAAGAAATCATTACCTTATGCGTGTGCACTCCAGCAGGTTGTGTATCTTTTGTATAATATGAATTACCAAAAGCAGGATTTCTGCCACCTATTTGACCAACTCTTGTAACCATAGAATAATCATGCTTATGCGTATGTTGACCTGCCTCTTCAATGGTACAAGCATGTGTATGAGATTTAATGCTGTCTTTTTGCACCTCTGCGAAGTCTCTATTTTGATCTAAACCGCGCCCATTATCAAAGCCGCGCAAAAACATTCCTCTAAAATCTGGAACTTTAAAGGTTGTATCACTGTTTTTTCCCCATTTATCCCCTATCGCCTTGAATAATTGCGGATAATCTTTGCGTTCATAAGTAGCGCCATCACATAAAAGCCAGCCGTTTGGGACTTCTTGCATAGCAAAGGTCGCAATAAAACCACAAGGAAAGGTTTCAACCTTCGGTGGTGGAATGGGGGTAGGGTTTAAAAGATACCAGCCATCAAGACCTTTTGTTGATACGCCATCATTATAGACTATTTCATAAATACCATTTGTTTGTAACTCACCACCTGTCAATGATACTATTCCCGTGCTGGTGGCTTTATAGAGTGGCTTTGCTCCTATATTATTCATGTTTATTGTTGTCGTACCAATATTTATACCAC
>NZ_JBHIRO010000044.1:0-4311 GCF_042197165.1 Bartonella sp. AA23NXGY | reverse complement strand
GTGAAATCAAGCAAGAGGAAGCGATTGAGATGTTAGCGCAACATCTTGTCACGCGTCCCGTGTTTGAAGCTTTATTTGACGGTAATGAATTTGTACAGAACAATGCCATTTCGCAAGCAATGGACAAGATCTTAACGGAACTGGATAAAACAAATATCGAAGAGAAAACGAAAGATCTTGATAAATTTTACAAAAGTGTCATGTTCTGTACAGCAGGCATTACGGAAACTCATGCAAAACAGAATCTTATTATCAAACTTTATGAAAGTTTTTTTGCCAAGGCATTTAAGAAAACCACGGATAAGCTTGGAATTGTTTACACGCCCGTTGAGATTGTTGATTTTATCATTCATTCTGTTGATGATGTGTTGCGCAATGAATTTGGCAAAAGCTTAGGGTCACGGGGTGTCTCTATTCTCGATCCTTTCACCGGAACGGGTACTTTTATCACGCGGCTATTACAATCCAATCTCATCAAACCAGAGGATATGGAATATAAATTCCGTCATGATATTCATGCCAATGAGATTGTTTTACTGGCTTATTACATAGCAGCGATTAACATTGAATCGACCTATCATAGTTTGATGAAAGGGAATTATATCCCATTCAAGCATATTGGTTTGGCTGATACGTTTCGGATGCTTGAAAAACAAGATTTGATGAAAGGTTTACTAGAGGAAAACAGTGAATATTTAGAGCATCAAAAGAAACTGGATATTAAAGTTATCTTTGGTAACCCTCCTTATTCGGTAGGACAAAAGAATGAAAACGATAATAATCCCAATATATCTTATCCCATATTAGATGATCGTATTCGTGAGACTTATATAGCTAAATCGAAAGCAACTAGTACGCAAAAGTTATATGATAGTTATATCCGCGCTATCCGCTGGGCTAGTGACCGTATTGATAATGCTGGGGTAATCGGCTTTGTCACAAATGCCGGTTTTATTACTGGACATTCTATGGATGGTTTACGCAAATGCCTCGTTGAAGAATTTAGCAGCCTTTATATTTTCCATTTACGGGGTAACCAACGAACTTCTGGAGAACTTTCTCGAAAAGAAGGTGGTAAAATTTTTGGTTCTGGATCTCGAGCCCCTATAGCGATTTCCATTCTCGTAAAAAATCCAAATGCACAACAGCGTGGTAAGATATATTTTCGTGATATTGGAGATTATCTCACGAGAAAAGAAAAGCTTATAATAATAGAGTCTCTTGGTAGCATTGATGGTATTACACGGAGCAAACAAGGTTGGCAAATAATTACACCAGATAAGTACAGTGATTGGCTTGATCAACGTGATGACAGTTTCAAAACATTCTTAGCTATGGGTGTCAAAAAGGGGCATGATAAAAAGCTCTTTGAAACTTATTCTCTTGGTGTTTCAACCAATCGTGATGCTTGGACGTATAACTCAAGCCGTGAATCTGTAAAGAAAAATATGAATAACATGACTGCCTTCTATAATAATGAGGTAAAACGTTTAAATAATACCTATTCACATGCTGATCGTACAGCACGTGCAAAGGTCGTGAATGATTTCGTCAATTCCGATGTAAGAAAGATTAGTTGGAGCAGTACTCTTAAGAGAGAATTATTAAGAGGTAAATTTTCCGAATTTGAAGATAAATGCCTTATTCAAAGCCTATACCGTCCTTTTACACAACAATGGCTTTATTACAATAGCGTCTTTAATGAAGCAGTTTATCAAATGCCGCGTATATTCCCGATAAGACAAGCGGTTGATAATAAGGTGATACAAATTACAGGTATAGGAGCAAAGAAAGACTTTTCTGTATTGATGACTAAAGCTTTGCCTAATTTAGATTCAATAGAAAAAGGTCAATGTTTTCCACGCTATATTTACGAAGATACTACGGTTTCAAAAAGTAAAAGTGAGAAACAATCCCATTTATTTACGCATTCTACGGAGAAAAACACAACAGCTGGTTTACAGAGGCGTGATGCCATTACTGATGAAGGTCTAGCACATTTTAAAGCAGCTTATCCTAATGAAAAAATCACTAAGGATGATCTATTCTATTATGTTTACGGTATACTTCATTCGGAAGATTATCGTGCCCGTTATGCTGATAACCTCTCTAAAGAATTGCCTCGTATCCCGTGTGTAAAGAGTGCTGATGACTTTTGGAAATTTGTAACAGAAGGACGTGAACTAGGGCATTTGCACGTGAATTATGAAACTGTAGAGCCTTATCCCGTGACCTTTAAAAAGGGTAATCCAAAACAGACAGAGATCTCTAATCCCGAAAAATTCTATTATGTAACTGAAATGAAATTCGCAAAAATTAAGAATAGTAAGGAAAAGGATAAATCGACTGTTTTTTATAATAGCAATATCACAATAACAGATATCCCTCTTGAAGCTTATAAGTATATCGTCAATGGCAAACCTGCTCTTGAATGGGTTATGGGGCGTCAATGTGTAAAGACTGATAAAAAGAGTGGCATTGTCAATGATGCCAATCGCTATGCTGTTGAAACCATTGGCAACCCTGCCTACCCTCTAGAGTTGTTTCAAAGAGTTATTACCGTAAGTTTAGAAACAATGAAAATCGTAAAAAAACTACCAAAATTAGAAATGAGAGAAACTGAATAGATTTGGCATGCTCAGATGATAGGCATGTTAACCTCACAAAGGGGTATAAGGTCTTATAACCTATAGGTTCTATACCCTCTTTATAAATTGCTTACATACAATCTTTAAAAGGAGTATTTGTATGCGTTATTCTAAAAAGAAATCATTTGCACTTTTAAATACTCTTATTTGAATTGCTTTAAGACTTTTAAGAAATCCCATCTTAAAGTGAATACGCTTCTTTTACATTGCCTTTAAAAGATTAAACCGTAATCTAAAATGAGTGCTTTATTGTTATCAGAAGCTTTGTTTAAAGAGAGTTATGTATATTCATTTTCTTATATTACTTATAGGTTTTGAAGGTTTCTCAAACCCCCAAAATCCCTACAAAACATATAGCATTAGTTGAGTTTACAGGTTGTATTTTGATATAGGTTGTTTTTTTGGGAAACTTGATAAAAGTTAACATATTGAAATATAATAAAATTTTATTTTTTATTGAAAAATATGTAAAGGGGGGCGTAAAAAGCACCTCCAAAACTCATAACCATAATGGTCTTGATAGCATTTATTATGATTATAATCCCTTTCTTTTGAAAGGCTTTAAAAGATCACATACTCTCATAAGACATGTTTTAATCATTCACTAAATGATCACTTTTGTCGATTCAATGTACTGACATAAACTGACAAATATATATTTACAGTTGTATTTATTTGTTATGGCTGTTTTAATAAGTTGTATTTTGAAAAATTGATAAAACTTAACTTATTGAAATATAATGTTTTTAATTTTTACTCATAAAAAAAATAATAGAGGCTCTTAAAAGGAACTGACAACACTGACACGGTCTATTAAAAGAGATTTTGCTCATCTCTATAATTATCAGTTTCTATTGAGATGTTTTCATAACAGTCTATAAATCGTAATTATCCTATTTATCGTTTCTCTTATGAAAATGAAAAATGATGCGGTGGCTATAAAGCATATAACAGCTATAGAGAATGCATAAAAACAGCAAGGTTTTATAATCATAATGCAAATGAATGCATTGGTTATAAAGACCATCTCTATAAAAAGCTGTTAAGTTGCAAATGTGTTATAAAAAAAATTCACAAAAAAATTAAAATTCATTTAGTGAAAAAAACTGATAGGTTATAAAGTTAAAAATACGCACTATGAGAGCCTTTTTAAATATTATAGATGTATAGATTCAAAACATAACGCAATCGTTTCATAAAGCCCATAATATAGCTTTAAACGCATATAAATATAAAAGAAGCAATTCATAATCATAAGATATTATCAATACACAACGTATTTAAAAAATACAAAAAAATATCAAAAAAGATAAAATATTATTTGACAATAAATACGTATTTTGTTATATAAATATTCAAGTGATTAACAAACACTTTACGTTAAGCGGATAGGTTACGATACAACCTTTCCTATGTTTTTAAAATACTGGCTGTTTTTTATGTGTTAATTAGCATATAATGACTCTGTCGGGTGTGCTTACATCATACAATACCCTTATGGGAAAAGTGTAAGCAACGGACTTAACGCCGTGTTTGTTAGCGCCCGATGCTTGTTAAGAGCGTCAATAACAAACAATTTTACGTTAAGGTTTTAATTATGACAAATTCAAACAACACCCCCATTATCTCTTCTATTTCAAATGAAACCGCGCTTGCTAATCAA
>NZ_JBHIRO010000043.1:0-4341 GCF_042197165.1 Bartonella sp. AA23NXGY | reverse complement strand
CCATGCTTTCTAATAAAAATAAAGTCTATAATTAGGAAAATACATACTAAAACCTAGTACAAAGGATTTTATAGTAACCACTACCAAGTAAAATGTAATATTAAATATAAAGACCCCTTTTTAGTTAGAAAAAAAGCACACTAAAAAACTTAGACTCTAAATGTGTTATCTTTATGTCCACAAAACATAATCAAAAAGACAAACATTTAGGTCTCAATACAGAGAGCGCAAACAAAACAAAACTAAAGACTCAAAATGTTCACACTCTAAGCAATAATCGTCTACTCTGAATTCCAAAGAGATCAATAATGCTAAAATGTGTCTTTTTTATGTTTTGGAGGTGTTTTTAAGTTTTTTCATTGGAGAGTTTGTTATGAAAAAATTATATGCCCCACAAGCAGCGAGTGAATTAAAACGTTCTCGTTTTTCTTTTGTTAAAGTTCTTTCGTTGGCTACAGCGGCTACATTCTTATCGAATGTTACGCCTGTTTTTTCAGCAAATCCTGATTTTAGAAACACATTTCTTGAAGGTGTAAAAAGTACCGGCGTGTCTTATCCACAAAGCCTTCTCTCTGTTGCTGGTTTGAATGCTTCTGATGATTACGCAAATTTTTTAACCAAAACCCTTTCTGGTAAGAGAGATAAGAGTCCTATCGTAAATGTTTTGACAGAAGGTAGCCGTTCTGCGCGAGTTGGAAATGTTGGTGATAAGAAAGTGCCACAGCTTACAAGAATAGCGGTTAACGATAAAAGCATGAGTGCGGATAATATTGCTGTGCGAAAATTGCCAAAAACATTTGTTAAAAAAGGGTGGATGCTGCCTGTTGAGGACGATAATAGTGATGATATTTTGCTGTCTGGCGTTAATAGTTTAGCAAGGAGGGTGAGTACGTATGCAACTAGTGATGATATAAAACTGGGGAAAAGTCCGAATGCGAAAGGCTTAAATATTATTGCTATTGGTAACAACATACAGGTACATTCACAAAATAACCTGTTTGAGGCTGTTACTATTGTTGGCAACAACGCGCAAGTCAACGGTGCTGGTACTACCGCTATTGGTGGACGGTCAAGAGCGAACGCGTTGTACAGTGTTGCGCTAGGTGTAGATGCTGTCGCTGATAGGGCTAGTGGTGTTTCTGGCTATTCTCCTAATAAGAAAGCGAATGCAACAGGTGCTGACGCTCAATGGAAGAGTGGTTATGGTGCTGTGAGTGTTGGTGATGTCAGCGAGAAGAAAACGCGACAAATTATAGGGGTAGCAGCTGGTTCTGAACTGACTGATGCTGCTAATGTTGCGCAGATAAAGTCATTACAAGATTACGTAGATAAAGGTTGGCAGCTGTCTGCTGGTGGTGCAGATGCTACAACTATTGGTATAGAGAGCAAGATCGATTTATCAGCGGCAAGTGAAAATCTTCAAATTAGCAAAGGCAAAGATAATAATAATATAAAATTTGATCTAGCTAAGGAAATCGCAGTCAATAAAGTAACTGCAGGAAGCAATACCCTAGATGCAACAGGCTTAGTGATTACAGGTGGACCGAAAATAATCATTTCTGGGATAGATGCTGGGGGTAAAAAGATTACAGGAGTGTCGGATGGCACTGGAGCGAACGATGCAGTTAATTTTTCACAGTTAAGCAAAACCAATGAGAGTCTTTCGTCCACAGCGAGAAATCTGGAAACGGCTATGGCCAATACATCAAAATATTTTGGTGGAGGTGCAGGAGTTGCTGGTTCTGCTATGACGGGACCAACTTATAACTTATCCAAGATTGATACAAAGGGTAATATAACAGAGGGCTCTTTTAAAGATGTTGGTAGTGCATTTACTGGTCTTGATACAAATATCAAGAATGTGAATGCACGGATTAAAGAAGTTTCTGAAGGAGTAGCACAGGATTCTTTGTTATGGAATGATGAGGTCAATGCCTTTGTAGCGCGTCATGAGAAGAAGCAAGAAGAAAAAGGCAGAGTTGTAAGGACACAGGAAAACAGTAGAATTACGTTTCTAGAAAAGGCTGAGATCAGCCCCGGCTCAACGGATGCTGTCATTGGTAGTCAACTTTATGCAATGGGTAACACGCTTGCAACCTATTTTGGTGGTGGTGCTGGTTATGATGAAGTGGGCATATGGAAAGCACCGGATTTCAAGATCAAGCAGTTTAGTGAGGATGGTACTTCTTTTGACAAGAACTATACGAATGTAGCTGATGCACTTACAGGTGTTGGAAGTTCTATCACGAATGTTCAGAATAAATTGACTGAACAGGTTAATAATGTGATTACCAAAGTGGAAAGCGAGAGCTTTGTTCAGCAAGACAAAACAACGCATCGTCTCACTATTGGTGCAAAAGTAGGTGGCGCAGAAATCAATATTGCAAATGAAAGCGGTGCGGATCGGATAATTTCTGGTGTTGGGGAAGCAAAGAACAATAATGACGCTGTTAACAAAAGCCAGCTTGATAGCAATATCAAGAATGTCAATGATAATGTAACAAATAAGTTTAGCGAACTTACTAAAAACATAACGAATATTACTCAGCAAGTTAAAGGTGATGCTTTGTTATGGAATGATGAAGCCAATGCCTTTGTAGCACGTCATGAGAAGAAGCAAGAAGAAAAAGGCAAAGCTGTCAGGACACAAGAAAACAGTAGAATTACGTTCCTTGCAAATGGTGAGATTAGCGCTACATCAACAGATGCCGTAACGGGTAGTCAGCTTTATTCGCTGAACGAACAACTTGCAACCTATTTTGGTGGTGGTGCAGGTTATGATAAAGAGGGCAAATGGAAAGCACCGGATTTCAAGATCAAGCAGTTTGGTGAGGATGGTACTTCTTTTGACAAGAATTATCAGAATGTAGCAGATGCACTTACAGGTGTTGGAAGTTCTATCACGAATGTTCAGAATAAATTGACTGAACAGGTTAATAATGTGATTACCAAAGTGGAAAGCGAGAGCTTTGTTCAGCAAGACAAAACAACGCATCGTCTCACTATTGGTGCAAAAGTAGGTGGCGCAGAAATCAATATTGCAAATGAAAGCGGTGCGGATCGGATAATTTCTGGTGTTGGGGAAGCAAAGAACAATAATGACGCTGTTAACAAAAGCCAGCTTGATAGCAATATCAAGAATGTCAATGATAATGTAACAAATAAGTTTAGCGAACTTACTAAAAACATAACGAATATTACTCAGCAAGTTAAAGGTGATGCTTTGTTATGGAATGATGAAGCCAACGCCTTTGTAGCACGTCATGAAAAGAGCAAAGAAGAAAAAGGCAGAGCTGTAGCCACTCAAGATAACAGCAAAATTACGTTTCTTTTAGATGGTGATGTTTCTAAAGATTCAACGGATGCTGTCACGGGTGGACAGCTTTATTCGCTGAACGAACAACTTGCAACCTATTTTGGTGGAGGTGCAGGTTATGATAAAGAGGGCAAATGGAAAGCTCCAAGTTTTAAGGTTAAGACAGTTAAGGATGATGGTAACTCTGAAGAGATAGACTATGGCAATGTGGCGGATGCTTTGGCTGGAGTTGGTAATTCTTTCACAAATATTAGAAATGAGATCAGCAAAGAGATTAATAATGAGATTGCCAATGTGAAAGGTGATAGCCTTGTTAAGCAGGATAGGATGGGTCTTATTACTATTGGTGCGGAAAGAGGCGGCAATAAAATCAATATTTTAAATCGAGATGGTGATGCTCGAATTCTTTCTGGTGTTAAGGCAGCGCAAAATGGGGACGAGGCAGTCAATAAAGCGCAGCTTGATGCAAGTCTGAAGGATCTTTCCAGCAGCCTTCAGTCTGATGATTCAGCAGTGGTTCTCTACGATAAAAAAGAAGACGGAATAGTTGACTATAGCAGTGTGACTTTAGGTAAAGGTAAGGATGCAGAACCGGTTGCGCTTCATAATGTAAAAGATGGTGTCATTGGTGAGAGTTCATATGATGCGATTAATGGTAGTCAGATCAATACAATTTCTCAGGATTTAGCTAAGTTTCTTGGTGGAGAAGCATCCTTTAAAGAGGGTGTTTTTACAGTTCCGACTTATAAAATCTCTAATGTTTCTGACGATGGTACAGTAACGACTAATTCACATAACGATGTTGGTAGCGCCTTTGCGGGTCTTGATACGAGTGTCAAGAATGTGAACACTCATCTGTCTAATGAGGTCAAAAAGTTTGATGAAAAACTAAGTAATATTACGCAAGCAGTTCAAGGCGATGCATTGTTATGGGGCAAGACTAAAGGTGCGTTTGTAGCGACGCATGGGGACAATAAAGAGAACAGCAAGCTTACATCACTTGCAGCTGGCTCTATAGTATCAGG
>NZ_JBHIRO010000042.1:0-4492 GCF_042197165.1 Bartonella sp. AA23NXGY | reverse complement strand
AGAAGTTTGCACTCACAAATGAAACGCGTGTAATTAATAATCATACCCTTTATCGCATTAAAGCATTAAAAGACTTTGCTGATGTTAAAGCAGGTACTTTAGGGGGCTTTATTGAAAAGGAAGATAACCTTTCTCATGATGGCAATTGCTGGGTTTATGATAATGCTTGTGTTGTAAAATCTGGTCGTGTTTATGAAAATGCAAAGATATATGGCAATGCTGCCATTGGTGGTTTTGTTTATGGCAATGCGCATGTATATGATAAAACCCGCGTGTATTTTGGAGCTCATGTTTATGATAATGCGCATCTTTCTGATAAGGTGTGGGTTTATCAATATGCAAGGGTTTATGGGAATGCAAAATTAACAGGAAGTGCACGCATTTATAGCAAGGCTGAGGTTTATGATCATGCTGTTGTAAGTAGCTCTTCAAAAATTTATGGCAAGGTTTATGGCAATGCTAGCGTGGGTGGGTATGTTAAGGTCTATGGTTCTGTTTATGGGAATGCAAAAGTGACTGGTTATCACACCATTAGAGGTTTGGTACATGGCAATGCAAGGTTAAAAAGAGATGGTTATTCATATGTCAAACAAAACTTTTATTATGCATATGGAATTCCTGAAGATTGTGAAATTTATGAAAACGATACCGTTGTAAAGATTAGTGAAAATAACGCTGCGTAAAGACGCGCGGGCGCGGCGGGGGCGCCCTTCTTTCAAATTTTCCCATTTCAAATTTTATCAACTGTTTATCACATTAGATTGTGAGGGTCTTCTATGTGCAAAAAATACGAATTAACCAGTGAAATCAAAAAAATCAAACATGCTCTTACTCGAAATATTATAAACCTTTATCGCATTAAAGCTTTAAAAGATTTTGATGATATAAAGGCGGGGTCTTTAGGCGGCTTTATTGAAAAGGAAGTCAACCTATCCCATGATGGCAATTGCTGGGTCTATGATGAGGCTTGTGTCTATGGTCATGCAAGGGTGTATGATGATGCAAAAATACGCCATTTTTCTCAAGTCTGTGGTCAAGTTTATGGCAATGCTGAGGTCTATGGAAAAGCTTTTATCTCTCAATATGCTAAAGTTTATGACCATGCTTTTGTCTATGGCAATGCTCATGTTTATGGCAATGTTTATGGGTATGCTCATGTGAATGGTAGTGCCCGCATTCTTGCTGATGCTCATATTTATGACCATGCGCATGTTTCTTATGATGCTACGGTTTTTAGTTATGCACGCGTTTATGGTCATGCCAAGGTTTGTGGCTCTGCTTGCATTTATAGCCATGCAAAAATTTATAATTATGCTGTTATTAATGGTCGTGCTAAAATTTATGGCAAGGTTTATGGAAATGCTTGTGTGAGTGGCTCTTGTGAGATTTATGGCTCTGTTTATGGCAATGCTAAAATCTCATATTGTGCAACAATCTGGGGGCGTGTTTATGGCAATGCAAAAATCAATAAAAAAAGCAAAGTAAGGTTGGTTCCAAAAAATTGTGAGGTGTATGAAAGGGATAATGTTGTCAATATAACTGATAAAACAGAATAAAGAACGGCGTGGGGGGCGTGCTTTCTTTATGGTGTATAAACGCATATAAAATGCATTGCTATAAACATATCATAAAAGAGAGAGTAACATAAAAAAAGCCGTGTCAAATGATATGACGCGGCTTTCAAATAGCGATTATAATGATAGAAAAATAATCATCCACAATGGAGTAATGAATGCATATATACAAAACGTATCATATTGCAAGCGCTCTATGAGAGATATGAAAACGTATCAAAAGAAACGTAAATGTGCGTATGATCTTTAATCACTCATTTGAATGAGAGAGCCTATAAAACGCTTGTTATGGCTATCAAACGTATCAAACAAATCAAAATGCTCGGTAGCTTTAACAATCCAATCAAAAGCAAATGCATATTCAATAAATATCTGCAAAAAACGTTCTTTTTACATTTGGAAGCGTTGGTTTTTACAAAGCAGCTTTTCATAAGATAAATAAACAATTATGGTTTTTTGTTACCATTTTTATCAAGTCAATTTTATTAATAATAGTTATTAAAAAATCACAAAATTAGAATAACCACTTGAAAATATACCCATATGAGTATATTAATAATCATGAGTAAAATAAAACGTATCATATGGCTTGGTTCTTCACTCAAAGATATAAAAAGTCTTCCTGATCTTATTCAACAAAGGATTGGTTATGCTCTTTATCTTGCTCAGATAGGAGATAGAGGAGAAAATGTTAAGGTTCTCAAGGGGTTTGGATCTGCCAATGTTCTAGAAATTATTGAACGCGATATTCAAGGAACTTATCGCGCTGTTTATACGATACAATATAAAAAATCTCTTTATGTGTTGCATTGTTTTCAGAAAAAATCGACCCGTGGCATTGCAACACCAAAACCAGACATTAATCTGATTAAAGAACGTCTCAAGTTAGCAGAACAATTAGAAGGGAATTAAAATGATCAATGTTTTTCACGGTAGTTCCAATGTTTATGCGGATCTTGGCTTTTCAGATTCCAGAGAGATGCTTATCAAAGCGCAACTTGCTCATAAGATTAGTCAAATTCTGAAAGAAAAGAACTTAACACAAAAACAGGCTAGTCAACTTTTGAAAATGACTCAACCAAAACTGTCTAAACTCTTAAGTGGAGAATTTCGAGGAATTAGTGAAATGAAAATGCTTGAGTGTTTGGCAAAATTGGGAAACGATATAAAGATTATTGTTAATCCGAAAGAAGTTAAAACGCTTGAAGGACATTTTGAAGTTGTTTTTTCTTCTTAAACTTCTTTATGATTAGCTTTTTATGGTCTATTCATACATGGCAATTGTTTATAAAAAATGGTCAAATGAATCACGTATAAAAGTGTGGATTCTTGAGTGGATTCATATAAGATAATTACAAACAAACTATTGACTTTATTGTATTTTTGTTTATAATGTCCTTCAACAAGCGTGACCATCCGACGACCGTTTTCAACATCAATGCTCCCCTCATCGCTGTAATAATCAAGATCATTATAGTGAACACCTTCATGAGAGCTCCCATCCCTTGCCCAATCTGCACTCAGCTCTGTCCAATGAGATTTGGGAAACATCTGCTTAGCTACTTCTAACGGCTTGCGGTCTACATACCACAAACGTTGCGCATCGGTTAAATTCGGTTGCACCGCTGCACTATCCCAAACCATCTTTAACGGATCTAAACGCGTAATGACCGGTTCACCATCGAGGCTGTTCTCATAATCAAGCCGTGTATCAGTCCACCCCATGCCGCAGATAACCGCATCTTGGAAAGCATCACTATCAGCGTATTCTGCATGCGCCATGTCCCGAAACCATTCTGCCGCACCGGTAAGCAATTCACTAGGCAATGCCTTCCCTACTTGACGGGGAATAAACTGCACTTCGCGCTTGTTATTACGCTCTGACCCCACAACGGCATTGACCAATGGGGCAATACGATTAAAGGTCATAACGGGGCGGCGTTGCTTTTTTAACGCCGATAAATCTTCTTCATTCCATTGATCACCATTGTAAAAACCAAAATCCTCCCGCGCATGTTCACGCCATTTATTC
The DNA here is from genome assembly GCF_042197165.1 of Bartonella sp. AA23NXGY. Lineage (NCBI taxonomy): Bacteria > Pseudomonadati > Pseudomonadota > Alphaproteobacteria > Hyphomicrobiales > Bartonellaceae > Bartonella > Bartonella sp. AA23NXGY. The sequence goes on along the minus strand of NZ_JBHIRO010000042.1, from coordinate 886 downwards.
ACATGCTCCACATCTTCTTTGTACCAGCTCACAAGCTTGCGAAATAAGCCTTCTGTCGACAAATCTGATGCGTTACTTTCTTTATCTAAATGCTCTTCATCATACATCATTCTGCCATCCATGAGGTACTCTCATATTCCGTTCTGCCGCTATAAGCTGGTCGCTTTTGTATTTCTTTTGGTGGTTTGTATGAAATACACATCAGTCCAAAGGCATCTGCCCCATGACTGGACCAATCATGCTCTGCTCCCAAGCCAATATTACGCTTCTCATCCCATTTCTCGTGATACCAGTTCAGTGCCTTACGTCCTGCTACTGTCGTCTTCTCATTAAACCAAACAGAAGGCAAAACACGGCGGACTGTTTCTATACGTATCTTAACAGCCCCTGCTCCCTGATTAGGGATAACTTTTGTTTGAAAGCCTGCCTGTTTAAGAGCGCTCTCAAAACTCACATTGTGTACACGGTCTCTTGTTGCACCATCATGGGGGAGAACCATCAATGCCTTCTCATAACCATTTTGACGCAACCAACCGATATGTTCCGATAACGGCTGTCCCTGTGCTTCGTAATAATCAAGCACTCTGATCTCTCTACCAACAAATTGCGCTATCCATATCGCCGTGGCATCTGCCTTGGCGCCTGTCCCCCCAATATCCCAAAAAGCACGTATTTGCATTAAAGGGTCACGAGCAACACGCCCTATCCGCCCCTCCTGCTCGGCTGCCAACATCTCTTTCTGATAATAAGCGCCTTGAACCGCTGTAAGATAAGCCCCTTCCCAGATATGCTTATAGGTCTCTGGACGGTTTCTCAGATCATCAAGCCGCGCTTCATTCAAGATCTTGGGAAACTTCGGATTGTCTGACCAGTTGATCTCAACACG
>NZ_JBHIRO010000041.1:0-4740 GCF_042197165.1 Bartonella sp. AA23NXGY | reverse complement strand
ATCATCACCTATCAAAGCGTGAAAATGATGTCTCGCTTGATGAAGTGGATAGCATTTTTTCTTTTTTTGCTTATCCTCGATTTTGCACGCCTCATGGACGCGCTAGATAATGTCATTGCACATTTAAAGCAGTGGTTTTCAAAGAACTGAACAACTGTCATAAAAGAAAAAATTTCGTAAAATTCTTTATTACTATGAATTGGAGATCCAATTATAAACGCAGTTCAGAATGGGAACCAAGTCGTAAAAGCTCTAGTGTTTTGGCATCTGGCTTTCGATAGATCAAAACTAAATCCGGCTTTATGTGACAATCACGACAATTGCGCCACTGACCTGTTAGTGCATGATCTCTCCAATGCGCCTTTAGCGGTTCATTCTCCGCTAACGCTTTGACCACAAGCAGCAAATCCTCCTCTAGTGCATTAGCATATTTACCTTTGCTTTCACGTTTAAGGTCACGGCGGAATGAACGCGTATAGACAATTTCCCGCATAGCAAGCTTAGGTTTACTTTTCAGATTTACGTGCTTCGGTTCTATCTGAGCGTATCATGGTCCTTAAGCCGTCTAATGATGTACGTTCGACGCGTCCCATTTCGGCATCCTCGATAGCTTGTAATGTTTCCGGATTTGGTTGGAATAGATCAAGTGGTAATGCTCTATCTCTAGCAATGCGGGTCATAAACATGCGCACTGCATCCGATATAGTTAAACCCGTAGACTTAATAACTGCACTTGCAATTTCTTGAACTTCATCAGGTATGCGGGCTTGAATTTTTCCCATTACTAAACCTCCTACTTAATTGTACTACAATGTACTACATTTCAAACCTATGTCAAGAGATTTATCCGTCATGCTATACAACCTTGTGTATTAAGGAGGGTAGGAAGTCAATTTTTAAAAGGAGCTAACCAAAACCTGAGAATTTCTGCTAGAATCACGAGAGAGCTTCTTTTTTAATAGGATTTTTTAGATGCCAACACCATTTGGTAAAACCTTACGCAAACTTCGCATTGATCATTCAGAACGCCTTTTAGATATGGCTAAAAAATTAGATATATCTGTAGCATTTTTATCATCTGTAGAAATTGGCAAAAGATCTGTTCCTGTAGGATTAGAGGAAAAGATAATTGAACTCTATACTTTAGATCAAGAGGTAGCAGAAATTTTGAGAAGAGAATCGGATGCTTGTCGTAAAAGCTTCACTATAAAGCCTTCTAATCCGTTGAGTCGTGAAATTGTTGGCATGTTTGTTAGAAATTTACATAATCTTTCACAACAGGATTTAGCAGAATTTAAAAAATTATTAGAGAAAGTTAGCAAACAAGCATGCGCTTCGTAGAAGCATGTTCGAGAATCCTATTCCCGAACCTTTATTTACGAATCCCGCACCTTGAAAAAACACACATGAAATCAATAAGTTATAGCACCATAAAAGTGCTGTGGCGGAGGGGGTGGGATTCGAACCCACGGTACAGTCTCCTGCACGCCGGTTTTCAAGACCGGTGCCTTAAACCGCTCGGCCACCCCTCCACACTAGATATGCTTTTTGACAAATTTCTTGTAAAAGGTCAATCATTTTAATACGCATTTTAAAGCGTTCTTTGTAAAACTATTTAAGTTTCAATTAAAATAATTCTTCATAAGTTAATTCTTTGAGTGTGTTATCTAAGAGTTTCATTTTTAAACATGATAGTTTTTTCTGAAAAAATGAAAGGTAATTATGATATTTATCATTTTTTTCCTGTTTAAAAATTTTCTACAAAGCAATATTTTTTTTAAGTTCTAACAATCGTTTTCGTAATAATAAGAAATGTTTAGTTGAAAATGTTTGATAAATTATATTAAATTCCGGTCGTGTATTTTTGGATTATTTTACCTTTCCAGATATTTATTTTATTTAGATCATTCATATTGGCGAAAAGAAAATGTTATTACTCTGACAGTTTATGAGAGATAAATTTGTAAAAATGACATATATATTCAAGGAAAGTTTTTATTGAGTTTAAATTAAGTACAATTCAATAAGAAAACTCTTTAAAAGATTTTAAGTTTTTAAATAAAAATATTCAGATATTTAGTGCGTCTAAAGAGTACCTTGGAGGGAATGGCTGATTTGCACTATTTGAATAAAATTTTATGTAAGATTTGCATCGATAGTTTAAAATCTCTTCTAGATATGGCTGGAAATTAGGTATATTTGTAATGCTTTTTCTGTGGGATAAGCAAAAAGTTAATTTGAATGGAAGAAAAAATTATTGAGCAATACCCTTAGATCAATAGATAGTTTGTGAAGGTATTACATAGTTTTTCAAGAATAGAACTTAAAAACGCTAAATTATGCAGAGTCAGAAAGCGTAAACTTTAAAAGACAAAGTTTTAAAAGCCGATTCATCACAAGTATGTGTAAAATAAAATATTTATGTCTAATATGAGAGAATAGGTTATTCCTGATTCTATTGAGTTTTTTTGCCTCTATCCCTCATCTTTTTGAAGCTTTTTTATGGCTTCAAGAGCGAGTTTTTTACGGTCTGCGCTCTTTGTGTAAAGAGATGCCATAGCATCATTTGTCCAGCCAAAAATTGCTTTGAATTGTGATACTGTTGCACCAGAATTAACTGCGCGTGTTGCTGCTAATTTTCTTAAGCCATGTGCTGATTTTTCGATTCCCGCTACGTTACAAGCCTCACGAAAAAGGTTGCCAAAACTTTCTTTAACTAGTTTTTACCTTCTTACCACAAATGAATGTTTCTTCTCCAATCACATACCTTCATAAGGATTGAGTTCTTTTTGTTTTTTTGTAGCTTTAGTGTAGCTATGCCAATTAGAGCTGTTAAAGTATTGTTTAAGCAGCCATGCAAATGAACCTTCAACAAGTTTACCGGTTTTTGATTTAGGAAGTATAAGCCCTTGTAACTCGGCAAGTGCGCTTTTGTAGTTATCAACAAACTCTTGCGTTCCATAGGTACCGCGTATTCTAATGCGTTTGCCATGACCAATACGTACATACCATACAATTTTGCCATGTTGAGTAATTTGTTTAACGAGATGAGGAGGACGTGGTTTAGGCATGGTATTTTACATCTTAGAGAGTGCGGTTTCGTAATATTCATTCTTTGACAAATCTAAAAGTTTGTCTGGGTGGCTAACTGAATTTGGTATTGGAATATCTGCTTTAAGATAGATAAGCAGTTCACCGGTAGGTTTGATTTCTATGAGTTCGCAACCTTGTTTTTTAGCTTCTCTTAAAGCGCGTGCAATGGCTGGTTGCGTTATAGCAGCTGGACGAGGCGCCATATCTTTTCTCCTTACATTGAGATGCAATTCACGTGTGGCGTGAATCACGCATTACTTGAAAGTGTTAGGAAGGGTGGGGGTGCTCGTAGATATGCGGGGAACAAAACACCCCATAAGGTTAAGCAGCTTTTGTTGAGAGTTGTTGTATCTCTCGTTCTATCTCTGCTAAAAAGGCTTCAACAACTTGATTGATCTGTTCAATTTGTTGATCATCACGGAAAAAACGGAAGAAGTCACCATCGCATTCCAAAAACCAGAGGGGTTTGATCCAATTGAAAATGCGATTTTGTATCATACAACAAGTGTAGCAAATGAGTTGAGGGTAGAAATGTGGGCCGTTTCCTATGAGGAAGTTGAATGTTCAGGAAACATATGTGATTTTCACTTTAAAAATTCTTTGCCCAACAAAGAGGCAACTTATGGTAAGATAACTTTAGAAGATGAGATAGTATACAAGGCATTTACTTGGAATGAAGAGAGTGAAAGTTCGCTTTTTTTCAAGGGTACCGATGGAATAATTTATCTCACATGATACAGAAAAGACTGTCACACAAGCATTTTCGCATAAACCAACTGTTTCGGGGGTAATACAATCTAGTGGCAATCTCATCATTAACGCTGATACCATTGACAACCATTATAGCACTATAGAAGCGGGGGGAAATGCCGATATCCAAGCCAAGACGCTGACCAATTTAGGTGCAACGGCTTATAAAAAAACCTATATGGGTTGTAATGCCAATACCCAGGATGGTTATTGTTATGGTTATAAAGCTGATGGAAGCCGCGATGTTTCTTTAGATATAGCCAATGGCAAGGATCGCCAGATTGGTTCAGAAGCTTTGGAGAGCGTTCCTGGTCTTGTCCAAGCGGGTGGCACGTTGAATTTGGTGGTCGATCAACTCAATAACACGGCAGCGGAAGGTTCGATTACAGGGGATGCGCATTTTAAAGCACAAGCAGTTGAAGGCAATCCACTGGAGTCCTTAAGTGGTTTAACTGGGGTTGATGCTCTCTTTACACCAAAAGTGGATCTCAATAATGCAGGAGAACTGTCTGAGGGGCTCCCTTTACCAAAGCCCCAATCGGGGGGTGTTGGGGGCACGCTACCCAATCAAAATTTCATTTATGAAACGCGGGCAGAATTTCTTGATGTCGGCAAGTTTTATGGCTCAGCCTATTATTTGAACAGAATTGGTTACAATCCTGACAGAGAGATTTTTTTCTTAGGCGATGCTTATTTCGAAAAGGAATTGATTGAAAAACAAATGCGTGATCTTGTGGGTCAAGGTTTGGGTAAAGGCTCCTTTATTCCTGGAAGTGATGCCATTGAACAAGTCAAAACTTTGCTGGATGTCGGGGCAGACTATGCAAAAGCCCACAATCTCCCCTTTGGTGAGGCTTTGAGTGAAGAACAATTGGCATCCCTAGAAGCCCCGATGGT
>NZ_JBHIRO010000040.1:0-5204 GCF_042197165.1 Bartonella sp. AA23NXGY | reverse complement strand
AAACGGTTTTAATGACATTTCAACTCCTCATGTCTTGATCCCATAAATTACACTCACATTAACGGGGCGCGTTTCAATACCACCAACCCTCTCTGCCATGAGATGATGTTCATGATGCTCTCTGTCATTCAGACCTTCTGTTATAGGCGTTGAATAATATAAAAAATTAGCAAAGGGGCTCCTGATAAACCAAGGTAAACGTGGCGGCTTGTCTTTTTCTGTAAACCTACAACACACTGATTTATAATGATAATTCACTGTTTTGTATGTTGAATGAGAGTCTCGAATAACGTAAGATTCTCTCATTTCAAGTCTGTTTATATTGAATCAAACAAACCCATTTGCTTGCACGGCATAAGCGGGGCTGGCGTGTGGGTAAAACTGTATAAGAAAGGAATGAAAATGGTTCTTATGAATCGTCTTAACGCAAGGGCTGTCGCAACATTGGGAGCTGGCAAATATAATGATGGTGCCGGCTTGATCCTCCATAAGCGTAAAGATGGTGGTGCTCAATGGCTTTATCGTTATACCATTCACGGTCGGCGCCGTGAAATGGGCTTGGGCGCCTTAAGACATGTCTCTTTAAAAAAAGCCCGTGAATTGGCAAACCAATGGCGTGCTGTTTTACATGAGGGTCGTGACCCCATTAAAGAACGCGATAAACAAAAGCGTGAGGCAATGCGTAATCTTCATTATTTAAAAAACATTGCTTTAGATGCTTTTGAAAGCCGTAAAGCTGAATTAAAAAGAGATGGTAAAGCTTGTGATTGGTTTTTACCATTACGCCTTCATATTCTCCCTAAATTGGGCTGTCTGCCCGTTTCAGAGATTACACAAACAGAGATACGCAATACCCTTGCTCCTATCTGGCATACAAAAGCTGCAACAGCAGAGAAAGCACTAAATCGTCTTAATCTTTGTCTCAAACATGCGGCTGCATTAGGGTTAGATGTTGATTTACAAGCAACAGAAAAAGCACGCGCGCTCTTAGGTAAACAACGTCATAAAACCACTAATAGACCTGCAATGGATTGGAAAGATGTTCCCGCCTTTTATCAGTTACTCTGTAAAACACAAAACATAACACAACTGGCTTTGCGCTTGCTTATCCTGACAGGCGTTCGTACCAACCCTTTGCGTCATATTCGTGAAGATCAGATTGAAGATGATGTATGGACTATTCCTGCTGAGAATATGAAAGGTTTGCGTGACGCTACAACAGAATTTCGCGTACCTCTATCATCTGAAGCGCTAAAAGTGATTAAACAAGCCCGTTGTATTTCCAAAAGTAATTTCATTCTGTCTTTTTCCGGTCGTGCTCCCCTTGCTGAGAATTGTATGGCAAAATATATGAGAGACAATAAACTTGAAGCCTGCCCGCATGGTTTTCGTTCTAGTTTACGCAATTGGCTAGCAGAAACAACCGATGCCCCCTATGAGGTCGCTGAAACTATTCTAAGTCATACAGTTGGCGGCAAAGTAGAGCGTGCCTATCGTCGTACTGATTATTTAGAACAGCGCCGTGTCTATATGGATAAATGGGCGGCTTATGTCACTGGTCAATCTTAAGATATGGGGTGCATAACCCCATGATCTGTGGATAACTTTCTCTCTCATTCGCTCTCAATTAGACTCATAAATTATCACATCAGAATTTATATGATAAAATATTGTTTTCTATAAATAAAATACCTTCAAAAATAAACCAAAATGTGCTTAATAAATAGTTATGATTTGTTACCATTTTTTGATAGAAAGGATTTTAGTATGACAGAAAATGATATTCTTTTGACAGACCGTGAAAGTGCAAAATTGCTTCATATGAGTGTCTCAACATTCCGCCGTCATGTAACCAATGGCTCTCTCCCAAAACCTTTAAAATTTGGTTTTTTGTCCCGTTGGTTACAATCGGATCTTATCAATGTCATCGAGCAAGCAAAACAGCAACGTCAAAGTGACGCGGCATAAAAAAAACCTTGTCACGTAAGGACGGACAAGGCTTTCTCAAACTCATCACCCTAGAGATAGCACAATCCGTCCTGTGACGCAACGTTATAGGATTTACAATGATGTGTTCTTTTAAGAATGCGCAAGGTATCACACGTGCCTTGCGCGGGGTTTGGCATGGGCGTTATGGAACAGCCCGTTGCCCTGCTCATGATGATAGGCTGCCTAGTTTATCTATTTCTAATGGAAATGATGGGCGTCTTTTACTCTATTGTTATGCTGGCTGCTCTTTTAGAGAGATCATACAAGCGCTTATTAGAATTGGATTGCTTGGAAAACAAGCTTATGATCAGACGCTCTCTTTCTCAAAACGGTTTTGTGCTGATCTCAAACAAGCAAAAAGGAAAGCAGAAAGAGCAATTTGGCAACAAAGCCAACCAATCAAAAATACTTTAGCAGAAACCTATTTACGTATGCGGGATATTACATGTGATTTGCCTACAGATTTACGCTTTTACGACAAATGTCTACACCCCTCTGGGGGTACATTGCCCGCGTTGATTGCTCTTGTTAAGGGGGCTGGTTCCTTTGCCATTCATAGAACCTTTTTAAAAGACAATGGCTGCAAAACAGATCAAAAACCAGCAAAAGCCATGTTGGGATCTGTAACGGGTGGTGGGGTGCATTTAAGCCAAGCCAATCCAAAACATCTGGTCATTTGTGAAGGCATTGAAACCGGTCTGGCTCTTTTGTCTGGGTTGTTATCAGAGCCCGTTGATTTATGGGCGTCCCTTTCAACCCTATGAAAATGCAAAATAGATATAAAATATCTATTCTAATAGTACCTATTGAAGAAACAGTAAAAATACATTACATTAGAACTACTTTGTAACACATTAAGTGGTCGTAAAATGGCTGAGACAACATTTACCTTTCGCGTCGATGATGTATTAAAAAATGAATTTTCCAAAGCAGCAAAGGCGTGTGATAGATCTGGTGCACAATTATTGCGCGATTATATGCGCGATATCGTAAAAGAACAAAAAGAAAAAAGTGCATACGATTTATGGTTTCGGGAACAAGTTCAATTAGGGATAAATTCTGCTAATGCAAGTGATATAATGTCTTCTGAAGAAATCGAAGCAGAAGCAAAAGAATGGCGCTTAAAGACACAAAGTAAACTAGATAGATCAACTTTATGAAGCTAATTTGGACACAAGTAGCACACGTTGACCGCAAAAAGATACGTGAATACATATCACAAGATAATCCTTCCGCTGCCTTAAAGTTTGATCAACTTTTATCTGAAAAAGTAGAAAAACTTGTTAAATTTCCTACTCTTGGTCGTTTAGGACGAATTGTAAATACACGTGAACTTATTGTACATCCAAATTATATCATGATTTATGATATTTCAAATGGCGTTGTGCGTATTTTACGTGTGCTCCATACAAAGAAAAAATTTCCTTAATCAACTGTATTTTTATTTATTTTGTAATTGAAGAAAATTATTTTCTACAATACTGCGCTCCGTATCAGTAAATAATGATAAATTATTATTTTTCTAATACTGCGAATATGATTGCATAATGCACTTTGCACACCGCTTAGTTTCTACTCGTAAAAATGAAGATGACACTATTGTCAATGATGTGTCTGTTGAAAAGCTTGGGGAACTCTTAAAAGAAAACCCCCGTGGTCTCTTAATGGTGCGTGATGAATTGGCTGGCTTTTTAGCCAATCTAGAAAGAAAGGAATATCAATCAGACCGCGCCTTTTATTTAACAGCTTTTAATGGCGATGATCAATTTACTTATGACCGTATAGAGCGTGGAACCATTTTTATCCCTTATGTCACTTTATCCATGATTGGAGGCATTCAACCTTCACGCATTATTCCGCTCATTCAAGCCATACACCGTGGAATAAACGATGACGGTTTATTGCAACGCTTTCAAATGATTGTCTGGCCCGATGACAATAAAGAGTGGCAATTGGTTGATAAACCGCCCAATCAAGAGGTCTGGCAAAAGTATGAAGGGGTATTTCGCTCTTTTCGTGATAAACGCTTAGGTTCTCCCGAACAACCACTGATTATGCGTTTTTCTCCTAAAGCACAAGTGAAGTTTTATGAATGGTTCGAGCATCTTCATAAAGAGGCAAAAGGAGGTACTCACTCAGAAAGCTTACAATCGCATCTTTTAAAAATGCCAAAGACCATAGCAAGTCTTGCGTTGATTTTTGAACTTCTTGACACTGGTCGTTTAGAAATTGGACTCTATGCCATCACAACAGCGTTGCGTTGGACAAGTTATCTGTTAAGTCATGCCAAAAGACTTTATGCGGCGGGGGATACATTAACAGCAGAGCGTGCAAAATTAATTGTCGAGCGTTGTGATTGTTTACCCGATGTTTTTACAGCAAGGGATGTTTATAAACGTGATTGGAAATATTTAACAGACAATCAAACCGTTAAGCAAGCTTTAGAGCTTTTATGTCGTTGTAACTATATTCGTGAAATCTCTGGAGAGAATAACTCCCAAGGCGGTCGACCTACCATACGTTATGAATGGCACCCTTTAGTGAAAAGTCATAAGACATCACACTGAGGCAATTTGGAAATCTTATAAAACATTAAACAATATAACAGTGAACCTTTAAAGCACTCCCCATCATTAGTTTTGGGGGGGTATGGGGGTTTTGGGGGGTCTTTTTACCCCCCCTTTATATATTTTTTTAGTCAAAAATAAAAGTTATTATATTTCAATAAGTTAATCTTTTAAATAAACAACCTATATTAAACATAACACATAAATACAATTTTTAATATATATCTAAGAGGGTTTTGTAGGTGTTTTGGGGGGGGTAAAAACAGACAAAACCTATCAAAATACTCATTCTGATATTTTAAAGAACGTAGTACATTTATCTTGATGAATACGTGAAATGAATAGCAAATTTCACTACTTTGCTGATCTTATTCCATGTCATGGGCTGTTGATAAGCAGCCTTAAAGACCCATTTTGAAAAAAATATCGGCTTTTTTAGCAGTTTTTTCCCATTTTTATCGTTATTTGCTTTAAGTGCATTTAATTGAATTCGTTTTGATTCTTTTAATGAATATTAATCATCTCATAAGGCAAGGGATTTTTATTACAATATGCTTCAATCTATTAAGTCTGATAATGAACAATTCACTTTACGCTCCCTTTTACAATCCTATCGTGAACAGGCAACATCAAATGCTCTACGGGGGA
>NZ_JBHIRO010000039.1:0-5230 GCF_042197165.1 Bartonella sp. AA23NXGY | reverse complement strand
GTGAGGGAATTGAGTTAACACATCCAGTGATACTTAACAGAGCTATACAACTCAATAGTTTTAAGATTTTCTTCATTCTTCCCCTCTTTCAATGGATTTATTTACAATAAACAGCTCATAAGCTTGTTGATATTTTCTGTCACCGCTGTTTAAACAACGGTGAACAATATTGAAATGGTTGCTTGAGGAAACAATCCCGCACAGGCATGTAAAAACGTGAGTGTGGGGATTGTCGGTCATCACAAACAAAACTTAAGGTTTGCATTCAGGTTGTACTGGACTTCTTTTACAAAAAGGGCTGTTTAAGCGCTTTTCAACACTTCGTTTCGGAATGACCGCGCCTGGTCGACAAATCGGAAGGTTTTCCTCTTTAAAAGTATAACACGGCTTCCCTCCCCCTTTATAACGGAATCCTGCTTGAATCATACATGTATAAGTTGTTGCTTTTGCATTGATGCTCTGCTTTCTATTTTCTGAATCAGGATCGATAAGACTCGGCATTCCACATTCTAATAAGGCTTTTCCTACCTCAGTAGAATCCGCACCTGACTTCTCCCACATACTCACGTATCCTGGAGCAGGTTTGTCAATGTTTTCAATATCACATCCAGCAACCGTTAACAGAATGAGCAGGCTTAATAAATTAAACAACATTTTCATTTTTTGTTCCCTGTTCTCGTTGAATAAAGTTTGTTAAAACTAAATGAACCATAATTAATTTGACACTCACGACTCGCATCAGCATAACAATTATGGGGGCTCGGGTTAAGGCCCAAGACCGCTCTCCCCATCTCTCTGAGAGGATTAGTTGCTATAGTAAATAAACTGTTTGCTGCAAATATCATCATATAAAAAGGATTTTTTATACCTTTCTCCAAAAGTGAAAAATCTAGATTTAAAGGTGCCTTATAAGCCGTAGGCCAATTGTAACCAATCACTGTACTAATGGGGTCTAACATATGACCTTGTATGTAGATATAATTTTTTTCGCCATCGCTTAGATAATCTACTGTATTGGCCATCGATTGCATGTGAGCAGCCGCTCCAACAAGATAGAAGTCTGTTTTCTTGGCTACACTGTGGATACCATGTTCTTGCAAGTCATTTGCTCCATTGCGTATTGTTAAGGTACCCCGGCTATGCCCACTAACAATAGCATTGTCATTGCCATAACGATAGATAAAATCTTGGAACTTCTTGGTCGAATTACTCAATCCCCAAGTGCTACCCTCCCAAAACTTTTGATAATATGCTACCCCTAATTCTACCAGCACATCATCAGCTTGTGGGTGGTATGTAAAATAAAGGGGTTCATGTTCATTATCAGCTAAGTGGACAGCATTACCGGCTGCTTCATCTGGTGTGTTAAAAATACCATTATAGAACATACGCCTGTTGCCATCAGAGCCAGCTTGTAAATGCTGCTCATCTTCAGCATTTAAAAAGTGATACAGAGTAATATATTCTCCATCGCTGTCTTTTATAGGTTTTCCATTTTCATCGGTTAAATAGAGGACATTGCCATTTTCATCATGCAAAATCTCACCTACTGGATGTTCTTTAACATTTGCGACTTCGCGCACTTTGTCCCAGTATCCCAATCCTTCATCCGATAAATCATTGATCATATCTACGCGATTATGCACTGCTCCCTCAAGCGGTGCGACATCTAGCTGTCCTACAGCTTGGTGGGCTGCTGCGGTGTTGCGGTTGAGAGAGCCAATGATTTGTCCAGCATCTTGCCCCATCGCCCTCTGTCCAGTTGTATCAGTAAGGATGATAGTCCCATCGCTGATAGCAGATTTGGTTTCCCCTTCTACTCCATCATGCGCTTTTTAGAGGCTTCAGCATTACGCTTTTTAGAGGCTACATCATTGTGCTTTTTAGAGGCTACATCATTGTGCTTTTTAGGGGCTTCAGCATTACGCTTTTTAGGAGCTTCAGCATTACGCTTTTTAGAGGCTACATCATTGTGCTTTTTAGAGGCTACATCATTGTGCTTTTTAGGAGCTTCAGCATTACGCTTTTTAGGGGCTACATCATTGCGCTTTTTAGGGGCTACATCATTGCGCTTTTTAGGGGCTACATCATTGTGCTTTTTAGGGGCTTCAGCATTACGCTTTTTAGAGGCTTCAGCATTGCGCTTTTTAGGGGCTTCAGCATTGCGCTTTTTAGGGGCTTCAGCATTACGCTTTTTAGGGGCTTCAGCATTACGCTTTTTAGGGGCTTCAGCATTACGCTTTTTAGGGGCTACATCATTGCGCTTTTTAGGGGCTTCAGCATTACGCTTTTTAGAGGCTTCAGCATTGTGCTTTTTAGGAGCTTCAGCATTACGCTTTTTAGGGGCTTCAGCATTACGCTTTTTAGGGGCTTCAGCATTACGCTTTTTAGGGGCTACATCATTGCGCTTTTTAGGGGCTTCAGCATTACGCTTTTTAGAGGCTTCAGCATTGTGCTTTTTAGGAGCTTCAGCATTACGCTTTTTAGAGGCTACATCATTGCGCTTTTTAGAGGATTCTTCACTATATTTTTTATAGGCTTTATCGCTGTATTTAAATCCTTCTTCCAGCAATTGTGTTGCCATTTTACGATCTTCACCAGCTGTTTGTTCCAGCTTAGTGACATCTATTTGTGATACACCCTTATGAGCTTCAGCGGTATTACGGTTAAGGGAAGCTATGGTTTGATCAACGCCTTGCCCTGTCAATGCCTTCTGCCCTGCTTCATCAGTAATGACGATGGTGCCATCGCTAATGGCAGATTTGGTATATCCTTCCCTTGAATCCTGTTGTTCTGCATGATCTAAAACATTTTTGGCAATGTTTTTAGCGATGTCGTATTCGCCCATTGCACCACCCGCTGCAATGCTAATCCCATCACTGCTGGCTTTGGCACTCGCACTGTTGCTGATATCACTGGTGCTGATGCTTCCTGTGGTCAGGCTGTTTTTTTCTGCCAAGGCTGTGCTTTCAATAATACCTCCAGTCAGCGTTGTTTTATCTTTAACGGTGATCTCAAAGCCGTCATCACGGGCTTTAATGCCTGATTGTTCCACAACACTGTGATAATCGCTGGAGGATTGATCATTTTGGAAAGAGACGTTTATTGACGCACCATCAGGCTTTCCATTGCCTTTAACCCCAACAGAAACAGAGTTTTTTTTGCTGGAAGTTTGTCCCGTATCACTGCGGCTGACAACGGTAAAATCACCTCCTACTTCCATTTCTACACGCTCTCCAGAAACCACGGCGCCTGCCAATGTGGTGTTTGCCCCACTCGTGGTATGAACAGTACCTGTGCCATCAATATGGCTGTTCTTTTGTTGAACCTGTTCACTGGAACCTTCCCCTTGACTAAAAGCAGCACTGCCTGTTACCCCTGCGCCACCCGTGCCATAACTGGCTCCAATATTCATTGAAGCGCTTTGGCTATGTTTTTGTTTGCTTTTCTTGTTTTGCGCACTTTCAAAGGTAATATGCTGTCCTGCTTCCAAGTTGATATTCCCGCTCTGCGGATCATTGCCCAGCGCATAAACAGGATTGGTGCCAGCGATAATATCAGCTCCAACACCATGGATGCTGCCTTTGTGGGCTTTCATATTGACAGAACGCCCAGCTTCTATGCTATTGGTTACAGCAGTAGATGTCTGAGAAGACTTCTCTTCCTTTTCAGTCTTAAAGCCTACGGTAACACTGGTAGAAATATCCACCATCTTGAGAAGGGAATCTTTTGTTGATCCGCTCTTTATCCCATTATAGAGATCTTTGCCTTTGTTATAGAGATCTTTGCCTTTTAGACCAAGAATGATGCCATTGCCGATTTTGTGTTTTGTATCCCCATGACCAAAACGTTTAACTGCATCCTTTACATCTTTTACTGTACCAAGAATACCCACATTGACAGAACCTGTAACACCAGCAAAGAAATTTTCATGGTTTTTTTGTGTCTTAGAGATATCTTGGCTTTCCGAAAGCGTGATATTATTACCGGCATCAATGTTCACATCACGATTTGCCGAAACAATAGCTGCTTGCATATTTACATCATTGTCAGCAGTAATCTGCACATCTCGGCGTGCCGTGATGTGTGATTGTGCGGAAGTGGTTTCCCATTGATCGCCCGTATCTTTGACGCTTGCAACCCCAACACCCAAAGAAACACTACTGCTGCTCTTTCCAAACTGAATGCCAAAACCTGAACGCTTTTCTTCAGAATTTGACTTATGGCTATTATGACCCACAAGCACATTGACATCACGAGCTGCCGAAAGGTTAATATTCTCACCTGCAAAATCAGAGCCCACTATGCTCACATCTTTTTTCTTGGCAATGATGTTGATAGTGCCATACGCATTGAGAGAAGAGCCTTGATGTTCAAAACTCTCTTCATTTTGCACCTTTTCCTCACTCCCATATATCGACACAAAGTCCTCACCTGAGCCCGCGCCAAAACCAGATGCATGTTCTTCTGAGTGGCTGCTATGGTGATCTTGCATGCCATCAATCGTCACATTTTCTGCTGTCACATTGATGTTTTGACCTGAAAGCAGATAAGAAGCAGTAATTGTGGACTCTTTTTCTGCTTGCAAATCAATGTTGCCCGTTGCCTCAAGAACAGAGGAAACTGTTGTGGTGTGCGATTCAGATTTATCGGAAGATTTCTCATGCAAAAAGCTACTTGATGACGATTGGTATTGCTGATCGTAGTGTTCTTGAGCGCCTTTTATGAGAATATTCCCACCAGAGTGAATAGAAATATCTGCTTTTGCTTGATCTGGTGTTTCCTCTTCTTTTCCAGCAAAAAGCATCGATCCAATGATTTTTGTATCGTTGCCAGATTCAAAGGCCATCCCTTCACCCCCTGTTATACTTGAGCCCACAACTTGAGTAGCCTCAACATTATTATGGACTCTCTCACTAAATATTCCATCCTCTTTGTGATCGGATATCTCATAATGTAAGCTATCTTCTGCATTGTTGATCAGGATATCGTTACTGGCTTTCAGCCCCACCTTGCCCTTGGCATCTATATCGGAAGCCGCCATATGGATATCTTTTCCAGAGAGAACAGTGGTCTCTTTTCCAGAACTTAAATGAGAGCCATTGTGTAAAGCAACATGAGATGTTTCACTCCCATTCTGATTATCCATACTATTGCGTGTGGCATCAATCGAAACATTCCTCTCAGCTTGCAAGAGAAGTTTATCCTTTGTTTGAACATCAGAGCCTAA
>NZ_JBHIRO010000038.1:0-5246 GCF_042197165.1 Bartonella sp. AA23NXGY | reverse complement strand
GGAGAGAACGGGGTTTTCTACACTGATTTTTTGTGTTGTGTAGGCAGCAACAACTTTTGCAATCCCTTCTAGTTCGCCGTAGGTTAGTTCTTTTAAGATGTGGGTTTGCCAACCATTGGGACCCTCAACGATTACTTCGCCGGGGCGATTGATAACAATTTCAAATAAATTTTCATCATTGAGGAAGTCATCTAAGATCTTTAATTTTGTTAAAACGATGGAGGCTCGTTCTGCATTTTTTGCTGATGGCATAATGTGACTTTATTGGCTTAATGAAAAAAGGAATAGCTGGGAGTAGAGTGATACCTTTTGCTTGTTACTACTAGTTTATAGACAGATGAAAAATCGAGATCTCTTGCTACAAAGATGTTGACGAGTTCGCCTTGAAATTTTTCTAGGGTAGGCGGGATGTTGATTTGATTTTCAAGGGCAACGGTGGCTGTATCTTTTCCGATATTGCTTGCTTCAGAGCTGTTGAAACCACCACTTGAGTTAGAATTGCCTTTCTTTTTATTGGTTAGGTTTGTTGTAACGCTATCAACAACGGTGAGTAATAATGCTGAACTGAAGCGTTCCCACCAATGGGTGTTGACGTTGCCGTCAAAACCAGCTCTACCTAAACTGTCAGTTGCGGGAGATGCAAGATTGATGATGACACCGGTTGGTGTTTTTGCTCTTGTCCAGAGCACAAAGAGGCGAGATTGACCCTTTTTAAGCCCTCCTCGGTATTCTCCAACGACTTGGGTTCCTTTATCAAGCAAAACAACGCGCCCATTGTCAGAGAGGATATCACGGTTGATGATGCAGCTTGCAAAGCCTGGTTGGTCACTGTTTAATGCCGTTTCTAAGATACAGGGGATAGAAGTTCCCATGGCGATGATAAAGTTTCTATTTCCCATGATCCCAGCTCTTGTACCTTCTATTTTTGTAGGCTTTAGAAGTGAGGAAAAACTTTGTGAATCATTATTAGGAGTTTCACTTATATTATTACTATAGTAATTTCTCGGCATTTGAGTTGAAGAAGGGGGGGTATTGCTCGTAAAAGCCAATACGGGAGAACGTTGTGCTGCATCAAGTAAAGGATCATGTTCAACTATTTTTTCTGGTGTTGGTGATGGTGTTGGTAGTGTAATTGGAGCAATTTTTGCTTGTGATTCAGCGGAAACTAATTCTAAGGGAGTAACTGAGTTATTAAATTCTTGTTTTTTATGGATATTTGCCGTGTCTTTTGATGTTGGTGGTGTTGAAAATATATTCCAAAGCACATATGCGCAAAATCCTACAAAAGCTATAATAATGATTATTTTTTTTGTATCCGATTTTGATGTATTATTTTTGCCATCCCCAATAGATCCTCGATCTTCGATGATTGATTTATCACTCATGTGTTGTCCCCTTCAATTCCCGCTTATTTAAAGATCTGATGCAATTTTACGTTCAACAGATGGTGAGGTTGTTCCGGTATTTGGATTTGTGCCTTTTGGTTGATAGGCTTCGTTAAAGACGCATAGGACGTTTTTTCCCTGTCTTAGGGTGAAGCGTGCGCTAATGGCATGGACAATCACCATGTTGCCTCTTGTGGTTTTGGGAACCAGCGATTCTGTACCGTCATTGCTGACAATGTAAATGGCAGGGATTTCTTGGTTGTCTGGAAATGTAAATGTTGTGGTTTTGCCATTGTCATAAACGGAGGAGGGTTCGAGCACGCTTGATCCTTGAGCGGTGTAAGCCCAATTGCGTGGTCCGTAGGTTTCATACGCGTTGAAGACATTATCGATACGCTGGGCTTGTTGTTTTTCTTGTCGCATAAGGACTGCGAGTCTTCTTTGTTCTGCTTCGTCTTGGGGATAGCGAAATTTCACAAGGAAATATGTTTCTTGTCCAGAGGAAATTTCCCCATCTTTGATCGTAAGTTCAAATTGATAGGAGCGCTTTGAGCCATCAAGCTTTGTGGTGACGACTTGGAGATTGGTAATGGGTTGGACTTCCCGCGCTTTAAGGAAAAGAATATTGCCAGCGGGGGCGACTTCCCATGCAACGCTGTTGCCAATTGCCACATGGGCAATTTCTTCATTGGGAGAAAATTCTATTTGTACCGATGAGCGTATGGAGCCAATAATTTTTGTGACATTATAAGCATCATAGTTGATAAAGCGAATGCGGCTATCGCTCGGCGCGCGGGTGGGAAAAACACTCGCGTAGCTTATATTCGTCAAAGAAAAGGCAACAGCAATCCTAAGAATGAGAAAAAGAATTTTTTTTGTCATGATCAGTTGACCACTTCCGGATCAGTTCTATATTCATTAACGATAAATCCTAGAGGATTTATCAAGCGGTTTTGAACAGAGATAGGGGCATTGGTATATTCAAAGGTGAGTGTTGCAACCCAGTGGGTGATGAATTCTTTGTTGTTGTCGTTGTTACGCACAGTTCTGTAGTAACGCACTTGGGCGACATTTTCATTGATAAAAGAAATTGATTTTATTGTTATTGTAACGGTGGCGTGTTTATAAAGAATTTGAGGACTTTGGGGATTTTTTGCGCCGTACCATCCAGCAAATCTTTCTCGTTCTTCAGGTGAAGAGAGGAGAGAGATGGTTTCGAAGTTATTTTGTGTTTCTTCTACGACGAAACCTTCACGGAAGCGGACATATTTTGCTGCAAAATAGCGTGTGATGGCTTCGTCGACATTTGTTGGACCTTCTTTTAAGGCTTCTACGACTTCAGTGATGCCGGTTGAATTATCAACGCGGATGACAAAGGGTTCTACGGTTTTAAGGGGCGTGAGGGTGATGACCGCGAGAGAAGACATTATTGCAACAGCAACGGCTATGCCGGCGATTGCAAGCGAGATGCGGGTGGTGCGGCGTGAGGCGAGCATGCGATCTTGATCGAACGAGCGTGCTTCAGCAATATATTGTTCTACGGCGTTTTCTTTCATGCTTTTTGCCCGCAATTTTTGTAAGACTTCATTTCTTCGTCCGTTAATTTTTGTGCCAAAAGCGTTTCAAGTTTGCTCTCTTTCACAGATGATTGTGTATTGCCACTTATAATAATAGGTCTTGGAGTGGGCTTCTTCCCTTCCCAATTCCACATTGATCTGTTGAGTGGACGTTTAGAATATCCATCACACTTTGGGAGTGATTTCAGCGTGTTTGATGAAGACATACAGCCACTAAGAAAGAGAAATGGCAAGATAATCCAAATTTTTTTAACTCCCCGCATTTGTAGTATTACCTCCTCTAAATTTTGATGCCAAACCTCTAAAACCAGCAAGAGCACCACGACTAGCTAATCTGCTAGTGTGGTGAGCTAAATGTGTTGAACCTGCAAGAGATGCTCCTCCAGAAGCTAAAGCAGAGGCAATTCCGGGTAAATGGATAAAAAGATAAATGCCACCAGTTCCAATAATCAAAAATTGAATTACAGAAAACATGATATCTTTAATGTCACCTGAAAGGATATCTATCGCAAGACTTACATATACGTTACCAAGCAAAGTGACTAATACCTGCAAAATGATAAAGTTTGCGAGTTGTCCTAACCATGCTTCTGTAAAACGTCTTGTCGTTGAAAACATATAAAGGCTTATGAAAAGTGGTCCAACCGATATGACAAGAAATGAACCAAGTTTAGCAAACATTGTGACGATAAAGCCAATAGTGCTAAAAAAAGCAGCAATTAATAAACAGATTAAACCAGCAACCCAATTAACAATATACTTCCCCATATCATACCATGCTGTATACTGATTTGCTGCATCAAAAACATGTGCAGAAGCATGTATCATCATATTGTCCCAGACATTTTTATCTGAATTTGCTCCTTGGGTGACATTTGCAATGGCATCAGGCAGATCAGTAAAAAATATGTCTTTGATCCAAGCATTATATTGAGAAGCGTTTGTAGTGAGTGTAACAACGATGGCAAGTTTAGCTGTTGTCGCTATAAAATCCCATAAAGGCATAGAAGAACGCCCATATATAATGTTGTAACCTATAAATGCAATATAGATTATACAAGATGCCGTAAGAGGAGCGGATAAAGAACTTGAAAGATTACTAATGGTCTTATCCATTAAGTTCCCAAGAGTATTCATTAAACGGTCATCTATATCACTGTACGTAGGAACGTAATCCATTAACGACATTGAATATCCTTTTTATTTTTTATAAAAACAACTATTGAGCGTTTCTTTCAGCTTCTTCTTTCTCTTTTTGTACGGCTTTAGCGCGCTCTTTTGCTTCTCGTTCCTCTCGTCTTTTATTTATTTTCTCTAGAGCTTTATTATAATTTTCTAAAGCTCTCTTAGAATGTTCTTCATCAAGTTCCTTAGCGGCTTGTCGCACATTTTGACAATTTTTCGAATTATCAGAAGCCCCACACTTCCATTGAAACTCTCTTATTAAGCTTTCATTTTTTTTAAATTCTTCTACGCTGTAAGTTTTTTCGCAACCAGTCGTGATAAGTCCTATGCAAAGCAGTAATGTTGTTATGATGATCTTGTTCATTTTCAATTCCCTCTTTTTAATTTTCAATGACCACGGATTTTTCTTGCATAGTCTTGGTATCTTTTACTAGATTCTTCTCTAGAACGAATAATTTCAGCTTCCTGTTGAGCTTGCTGAATCATAGAGGCGGCTTGTGTTTGTAAAGCCTCTGCTTGTAATATTGCTTGTATAGCTGCTAATTGTGTTTGAGCATCTTGAACTTCAGCAGCGGTTTTAGCATTTTTGAGTTTTTCAATAATCTTACTAATGGCTTCTTTCTTTTTATCGGCATCTTCGTAAACAGCTTGCCCTGTTGCTGCTTGTCCTACATTGCGATTGTGCAATTTTTCCACTTCTTGCTTGTAAAAGGCATCAACGGCTTCTTTTGATCCACTACCACCCGATGGTTCTTTATATAAAAGTTTTTCCTTCCATTTTTCAGTGTTTCCGCTACCACCCCCAGTACCATCTATTGATTGTTCTAAATGATTAAAATCAGAGGGGAAAGCAGCATTATTCCCTTGTTTGTTGAGCAATTCTTGAAGAGCGGATAAATCAGGTTTTCCATTTAAGGAACTATATAATTGTTTTGCTTGATCGAGTTGGCTCTTTAATTGCTCAAGCTGTTGTTTGCCTTGTTGAACTTGCTGTTCTGCTTTTGCAACTTGTTCTCTCAATTTTTTGGCTTGCTCTATATTTTCCAGCAGTATTTTATAATCAAAGGGACCACCTCCAAATGCATTTGCTTGAGGTCCA
>NZ_JBHIRO010000037.1:0-5954 GCF_042197165.1 Bartonella sp. AA23NXGY | reverse complement strand
CAACAATACGCCTTGGCATCATTATAAATCCAGCAATCGTCTTTTTGACTTAAATTGTCTTCATACTCTACAAAGCCCCCAAGGTCCCCAGCCTTAACATCACCAAAATCTTTTAATGCACGTATGCGGTAAAGCGTAAGGTATCCATCAAACTGAATTGTTTCATCAGTAAGTTCGTATTTTTTCATCTGGTCTTTTCTCCAGTTGAGATGGCGTTATAGTCATCAACGTGTGCGCTACGGTAAACTTCTGCCTTATCGGAAACGCATGCATAACCGTAAACCTCTGCCTTACCATAAACACGTGCTTCATCGAAAACGCGTGCACAATCGTAAACTTCTGCCTTATCGGAAACGCATGCATAACCGTAAACCTCTGCCTTACCGTAAACACGTGCTTCATCGAAAACGCGTGCACAATCGTAAACCTCTGCCTTACCGTAAACGTGTGCCTTACCGTAAACGTGTGTCTCACCGTAAATTTCTGCACGACCGTAAACGCATGCCCCGTAGTAAACGCGTGCGCTCTCGTAAACATGTGCATCATCAAAAATCCTAGCACCATCAAAAACCAGCGCATCATCATAAACTTTGGCATTACCGTAAACTTCTACATAATCGATAACGCGTGCATTGTTATAAACACGTGCATTGCCAAAAACTTGTGCCTCATCGGAAACTAGTGCATTGTCATAAATACATGCATTATCCGCAACCCAACAATAGTCCTCATGCGATAGGTTCTCTTCAGTCTCAATATAGCCGCCAAGATCACCTTTCTTGACGTCCCCCAAATCTCTCAGTGCACGAATGCGGTGAAGGATTTTGCCATCAACTTCGATTGTTTCATCAGTAAATTCGTATTTTTTTTCCATGATTACTATTTCTCACGTTCTACGATTACGGTGGAGCCACTAATTTTACAATTTCCAGCAATGTCTACACGACAGCAAATATATGCTTGATTGTAAATTTTAGCATTTCCGTAAACGTGTACACTTTTCCCTATAACAGAATTCCCATAAATCCGCGCATAGTCAAAAACCTTGGCATTATCTCCAACATCAGCACCACCAACTTCGGCATAATCAAAAACTTGTGCATTGCCATAAACGCGTGCATTCCCATAAACCCGCGCATCATCATAAACTTTGGCATCACCGTAAACGTGTGCATTGCCAAAAATCCAACAGTCTCTCTTATGGCTTAAGTTGCTCTCTTTTTCTATAAAACCGCCTAGGTCACCTTTTTTGACATATCCAAAGTCTCTCAGTGCACGAATGCGGCGGAGCGTTCTGCGCCCAAACTCAATTGTTTCATCAGTAAGTTCGTATTTTTTTTCCATGGTTTATTGCCTCATGCCCTTATCTTAAAACAGTGTCATTTCCAGATACTTTTGTATTTCCGGTTACTTTGGCATTCTCGCAAACTAGTGCACCACCAAACACACGGGCATTTCCAGAGATTTCTGCGTGACCGCCAATTTTAGCTTTTTCAGAAACATGTGCACCTTGGTGGATTGCGGCATTGCCATAAACCTTAGCCTTTCCAAAAACACGTGCATCATCTGCAATCAATGCGGATTCAAAAACACAAGCATCGTCAAAAATTTCTGCGTTCTTTGAAATTATTGCATTACCGCCAATCTTTGCATCATGGTATATTCGTGCATTACCAGAAACAGAAGCTTTATCGTACACTTTCGCGTTCCCATAAATTTTTGCAAGTACGTGAACACGGGCATTACCGTAAACTTTTGCATGATTGAAAATGTGTGCACCACTCAAAATTTGTGCATCATCGAAAATTGTTGCGTTATCATAAACCAATGCACAATCTTGGATTAGTGCATTGGCATAGACTTCGGCATTCCCAAAAACCTTTGCACTATCTCCAACCCAGCAATTGCCATCATGTGATAAATTACCCTCATGCTCTATAAAACCACCAACGTCACCTTTCTTGACTCTTCCAAAGTCTCTCAATGCACGAATGCGGTGGAGAGTTTTGCCCCCAACTTCGATTGTTTCATCAGTCATTTCGTATTTTTTTTCCATGGTTTTACTCCTTTAAGTTAGATTCTGCCTTTGTCGTTCTTGCAAAAGAACGGCATTGCATTGTGTGGTGAATTTTTTGAAAAGGAGGCGTCTTTTAAAAACGCCTTTAGCTTTTAAAGCACATCACAAGGACGCAAACGGTGTTGTTTTTCGTAAGAACCATACATTGCATCATCATATTCGCGCTGTTTTATATCATCTAAAAAAAAACCGTATGCTGTGCTGTGTAGAATAAAGTCATGCGGTATTTTGCCATCAAAACACTTTTGTTCACGTAGTTTGAGATAAAACTCAGCAATATCTTCAGAGATATCTTCGCAACGATTAGTCGTTGGTTCTACGCGCAAAATTTGGACAGCATTATCGGTTTGGTCGATAAAATTGATAATGTCCTTTTCTTCTAATAAAGGACCAGATTTAGCGAGATTTTGTTCTTCATTTTCGCACATCACTAAGAGAATTTCATCAGAATTTATAAACACTGGTTTATTCACAAATGCCTCCATACTGCCTATTGGCAAAAGTTATTTTCTAAGATATGGGATATTTGATACCAAAACGGTAATTTAAAGTCAATACCAAAATGGTTATTTTTTTATTTTATATTTTTTTAGAGTAGAAAAAATGGATGAAAAATGGTCAATTAATACGCAAATATTAGAACTATGGGATAAATTGACAGAAGATGAAAAAAGAGAGTTTATTCTTTTTTATCTTGATAAAATGAAGAAAGGAGATCAAGAAGTTTAACCTTATTATCGTAGCTTAGATGCTCTAACATATCTTCAATTTGTTCATCTAAGCTATTAGGCTTATTTCCTGAAAACAACAGTTGTTTGGGGGTAATTTTTAAGTGTGGCGCCAAACGTACAGCCCACTCCTTTGTTAATTTTCGTTGTCCATTTTCTAAACGAAAAATTTGTGGCTGACTAGTCCCTACCAATTCGGCTAATTCTTTTGAAGTTAAACCTACTTTTTGTCTGAAA
Organism: Bartonella sp. AA23NXGY; assembly: GCF_042197165.1. Lineage (NCBI taxonomy): Bacteria > Pseudomonadati > Pseudomonadota > Alphaproteobacteria > Hyphomicrobiales > Bartonellaceae > Bartonella > Bartonella sp. AA23NXGY. The sequence continues at coordinate 2,912 of NZ_JBHIRO010000037.1, read as the reverse complement.
AATTTCAAATTATTCATGATTCTTATCCTAATTAAAAAAAATATCCTTTCAAATGCCAATATGGTAAAATATGCTTGTCTTAATAATACCAATATGGTAAAAAGAGGAATGTCTAAACTAAAACTGTATTTATCAAAGAATAATATTACTTATGCCGAGTTTGCGATTTTGGTAGGTGTTACACAAGCATCTATAGCACGCTATGTGAATAAGAAGCGATTTCCGCATCCTAGGATAATACAAAAAATAGCAGAAGTTACTGATAATTACATAAGTCCTAGCGATTGGTATCAAGAGAATTTTTCTTCAATTTCTAAAAGTCGCGGTGTTGATCAGACGGGCGATAGATTGCAGCATTAAGGAGATCAAAATGAGTTCGAATGAAATTTTATGGATAGCAGTGGTTTCAGTTTTGCTCTTAAGCGGAGTGATGTTTCGTATTGCATTGCATTATCGCGATCAAGTTAAAGCACTTAAAGAGCAGGTTCAAGATATTAAGAAAAAAATGAAAGAGAATGAGTTTAGGTATTTAAAGGAAAGCAAGCAGACAATTGATGAATGTGATGCGGATCTTGAAGAACGTGACAAGGAAATTAAACAACTGAAGCAAGAGATTGAAGAACGTGACGAGGAAATTAAACAACTGAAACAAAAGACTGAAGAGCATGAAAAGGCGTTCAGAAATGTAAGTGAAGTTGTAATGACACTCGAAGCAGATGTTCAATCACGTGATACGGAAATTAAAGAACTGAAACAAAAGATAGATGCGTACCGAGAAGAGTTCAAACGGAAAAGTGAAAAGATACAGGCACTAAAAGCAGATGTGCAATCACGCGACGAGGAAATTCAAAGACTAACACAAGAGCTTAAGCCGCGTGATGAAGCAGTAAAAGCGCCGCTTCATAAGAATAAGAAGAGTAAGAAGAAGGGTAAGTGAGGAGAGAGGGATGGGCTTAATTGCACTTATTATATCTTGTATTGCTAATTTGTGTTCATGTTATGCGGTTTATACCAATTTTAAAAACATAAAAATGCTTAGACAAGCGATAAAAGAACGAGATGAGTTAATAGCGTCACAAAAAGCGTTGATGGAAGGACAGCTAGCAGAAAAAAATGAGTTAATAGCGTCACAAAAAGCATTGATGGAAGAACAGCTAGCAGAAAATGAAGAGAAAATACAACATTTACAAAAATTACAAAAAGAAGTGCAAGAACGTTTGTTGGAATCTGAACAGAAGAAATCTAAAGAGCAAGAATATTTGACTGAATATGAAAATATTTATGAAAATCTTCAAGAGTCTGAAGATGTTCGTGCGCTTGTAAGAGAGTTTGTAGAAAAAGCCCCAATTGTAAATGAAGAAGATGATAGAACGCAAAAGATACTAATACAATTGATGAAGGATGAGCAGAAAAAGAATGAAGCAATTGAAATTATTGAAGATTTCAATAGATGGTTTATGGCAAAACAATCGGTTACAGTTGCAGAAGCCAATAAATGGGATAGGGCACAATATTTATCATTTCTTCTTATGAAACCAAAGCCAATGACATGGGCCGAGTTGGCTGAAAAAAGCCCTGAGGAACAACAGCGTTATTCATCATGTTGGAAAACGGTTATTTATTGAATGGAAACAGCTTGGAATACAACAGATCGGATAGTTTATTACTTGGTTTAATATTAAAATATTCGGGGCAAAAAGTCACTTTTTCTGGTGGATTTAAAGGATTTACGGCAGTGTGCTCCATAGTCAATATTAAAGGAATTTCTGAGTTTCTGTCTATAGGAAAAACACCAATAATTAGTCCTAATAGACCAGAAGGTTTGAGGCTAAATGGATCAATATCGCTATGTATGGGTGGATCGACTCGAGGTTTCTTTAAGCATAAGTGTTTTTCCTGTTGAGGATGGATGTAATGTAGTGCTCCTAGTGATTGTGGCAAAAGTTCACGATAGCATGCGGACATAAAGATAAAAAGGCTATTATCCTGTATGCTGATAGAGTTGATTTTAATTGTTTGTTTTGTAGCATTTGTAATGATTAAAGATACATATATTACTGGAAAGATATCATTAGGATTATCACTTATCCATGAACTGTGTGTGGTAACACGGAGCTTTTTTTCTTCTAAAATCTCTAATTGTTTTTCCAGAACTGTGGCAAGCTTTTTCATTGATATCGCTTGTTGTCTAGTTGATTTAGCTATGTCCATGGCATTGGCTAATTCTGTTTTAAATTTTTCTCGATCTTCTTCTCTTAATTTTTCATCTTTTTCTCGATCTTCCTTTCTCAATTTTGCAGCTTCTATGCGATCTTCTTCTCTTAATTTTTCATCTTTTTCTCGATCTTCCTTTCTCAATTTTTCATCTTTTTCTCGATCTTCCTTTCTCAATTTTTCATCTTTTTCTCGATCTTCCTTTCTCAATTTTGCAGCTTCTATGCGATCTTCTTCTCTTGATTTTGCAGCTTCTATTCGATCTTCTTCTCTTAATTTAAATGTCTGTTTAATAGAAAGAAAAGCAAAAATTGCGGATAATAAAGCACCAACCGAAGAAAGTGCAGAAAATAAAACAGAAAACGCAGAAAATAATACAGGATGCTGTTCTATCCAATTTAAAATCGCTTGCATACTTCTTACACCCTTCTTTCCTTCATTTTCAGAAAAAAACAATCCTATAAAACACATTTTGTATGGAGCGGCGTGGTGATTAACACGATTCTTTGTTTTGATCTAGGTACCAAAACGGGGTGGGCGTTTCGCAATGCCGAGGGTGACATATTCAGTGGTACCGTGAATTTTCAATCGCGCCGTTTTGAAGGCGGTGGAATGCGTTATTTGCGTTTTAAACAATGGCTATCAGAAATAAAGCAGACAGCAGGTCAAATTGACGTGGTGTATTTTGAAGAGGTGAG
>NZ_JBHIRO010000036.1:0-6227 GCF_042197165.1 Bartonella sp. AA23NXGY | reverse complement strand
CAACAATACGCCTTGGCATCATTATAAATCCAGCAATCGTCTTTTTGACTTAAATTGTCTTCATACTCTACAAAGCCGCCAAGGTCGCCTGCTTTAACATCACCAAAATCTTTTAATGCACGTATGCGGTAAAGCGTAATGTATCCATCAAACTCAATTGTTTCATCAGTAAGTTCGTATTTCTTTTTCATGGTTACTATTTCTCACGTTCTACGATTAGGGTGGAGCCACTAATTTTACAATTTCCAGCAATGTCTACACGACAGCGAATATATGCTTGATTGTAAATTTTAGCATTTCCGTAAACGTGTACACTTTCCCCTATAACAGAATTCCCATAAATCCGCGCATAGTCAAAAACCTTGGCATTATCTCGAACAGAAGCACCACCAACTTCGGCATAATCATAAACTTGTGCATTGTCATAAACGCGTGCATTCCCATAAACCCGCGCATCATCATAAACTTTGGCATCACCGTAAACTTGTGCATTGCCAAAAATCCAACAGTCTCTCTTATGGCTTAAGTTGCTCTCTTTTTCTATAAAACCGCCGAGGTCACCTTTTTTGACATATCCAAAGCCTCTTAATGCTCTAATTCGGTGAAGAGTTCTTCCATCAAACACAATTTTTTCATCAGTAAATTCGTATTTTTTCATCTGGTTTGTTACCTAGTTGAGATTCTTTTATCGCCATCAATCCAGTCGTCCCAACATACACATGCTTCACCGTAAATTTTTGCATGACCGTAAACATGCGCATCACCGGAAACTTCTGCATTGCCGTAAACACGCGCCCTATCATAAATGTATGCCTTTTCGTAAACTTGTGCATTGCCATAAACTTCTGCATTATCAAAAACGTGCGGTTCACCGCAAATATATGCATCACCGTAAACTTCTGCATCACCGTAAATGCATGGTTCATCGCAAACTTCTGCTTTGCCATAAATACGAGAATTGTTGTAAACATGTGCATAACCGTAAACTTGTGCATTTTCGTAAACCTTAGCATCACCAAAAACCTTGGCATAACCATAGACTTTTGCATAATCCCCAATCCAGCAATTACCATGATGCGATAGGTTGTCTTCTTTTTGTATATAGCCACCTAAATCACCTTTCTCGACGTTTCCAAAGTCTCGTAATGCGCGAATGCGGTGGAGAGTTTTGCCCCCAACTTCGATTGTTTCATCAGTAAGTTCATATTTCTTTTCCATAATGATAGCCTCTTAATGCATGCTTTGTCTTTTAAGCTCTTGAGACAGCACCCCCATGCCTTTTGTTGTGATTTTTGCTGAAGGAATGACTTTTTCAGTTCCATTTTCGGTTTGAATAGTGAGGGTTGAGCAATCCATTAGTCCTTTTTGGATTTTATCCTGATAAGGCAATAAGCGATCCCCGAAAGTGCGTCGATACACCCATCCTTTTTTCTGTAGGAAGAGAATGAATTGTTTTGGTTGCATTTCGAGCACTTTAGCGGCTTCAGTAAGACTGAAGAGCCCATCAGAGCGTTGCAAGCTTTCCAGAGCCATTGCTTTTGGTTTTAAATCTTCAATGATGATGTCTTTACGCTCATTTTCATTTTTTAGATGAGTTAATACACCTAACATTACTTGTGGACTTGAGTAATCGATTTGTGGTGTAACAACTTGCTTTGCACGCCGCTCGCATTCGATAAAGTATTCTCTTGCTTGCTTTCCTTTTTTATTACGCTCGACCATGGCAAGCTCTTTCGCCATGTCTAAGGTAAGATAGTATTCTACTGCTATGGCATTGTTCGCTTCCATTTTTTTGTGGAAGCGAATAAAGTCCCTTCCATCAAGGAAAGCATAGGTCATAATACGTTTTTTTATCCAAGTAGAAAAATCTTGTTTACTCTCCAAAAAGACATGTAATTCACGTGCATTTACTGTCTGAACGCTTTCTTCGTTAATGGTGTTATTTGTAATAGCGATAGGATTATTCATAATTTTACTCCATCCGATAATTTAATAAGAGGAAAGAGGGGGGCGCTTTTAAAAACGCCCTCTGTAGTATGTATAATGTGGGTAGTTTGGAATGACATCCGAAAGAGTTAAACGGTGCTGCTGTTCATAAGTACCGTATGTTTCATCTTCATATCGCTGCTGTTCGATTTCTTCTAAAAAAAAACCGTATGCTGTGCTGTGTAGAATAAAATCGTGAGGTATTTTGCCATCAAAACACTTTTGTTCACGTAGTTTGAGATAAAACTCAGCAATATCTTCAGAGATATCTTCGCAACGATTAGTCGTTGGTTCTACGCGCAAAATTTGGACAGCATTATCGGTTTGGTCGATAAAATTGATAATGTCCTTTTCTTCTAATAAAGGACCAGATTTAGCGAGATTTTGTTCTTCATTTTCGCACATCACTAAGAGAATTTCATCAGAATTTATAAACACTGGTTTATTCACAAATGCCTCCATACTGCCTATTGGCAAAAGTTATTTTCTAAGATATGGAGTGAATATATTTTCGTTTTACGGTAATGTCAACATAAAAATACCGTATAACGAAAATTATTTTATGAGTATTCATCTAAAGATTAGTGTGTTTTTATAGATATTTGGAGATTTTATGAAAGGTTATAAGACTGCCAAAAGAAAATTTTTACAATTGTCAAATGAAGAAAAAACAGCAGTTATCGCTTTTTTGATTCGATTAAAGTATGAAGAAACGCTAAAACTGCCCTCCGTTCTTCTTCATTGCAAGACGAATATAGATCATAAAAATCTTGATCTATCTTGCTTAAAGCCGGATACGGAGGATACTCCTTAAAGAAACTGTGTAGCTTCACTAGCTCTTCTGCGGTGATATCACGGTAGGCTTTAGAGTCAGAGTCATCAATCGATAATAAGCGCGTAATAGATGATGGACTCAATCCTAAATGTTGCCCTAAAGCCTTACGGCTTCCATGCCCCATTTCATTTAATTTTTCATTAATCCACATTTTTATTAGCTTTTGAAAATCCATTTTATTTTTCTCTCTTAAAATTATTAAATAATCAATATTGCGTATTACGAAAATTTTGCTTATATTTGCGTAATACGTAAATATATGACAGAAATTTTGGATTACATGATTACTCCAGCAGTTATGATTATAAAATATTTAGGTGGTGCAAAACGTGTGTCGTTGATTTCTCAATGCCATGTGTCTGCTGTTTATAAATGGACTTACCCCTTTGAAAAGCGAGAGGGTAAAGGCGGCATCATTCCAGCTAAATACCAAATTATGCTTTTAAATTATGCACGTGATCATGGGATAGATTTGCGTCCAGAAGATTTTTTTTATCCCGAGCGCTTGCAGAGATTAATGCAAGAGCAACACCCCCCAATGACTACATTTGCAAAAAGTTCCGGCGTTGATAGCGCGCGTGAGACTTTGCAGCCTTAAGGAGGTGATGATGGCTGTAGAAAAGAAATACGAACTTACTGATGAAACAATTGAGTTTGCTGGAAAAACTCTTCACCGCATTCGTGCATTGAGAAGCTTTGGAAAAGTTAAAGCAGGTGATGTTGGTGGTTTTGTAGAGAGTGAAGGCAACCTCTCTCATGAGGGCGATTGTTGGGTTGGGAATAGGGCATGGGTTTATGGTGATGCACGTGTTTTTGGCAATGCCAAGGTTCTTGGTTTTTCTCATGTTTATGACAATGCCCGTGTTTATGAGAATGCCAATGTTCTTTTAGCAGCTGCGATTTATGGCAACGCCAAGGTTTGTGGTAATGCGCATGTATTTGGCAATGCCAAGGTTTGTGATGAAGCTGCGGTTTTTGGTAATGCTTACGTTTACGATAATATCCATGTTTATGGCAGCGCCAAGGTTTATGGCAACGCCAAGGTTTGTGGTTATGCCAAGGTTTGTGATGCTGCTAAGGTGTTCGGTCATGCCGTGGTTTATGGTAAGGCCAAGATTTATGGAAATGCATATGTTTGCGGCACTGAAGAATATGGTGGCGACAGAGTTTATATGTGTTCACATAATGCAAATGAAGCGCATAAGAATGATGATGGTAAGCCTCGTGTAGAGCTTATACCGCCGTTGGCACTGCTTGAAATTGGTAAAGTTTTAGAGTTTGGGGCAAAGAAGTACGGAGCAAACAATTGGCGTAATGGCATGCACTGGAGCAGGTTACACGGTGCTGCTTTACGTCATTTATTAGCATGGTTTGGTGGAGAGCATAAGGATGCTGAGAGTGATTTATCACACTTGGCACATGCGGCTTGTTGCATTCTTTTTTTAATGGAATGCGAAGCACAACAGATTGGTCATGATGACCGCCCTCATAAAAATTAAAGGAGATAAAGATGAGTTCGAATGAGATTTTATGGATAGCAGTGGTTTCAGTTTTGCTCTTAAGCGGAGTGATGTTTCGTATTGCATTGCATTATCGCGACCAAGTTAAGGCGCTTAAAGAGCAGGTTCAAGATATTAAGAAAAAAATGAAAGAGAATGAGTTTAGGTATTTAAAGGAAAGCAAGCAGACAATTGATGAATGTGATGCGGATCTTGAAGAACGTGACAAGGAAATTAAACAACTGAAGCAAGAGATTGAAGAACGTGACGAGGAAATTAAACAACTGAAGCAAGAGATTGAAGAACGTGACGAGGAAATTAAACAACTGAAGCAAGAGATTGAAGAACGTGACGAGGAAATTAAACAACTGAAACAAAAGACTGAAGAGCATGAAAAGGCGTTCAGAAATGTAAGTGAAGTTGTAATGACACTCGAAGCAGATGTTCAATCACGTGACAAGGAAATTAAAGAACTTAAACAAAAGATAGAAGAATGTGACGACGAGGAAATTGAAGAACGTGACAAGGAAATTAAAGAACTTAAACAAAAGACTGAAGAACTAAAACAAAGTATAGATGCGTATCGAGAAGAGTTTACACGGAAAAGTGAAAAGATACGGACACTAAAAGCAGATGTGCAATTACGCGACGAGGAAATTAAAGAATTGAAGCAAGAGATTGAAGAACGCGACGACGAGGAAATTAAACAACTGAAGCAAGAGATTAAAGAACGTGACGAGAAAATTCAAAGACTAACACAAGAGCTTAAACAGCGTGATGAAGCAGTAAAAGCGCCGCCTCATAAGAATAAGAAGAGTAAGAAGAAGGGTAAGTGAGGAGAGAGGGGTGGAAGATATGATACTTAAAAAGAAGTATGAATTTACTGATGAAATAATCAAATTTTGTGGCAAAACTCTTCACCGTATTCGTGCATTAAAAGACTTTGGAGATGTCGAGCAATGGGATCTAGGTGGTTTTATAGAGCATGAGGGCAACTTATCTCATGAGGGTAATTGTTGGATTTACGATGAGGCACATGTTTATAGCAATGCACGAGTTTACGGCAATGCCAAGGTTTATGGTAAGGCATGTGTTAATGAAAATGCATGTGTTGGTAACAATGCTCAGGTTTACGATAATGCACACGTTTACGGTGATGCAGAAATTTATGATCATGCGCATGTTTACGGCAGAGCTAAGGTTTATGGAAATGCTCATGTTTTTGATCAGGCGCATGTATATGGTACAGCAGCAATTCATGAATTTGCCAATGCATTTGGTAATGCACGTATTTCTCAAGATATTATTGGTAGTATTGCGTCGGTTGATGGTAGCGAAAAAAAATACGAACTTACTGATGAAACAATTGAAGTTGATGATCATACTCTTTACCGCATACGTGCATTGAGAGACTTTGGTGATGTCAAAAAAGGTGATTTAGGGGGCTGGGTAGAAAGTGAAGATAACCTAAGTCATGAAGGCAATTGTTGGATCAGTGGTGGAGGGGCGGTTTTTGGTGGTACAAGAATAAGGGGTGGTGAACATATAAACTCTCAGTTCGTTTCTAATAAGACTTATGAATTGTCTATGTTAACACCACAACGATATATGGCATCTCTACCTTGGTACCGTAGAACATTGGAGAGACTCCGTTATTATTGGGAGTACAGAATATGGCTTTAGAGCTTCATAAACGTGATGAATAATACAATTCTTTGTTTTGATCTAGGTACCAAAACAGGGTGGGCGATACGTGGTGCAAGTGGTGACATGTTCAGTGGTGCCGTGAATTTTCAATCGCGCCGTTTTGAAGGCGGTGGAATGCGTTACTTGCGTTTTAAACAATGGCTATCAGAAATAAAGCAGACAGCAGGTCAAATTGACGTGGTGTATTTTGAAGAGGTGAG
>NZ_JBHIRO010000035.1:0-6281 GCF_042197165.1 Bartonella sp. AA23NXGY | reverse complement strand
CGAATCAAGAGTTCTTTTCGGGGTGGTTTTTTAGCAAAACCAGAGGTCCAAAGGGTCTCTAATTCTAAAAAGTCAAAATCCTTAAAGATCTCTCGAACCGCATCACAATCATTGAGACTCAAGACAAATTTGCCTTGTATGCTTTTGAGAACTTTTGCCATACTCACAAAATCATCTTCAACAAAATTCCCAGAGCTATAACACTTCTTCTTCACAAGATAAGGCGGGTCTAGGTAAAATAAACTGTCGGGTGCATCAAATAGCTCGATAACCCGTTCCCACGACAAATTTAAGATTGTCGTATCAAGAAGCTTCTGTCTAACACGTCGCATCCTTGATAACAGCTTATCGGGATTAAATGCTATAGGCTTTTTCCTTCCAAAGCCAAAAGAGACATACTCTTTTTTCCCATACATCACACAACGTTGGAGAAACAAAAAACGTGCGGCTCTTTCAACTTTGGAAAGGCTTTCTGGATCAATCGCCGCAAGTTCAAAAAACAACTGTCTTGAACAAACAAACCATTCTAGTCGTTTGGCTAAATCATCAAAGTTATTTTGAACACATTGAAACAGGTTCGTGATCTCTCCATTCAAATCATTAATCACGGAATATTTTGCTGGTCTTTTATTTAGGAAAATAACACCAGAGCCTAAAAACGGTTCAACATAGGTTTCATGGTCAATATTATTTAAAATCGGTATAATTTTCTTACGCAGATAGTGTTTACCACCCATCCACGCAAACAATGTTTGTGTAAATTCTTGTTTCATCATATTTTTAAAGGAGAGATTTGATATCTAACTTTTTGTTATCCATCTTTTAAGATGTGAGAAGCTATTCTCTATGGCGTCCACGCAACGGGAAAAATCTATTACAAACATAAAGAGAATGAAGGCAATCAATTTCATGATGCGTGACATCATCTTTAAGCCTTGATAGGTCTCTATCATCTCGTGAAGGAGCTGTTGTTCTGTTTCTGTAAGACCTTTATCTTTGCTGCTTCGTTTCTTGACCATCTTTCCAACCACATAAATGGGCTCCCTGCTTGTTATGCTTCAAAATATCTCTTGCAAGGTTGGAACTGATGACCTCAACATCCTGATTATCCAAATAAATGGGCAACCAGCCACCACAAGAAACAGACCTATTTGCCGCGCACCCAACGAGAAAGTTCAGAGCGCACACCAGCATCACTTTTTCGATTAACTTCATTTTCTACCTCAAGACGGGTTGTTGCTGTCTTTAAAGCATTCTCTGTTTGCTTTTGCCGTTCGCTTTGCTTGCCAAGCTGAAACGCCTTGGCTAAAGCCATAAAAAAAACGGCTAAAGCCGCTGTAAACATAAGAGAATATTTCTTTAGCCAAAAAATCATAAGCGTTGCTCCCCAAACCGCTTGGCGACAATCACTATGCCCGTTACAGCCGCTAAAACCATGATACCTGCTAAAGCCCATTGCACCGGACCATTGCCAACCAACAAGCCTCCAAACCCCGAACAAGACCCTATAATCGGGGCAAGTGCTTCTATCTTTAAAAGACCGCTTGCTGTTTTCGTTTCTACCCTTTGATAATTCGAAGAAACATAAGCCCCTTTTACCCATAATCCCGCTTCTGCTGCTCGACGGTTGGCTAAACCCGCAAGAGGCTTCCCACCGACCTTATTCCATTTCTGTAATTCTAAGGGTACGGTTTCATAATCCCCTTGATTAAGCTTCTTCAACAAGGTTGACTTGCGAAAAGCAGCTGTTCCTACATTATAGCAAAATGAGACCAATGCCGCGAATTGGCAATCCGTTAACGAAACCGTGACCGATTCCTCTACCGTCTTCTCAAATTGCTTTAAGTCTTCACAAAGGATTTCTTCTGCTTGCTTTTGGCTAATACACATGCCTTTTTTGACAAGGGGGTGACCCGCATTGCTGGTGTGACCATAACCAATCGTCCAGACACATGCCGTATCTCGATAAGCCTCTAAACGCAAACCTTCCCATTGTTTGATAAGCTCTAATCCTTCTTTCGATATCTTTCTCATCTGACGCTCCATAAAAAAAGCCCCACAAAAGTGGAGCTGGATAAAAATGTTTTCTTATGATCTCTATTGGCTATGCTCTTTGATCAGTTGCTCGACTTCGTCAACACCAAAGCCAAGCTGAAAGAGCGGCGCATATTCACTTTCCTGTAATTCATACTGACAACGCTTTTCGACAAAATCACCATTTGAATCAAACGGTATTTCTGTTGTTCGACAAACCTTATGCGTATCATCTTCTACCCCCTCTTCTCCCTCTCCAAGCTCTTTAACAAAAACCCAATAAAAACGCGTTGTCAAAAGCATCTCTAGCCTTCTTACTGTTTCAACTTTGTCAAAAGAAAGCATGTTCAGATAATCTTCTTTGCTATTTAAATGTTCTGGATATTCTATCATCTCTCCCTCCTAAACAAAATGACGCGTATGGCTACATCCACGCGCCGCAACTTGTTCATTTCCACCATTGACGATCATGGCGGCTCGAGTAAAACGCCCATTATCCGTTGTATTACTCCAGCTACCACCCCCTAACAATGCTCTCATTTCAAACGTATTTTGCGTACGGCTTATGGGTATAGGAAACGTGCCCGATAAAAATTGCCAAACATAACCGCAACCATCCTCACAACCGATATGCGAGATCATTCGACGATTCGCCGTATCCTTATATCCACCTGAAACCTTAGAGGTTGGTTCTTTCTTGCCAACAATATGTGTCTTTTCATTGCTTCCATACATAGCAGAAGCAAACGCTTCATCACTCAGTAAAGATTTTTTAACACGCGCCATATCTGTTACATGTTCGGTATAATTACGGTTTGTTGTTATATTGGTACGATACATTGATTTCGTATTTTCACCCGTCCCTGATTGAAGATAAATATCAACCCAAAGATCTGTAGAGGGGTCGTAGACCATTCCCTCTGGTGAACTATAAGGGCGGTGATTTAAACACCAAACTGAATTGGGTAAAATATCCCCTGCTCTATAACCAGACAATGGATGACCGGAAATCGTACCAACATCCGCACAAAGCGTATGAAACCCTCCTATCTTTCGCGAATTACTCACTGTGTAATTCCTTGGATACGTAGAGTTTTCTGATACAACAATTTTATGAGAATCTCCCTCCGGTACCAAATAAAGATAATAATCCTTGCCCGCAGAAAGAGACGGCATGCTTATTCTGGCATCTACCGTATAACTTACAACCAAAATATTATGAGTTCGTGGCAAAGTTAGATAGGTTCCTTTTTTCACGGTTAATTGCGCTTTGCCTGTCGCTACAAGAAACGGTGTGGAAATTGAAAAAACCGTTAAATTGGACTGTTTCAGTAAATTGTTTACCTCTTCCGCTAGCGCTTTTGCCTGTGAAGCTACTGTATGAGCTGTTGTCGCTGTTTCCAGAGAACTCTTGATACCACTAAGCTCTTTCTTCATTGTATCGGCGGTTGTTTTGGCTTCTTCTGCTGTCCTTTTCGCTCTATCGGCTACTTCCTTGGCTTTTTCGGCTTCGCTCTTGGCTTGATAGGCTTGTGAATCTGCCGCCTCGGCTTTTTTCTTGGCTTCGTCTGAGTACATCCGCGCTAAACTTACGGGGGCTTTAAAATTCTCAACCACTTGATTGATATCAATAACCCTACTCCTCGCAGACGAGGCTATTTTCTCTGCATTTTCTGCCTGATTGCGCGCTTGCGTCGCATCATGTCTTGCATAACCAGCAGACTCCTTGGCTTCCTTGGCTATTTTTTGTGCCTCTTCTGCTTCTTCTTCTAAAGACGCGGCTTTCTTACCCGCTGTTTCGGCTGCCCTCTGCGCCTCTCCTGCTATATATTTTGCATTACTCGCTATTTCCTTGGCTTTTTCTACTTCATTCTTGGCTTCATACGCTCGGTCATCGGCTTTCTCTGCTATTTTCTTGGCTTCTTCACCTGCCATTTCTGCTAATCTGGCTATAGTCTTAGCGTTATTGGCTGCTTCATTCGCGTCGTAAGCTTTACTCCACGCTTCATTCGCTGTGCTTTTTACTTTTTCCACCTCACTACGCGCTTGCTCCGCATCATGGTTAGCATAACCTGCTGTCTGTTTGGCTTCTTTAGCTATTTTTTGTGCTCCTTCTGCGGCTGCTTCTAAAGACGCGGCTTTTTTACCCGCTGTTTCAGCTGCCTTTTGCGCCTCTCCTGCTGCATATTTTGCACTATTGGCTATTTCCTTGGCTTTTCCGGCTTCATCTTTTGCTTCATACGCGTAGTTATTGGCTTTCTCCGCTATTTTCTTGGCTTCTTCGCCTGCCGTTTCTGCTAAACTTGCTGTAAGCTTAGCACTATCTGCTGTTTCATTCGCTTTGTGGGCTTTATTCCACACTGCATTCGCTGTGCTTTTTGCATTTTCCACCTCACTACGCGCTTGCTCCGCATCATGTTTGGCATAACCTGCTGTCTGTTTGGCTTCTTGTGCTATTTTTTCAGCTTCATCCGCTTTACGCTTCGCCTCTTGTGCTATGCCCTTCACCGCTTCCCCACTCACCTGCCCTGCCGTCTCTCCTGAACGCACCGCAGACTCTGCTACCGCTTTCGCTTCCAAAGCTATTCTAGAGGCTTCTGTTGTGCTCTGTTGGGCTTGCTCCGCTTTCGCTATTGCACTATCTGCTGCACTCTTGGCTTCTTCTGCTGTGCTCTTCGCTGCATTCGCAACTGTCTCTACACTTTCGGCTTTAGCTTTTGCATCAGCGGCTGTCTGCTGTGAACTTACTGCTGTGCTATGAGCTGTTTCCGCTAAACTCTTAGCTTCACTCGACTTCGTTAACGCTTCTAAAGCTTTTTGCCCGATCTCATCACCAGCCTGTTTAGCTGTGGTAGCGGTCGATAATGCCGTTTCTGCAATACCTTTCACTTCTTCAGAAATATTCTTGACATCATTGACTAAGGTAAGCGCTGTAGATGCTTTATCCTTCGCTGCATTCGCTTCTGTAAGCGCATTGGTAGAGGCATTTTGGGCTTCTGTTGCGAGTTGTTTGGCTTCTTCTGAGAGTGTCTTAGATGACTCTGCTATCTGTTTGGATTCTCTTGACTCCGTTAATGCCTTCTCTACTGCCGTTTGTACTTGAGACGCTGTTTTTGTGAGTTCTCTAACAGAAGATGTCGCACCTTCTGATAACTCTTTTGATTGTTCTGCAATATCCTTGGCATCATCGGCTGCCTGTTTGGCTCCATCTGCCTTTAGACTTGCTTGCATGGCTACAGTCTTAACTTCATGACACGTTGCTACCGCCGTCGCTGCTACTTGCGTCGTCTCTGTTGCTGTTTGTGAAGCTTCTCTTGCTGTTTGTTCTGCACGCGTTGCAATGGTCTTCGATTCATCGGCTAACCTCTTGGCTTCGGTCGATAAATTAACAGCATTCTCACTGCTCTGTTTGACCTCTTCAAAACGTTGTAATGCCGTAGAAAGGGAACCTTTCGTACTATTGATTTCCCCTGAGGCTCTATCGACTGCTGCTTTTGTCTCTTCTGCCATGCGCTTCGCTGCATCAGAAGTATTCTTGGCTTCTTCTGCTAAGCCATTGGCTGTATCCGCTGTCTCTTTCGCAAGGCTAGCCGTTGTCGTCGCTGCTTTAGCTTCTTCCTTCGCTTCATGAGACGTCGTAAGCGCTGTTGTCGCTGTTTGAACTGTTTTCGTCACTTCGCTAAGCGCTTGTTCCGAAACCCTCTTCGATTCTTCTGCAACCTGTTGCGCGCCATTCGCACGCGACATGGCTTTTTCTGCTTCTTGTCTTGCATTAACAACCTGCTCTAACGGCGCAAAGGTTTCATACGAATACAAAGATGCCGTCCCTAAAAGCTTCGGAACAACAACGCTGTCTTGCGAAGTCCCTTCTCTGATTTCCTCTTTCGTTGCAACAGGTATCAAATATTCATGTTCATGATCGGGTATCTTCATCTGTTTTCGTCCTCACATCATTCAGAGCACTTCGTCTAATGAACACTCTTTCAAATCTTCAAACTCTTCTCTTAAGGTCTCTAAGCGCTTCTCTAAATCTTTCAGTGAACCATCAAGCTCTGTTTTCAAAGCGGCTTTCAGTAAATCAAAAACGCCAGTAAGCGGCGCATGTACAAAACCTCCCCCAGAATACAAAACGACCCGTACTTGAGACGGGTCGCTAATCTCTGATATCGCAAACGGTTTTAATGACATTTCAACTCCTCATGTCTTGATCCCATAAATTACACTCACATTAACGGGGCGCGTTTCAA
>NZ_JBHIRO010000033.1:0-6750 GCF_042197165.1 Bartonella sp. AA23NXGY | reverse complement strand
GAAATTACATCTTTATCCCACGCCGGATAAAGCCTATCAGATTCAACTCATTCTCTCTCCATTGCGTTTATCAGAGATAGATAGTGTCGATGAGGAGCACCCATGGTTTGTGCACGCGTTTGATTTGATTAAGGCGCGTGCAAAATACGAACTTTACAAGAATATCCTTAAAGAACCCGATTGTGCAACAGCAGCGTACAATGACTTTAACGAACAGTTGCATGAATTGCGTGCAGAGACGTCTCAACGTCATAACGTCACTCGAATAATTCCGACGGATTTTTAATATGGTTTATTTTCCAATCGCTGATTACAGACCAGATGTTTCGGTCGTCAACGGTAGCTTTACGGATACGCTTGTGAATGTTTTACCGGCTGATGGCTGTTACATTCCGATGCCTAGTGCAATGGTTGTGTCTCATGCTTTGGAAGAAAAGCCTTTGGGGTGCATAGCGTTTAGAAGTGGCAATGGTGTTAAGATAATCGTAGGAGGCAAGCAAAAGCTTTACAGTTATGATAGTCAAACGAAGGGGTGGAAGGACATAAGTCAAAGTGGTGTGACTTATCATGCGCATGAAGATAATCAATGGTCGTTCGCTTTGTTTGGTCAAAGAATTATTGCGGTGAATAAAAATGATAAACCACAAGTTTTTAATACCCATAGTTCTGAACGATTTGAAGATTTAGGAGGCAATCCCCCGAAAGCAGGCTTGGTGAAGGTTTGGGGACCTTTTGTTTGTTTGATGCAATTGACAGATCACCCCAATCGCATTCATTGGTCAGGTTTGGAAGATGCAACCCATTGGACAGTTAAGCAGAAAGATTGCGATTTTCAAGATTTTCCAGATGGAGAATATGTTCAAGGGTCTACGGAATCGACTAATCCCCTCATTTTTATGCGTTCTGCTATTTATGCAGGAACCTTTGTTGCGGGTTCTAAGATTGTGTTTACGTTTCAAAAGATACAAGACAAGCGCGGAGCCCGTAGTGCGTCCTCTATAGCATGTCGAGGGAGTGATGTTTTTTTTGCGAGTGATGGTGGTTTTTATCAGATGAGTTTGGATGGTCAACTTTTGCCGATAGGCTTTGAGAAAGTTGATAGAACAGTTTTTAAAACCTTTGATAAGTTTGCTCTTGATGAGATGCAAGGGGTTATAGATCCCATTGATAACCGGATTTACTGGTCCTTAAAGAGAGGCAATAACGAGCAAACGACCTTTGTTTATGATTGGGGATTGCAGAAATGGTCGACGCTACAGGGAAAACCTTTCACGTTGTTTCCAGTATTTACGACAGGTTATACTTTAGAACAGTTAGATGAGATCTCGATCAATCTTGAGACATTGCCGGCTTCTTTAGACAGCCCTCGTTGGCAAAGTGGCGCCCCAATGCTTGGTGCTTTTGATGATGAAAATCGGCTTGTTATGTTTACGGGAGCACCGATGGAGGCAACGGTTGTTTCGCAAGAATTGGGAGCACCAGATGGAAGTTTTAACTTTATCACGAAGATGTTTGCTGAAGTTGATACGACGGAAGGTCTTTTAAGCATAGGAGAGCGTCGTCTTCGCAATAATCAGACGCCGATTACATGGCACCAAGAGAGGGCATGTTCATATGTCACGGGTGCTTATCATGGTCGTTCGCGCAATCGTTATCACCGCTTTAAATTGCGTATTCCTGAAGGTGTTCATTGGAACCAAATCACAGGATTTAATGTGGATTTACGTCCTTTAGGCAGAGGGTAATGGCAAAAGTCTTTTTGACCACGTCTTGGGATATGGAGCGTATAGCGCCTTATCTTGAAGACATCATTGCATCCTTTAGAGAGTATGTAGAGCGTTTCAAACATGAAATCACGTTGCAAGAGCTCCTTGAAGCGATTTGCAGTGGCAAGAAACAGTTATGGCTTGTTTTGGATGATGACGAGCGCTTTTTAGCGGCATTCACGACCCAGATACAGCAGACAGTTTTAGGAAAGAAGCGCGCTCTGATTTGTGAATGTAGTGGCAAGGGCGTTCTTGATCAAGTTGATAATTTGACATTTGTAGAGGATTGGGCGCGTGAGAATGGGGCTTTTGAGATAGAGATTTTAGGGCGTTTAGGTTGGAAACGTGCACTGAACAAACAAGGTTATGGCATAGATATGCTTTATTATAGGAAGGAATTGTGACATGGGGAGCAGTAGACCAGCAACGACAGAACAGAAGCAGGTGCAGACAAGTGCCCCTCCTGCTTGGATGCAGAATGTCTTTAAGCGAGGTGGTGCGGATGCGTATAATCTGTATGATACAGGGGCGGGTGGGAATGTTTATGGCGGTCCTCGTGTAGCGCCGTTAAGTGATCAAACGCGCTATGGAATTGGTGGTCTTGGAAGTATTCCACAGCATTATCAAAATCGCTCTTTGATGAATACGATTTACAATCCAACGTTGACAGCAAGCAATCTTGGAAGAGTGGCTTCTGGTGATATGGTTGGACAGAATCCGTCTTTTAATGCCGCCCTTCAAAATAGCTTAGACCGTGTAAGAGATACGATTAACAGCTCTTTTGCAGGTGCGGGTCGTTATGGGTCCGGTGCACATGCAGGTGTATTAGCAAATGAACTTGGTGCTTTGTCCACAAGTGCTACAGCAGACCAGTATAATCGTGATGCGGATCGCATGATGCAAGCCAATGCCATGATAGACCAAGCCAATCAAAATCAATTGGGCGCCTCAAATAACTTCTTACAGGGTTATGGGAATGCCTATTCCAATGCCATACAAGGGGGAGGTGTGCTTGATGCCCACAATCAACGCCTTGTTGATGCCAATAGAGAACGTTGGCTGGAACAAGACAATAGCGGCTGGAATAGGTTGAATATGCTTATGAACGCCGGTCATGGCTTTGCAAGGAATTACGGCACGACAACGAATAATAATACAGCCTCTATGATGCAAGGCAACGACCCTTGGAAGAATTTTGCGACAGTAGCAGGTCTTGCGACAAGTTTTATGGGTATCCCTGATATTTCTAAACCTTTTGGCGCATTTTTAGGCAAAAAATTCGGTGTATAGGAAAGAAAGAAATGGAAAAAAGTTCTTGGTTCGATAACATTTCGCGTTTTTTTATTCCTCCTGATCAAGGTGAACATCCTTTAGTTAGAATGTCTAGAATAGGAGCAGATGGTTTAATACAACATAGTACACATCTCCCACCTACATTAAAACGCAATAGAAGGAGATGGTCTACAGTTCAAGAAGAAAGAGAACGCCAAAAGCGTGAAGAGATCTATGGTCGAAAGCTATTAGGAATGGTTATTCCGAAGATTGGTGAGAGACCTATTGATAAAATGAATCTGTTGCAGAGAGTCATACAGCAGCATCAAGGTCCTGCTACTCCTAGTGCAATTTCTATTGATAAACCGTTTGAGAGTGGTTCTCTTGCGCCTTCTCAAATAGGAACTATTGTTCCGGATGGAGTATATCATGAGAAGAAGGAACCTTATGTGGTTCCTGAAGCAGAAATACCATTTGGTGTTGGTAATCATCCACCACTCCCTAATGCACAGGAGATTAAACAACTTACGCCTATAGTAGAGGCAGCTTCAACACCACAGTCACAAACTTCTCCAGTAGATACTCGAACTGGTTTTGAAAAGTTTGTCCAGTCTGATTTTTATAAAAAGCTTCAAGATCTTTTTGCAGGTATGTCGGCAGCACCGTCAGGCGGTTCTGGGTGGGATGCGCTTGCAAGTGGTGTGAAGCGTCTTAACGAAGGAGATAAACAAAGAGGGCAGGTTAATCAGACCGTCGAATATCTAAAATCTAAAGGGTACAGTGAAGAAGAGGCGCGGTTCATGGCTGGGAATAAAGATGCATTGAATGCTTTTCTATTACAAAAAGTGAACGGCGGTTATGATGCTAGATCTAAAGAAGAAATGGACCGCCTACGAGAAACAATAGATCTTAAAAATAGTGAAGCTATCAGTAGTAATACACTCCATGACATTGAACGTTTTATGAATTATATAGAAGAGAATGGTGATTGGGCTACGGGAAATCTTGCTGATTGGCAAGCTTCTTTTAAGGTTCCTCAACACCGTGATATGCGTTCACTGCTTGATTCCATTAAAAACCGTATAGGTATTGACCGTTTAGAAACGATGAGACGGTATTCACGCAATGGTGCTTCTGGTTTTGGTAACCTTACAGAAAGAGAGCTTGATATCTTAAAGAGCTATTTAGGAGAGATAAAGTACGACTTGGGTCATAAAGAGCTCTTGTTTAGGTTGAAAAAAATCCATCAGATTTTGGCTAAGATGAAATTAGACGTATTGAAATTGCTAGAAGACAGCAGCATTGAATTAACGCAAGAGAGTGTTGATAAGGTTACCTCACAGTCGCATTCTAAAGCTCCACAGCAAGGACGTAATGCTTTGCCACTTGTTACCAGCAAAGAAGAGGAAGATGCATTGCCTTCCGGTGCACGCTTTATTGGTGAAGATGGAAAGATAAGGGTTAAAGGGGCTTAAAATGGCATATATTCCTTATTCTCGCATTGTTGATGATGTATCCGATAATGATGGTACGTCTTCGGTGAAGAACAGTCGTGGTAATCAAGGAAAAAAAACAACGGGTTATATTCCTTATTCCCCTCTTGTTGATGATGATACGGCTTCATTTAATACAAAATTTACAGCAGATGATTTTTCATTTGATGATAAAGATCTTACGTGGTCGGATGCTGTTAGAAGCCATGGTACATCTGGTCTTACAGCAGGTTATAGTGATGAGATACAAGCGGCGAATGAAGCGGGTTTTATAGATTATTGGCGTGGTGATAAACGAGCAGAGGAGATCTATAATAGAAGGGTAGCTAAGGAGCGCGCTTACCTAAAAGCTTTGGAAGAGAAACATCCATGGTTATCTTCTGGTGCTTATATTGCTGGTTCGATTTTACCAACATTAGCATCTTTGGGTATTCCAGCATTAAATTTTTTGCGAGCAGGTTCGACTTTAGGAAGTTTAGGTAGGGGAGCTATTGTTGGGGCAGGTTCTGGAGCTTTACATGGTTCTGGTGCAGGAAAAGGTTACAATGATACGGTGAATTCGGCATTAGCCGGTGGTGTTGGTGGGGCAGTTTTGACGCCGGTTGCTGCTTTAGGAGGTATGGGTATTTCTAAGGCAGTTCGTAGTTTAGGAAATGCTTTAAAGTCACCTCCTGTCGTGAGGAATTATTTTAATCCTGCTCGTAAAGAGGTTTCAAATAAAGCTTTGCGAGAAGTTGCCAAGCAACTTTACGATAATAAACCCCAAAAGATCACGGAACGTCTTAGCTCAGAACCTCAGGAAGTATTTTTGACAGATATTAATGAAAAACTACGACAGACTTTGTGGAATGCGTCTAAAACAAATGAAGATGTTTATAATCTCTTGAAACAAGCGCATGAGAAAAGATTAGGCGGTTCTGTTCAACGTCTTGATGATATGATGGAGCAGACGATTGTTCCATACCAGCATAGAGATACTTTAAGCAGGACACTTAAACGGCAAGGAAAAGAGGCTCATGATCATCTCTATGAACAAGCGAAGCAAATTCCAATAGGAAAAGAACATTATCCAGCTCTTAATAAACTTTTTGAAAATAAAGGGTTTCAAAGAGCTCTCAAAGAAGCTGTTAAGACTTTAGAGGAACACCCCCTCAGTATAAATCCTAGACGATTTTATAATAGAAAGTTTAGCAGTATAAACTATAAACCTACGATAGAGTTATTAGATCAAACCAAGAAGTCTCTTGATGATTTAATCGAAAAAAGTAAGAAACATGGCGATAACCAGAAGGTTTTAGGATACGAAATCCTCAAACAAGATTTAGTAAAAATAATGGATCAAATCTCTCCTACTTATCAAGCAGCGCGTGGTAGTGCAGCAAAATTCAAAAATTTTGCAGATAGTTTTGAGAAGGGTAGACAAGCTCTAGGCACGAAACTTGAAAAGAGTATTGAAAGGGATGCAGTTAAGGAAAATCTTTCTAAAGGGAATTGGACAAAACAAAATAATACCTATCAGATGGGTATGAGAAATGCCTTAGATGATTTACTCAGAAAAAGTGATGACCCTATTAATGAATTTTCTAAACTTTTAAAACAAAATCTTGCGTCTGAGAATCTTGAAAGGACCATAGGACCGGAACGGTTTTCTACTTTTAAAAAGGCAGTAGATCAGGAGCAATTCTATTCTGATGCAGCAAAAGAGGCTTTTAGCAAATTTGAAGGCACTCCTGAGTTTTCTGTTTTTGATGGAATTAATTTTTCAAATTTTTTGCATTGGCCAACTGAATCTCTAAAATTAGCACGAAACATATTTTTCCACCCGAATGCTCCAGAGGCGCTACGGGCAAGACAAGAGCTAGAGCGCGGTATAGCGAAGTTAGCAACTTTTGGCGTTAAAGGAATGGAGCGCAATGAAATTGCCAAATTGATTCAAAGTGCTTTGAAGTGGCATAAAGCCGGTGTGATAACGGATGAAGGCTTGAAGATTGTTTCTAGAGCTGTAGCAAAAGGGTTAGGTCCTAGTGCTTCAATAGAGTACGCGAAATGACCCGTTATAGTCCTTCAGTAGATCAAGCGATCCGTCAAGCAGCAGCGCGTTATGGTTTGCCAGAGAGTTATTTGTACCGTGTTGCGCAAGTTGAAAGTGGAGGCAATCCGAATGCAAGGAATCCCCGTTCTTCTGCGGGTGGGTTGTATCAATTTATAGACAGCACCGC
>NZ_JBHIRO010000032.1:0-6751 GCF_042197165.1 Bartonella sp. AA23NXGY | reverse complement strand
TTTAACGAACAGTTGCATGAATTGCGTGCAGAGACGTCTCAACGTCATAACGTCACTCGAATAATTCCGACGGATTTCTAATATGGTTTATTTTCCAATCGCTGATTACAGACCAGATGTTGCGGTTGTCAACGGCAGTTTTACGGATATGCTTGTGAATGTTTTACCGGCTGATGGCTGTTACATTCCGATGCCTAATGCAATGGTAGTGTCTCATGCTTTAGAAGAAAAGCCGTTGGGGTGCATAGCCTTTAGAAGTGGCAATGGTGTTAAGATAATCGTAGGAGGAGCCAAAAAGCTTTACAGTTATGATAGTCAAACCAAGGGTTGGAAAGACATAAGCCAAAGTGGTGTGACCTATCAAGCAAATGAAGAGAATAAATGGTCGTTTGCATTATTTGGTGAAACTATTATTGCGGTGAATAAAAATGATAAACCACAAGTCTTTAATACTCATAGCTCTGAACGGTTTGAAGATTTAGGAGGCAATCCCCCGAAAGCAGGATTGGTGAAGGTTTGGGGTGATTTTGTTTGTTTGATGCAATTAACAGATCATCCCAATCGCATCCATTGGTCGGGTTTGAATGATGCAACTCATTGGACGGTAGGTGATAAAGATTGTTATTATCATAATTTTAATGATGGAGAATATGTTCAAGGGGCAACGGAATCGAGCAATCCCCTCGTTTTTTTGCGTTCTGCTATTTATGCTGGTTGTTTTACGCTAGGCTCTAAAGTCCCCTTTATTTTTCAAAAGCTTCAAGACAAGCGTGGATCCCGCAGTGCAGCCTCTATAGCTTGTCGAGGGAGTGATGCTTTTTTTGCGAGTGATGGTGGCTTTTATCAGATCAGTGCTGATGGTCAACTTTTGCCGATAGGCTTTGAGAAGGTTGATAGAACGGTTTTTAAAACCTTTGATAAGTTTGCTCTTGATGAGATGCAAGGGGTTATAGACCCCATTGATAACCGGATTTACTGGTCCTTAAAAAGAGGTAATAACGAGCAAACGACCTTTGTCTATGATTGGGGATTGCAGAAATGGTCGACGCTACAGGGAAAACCTTTCACGTTGTTTCCAGTATTTACGACAGGTTATACTTTAGAACAGTTAGATGAGATCTCGATCAATCTTGAGACATTACCGGCTTCTTTAGACAGCCCTCGTTGGCAAAGTGGCGCACCCATGCTTGGTGCTTTTGATGACCAAAATCGGCTTGTTATGTTTACAGGTGCGCCGATGGAAGCAACGGTTGTTTCGCAAGAATTGGGAGCACCAGATGGAAGTTTTAACTTTATCACGAAGATGTTTGTTGAAGTTGATACGACGGAAGGTCTTTTAAGCATAGGAGAGCGTCGGCTTCGCAATAATCAGACACCGATTACATGGCACCAAGAGAGGGCATGTTCATATGTCACGGGTGCTTATCATGGTCGTTCGCGCAATCGTTATCACCGCTTTAAATTGCGTATTCCTGAAGG
Organism: Bartonella sp. AA23NXGY; assembly: GCF_042197165.1. NCBI lineage: Bacteria > Pseudomonadati > Pseudomonadota > Alphaproteobacteria > Hyphomicrobiales > Bartonellaceae > Bartonella > Bartonella sp. AA23NXGY. The sequence goes on along the minus strand of NZ_JBHIRO010000032.1, from coordinate 5,272 downwards.
TGTTCATTGGAACCAAATCACAGGATTTAATGTGGATTTACGTCCTTTAGGCAGAGGGTAATGGCAAAAGTCTTTTTGACCACGTCTTGGGATATGGAGCGTATAGCGCCTTATCTTGAAGACATCATTGCATCCTTTAGAGAGTATGTAGAGCGTTTCAAACATGAAATCACGTTGCAAGAGCTCCTTGAAGCGATTTGCAGTGGCAAGAAACAGTTATGGCTTGTTTTGGATGATGACGAGCGCTTTTTAGCGGCATTCACGACCCAGATACAACAGACAGTTTTAGGAAAGAAGCGCGCACTGATTTGTGAATGTAGTGGCAAGGGCATTCTTGATCAAGTTGACAATTTGCAAGTTGTAGAGGATTGGGCGCGTGAGAATGGTGCTTCTGAAATGGAGATCTTGGGTCGTTTAGGTTGGAAGCGTGCACTAACCAAGCAAGGCTATGGCATAGCTATGCTTTATTATAGGAAGGAATTGTGACATGGGGAGCAAGACACCAACAACGACAGAACAGAAGCAGGTACAAACAAGCGCCCCTCCTGCTTGGATGCAGAATGTCTTTAAGCGTGGGGGTGCAGATGCGTATAACATGTATGACACAGGGATGGGTGGTAATGTTTATGGTGGTCCTCGTGTAGCGCCGTTAAGTGATCAAACGCGCTATGGAATTGGTGGTCTTGGAAGTATTCCTCATCATTATCAAAATCGCTCTTTGATGAATACAATCTATAATCCAACGTCGGCAGCCATGAATCTTCGACATATGGCCTCTGGTGGTATGATGGGAGAAAATTCGTATTTCAAACAAGCACTTCAAGAAGCATTAGATGATTCAGACACTCAAATTAACAGATATTTCTCAGGTATTGGTCGTTATGCAACTCCTGATCACAGAGAGGAAGTGCGGAAAGGAAGAGATTCTATATACGCTCGTGCTATGTTAGAGCAATATAATCGTGATGCGGACCGCATGATGCAAGCCAATGCCATGATAGACCAAGCCAATCAAAATCAATTGGGCGCCTCAAATAACTTCTTACAAGGTTATGGGAATGCCTATTCCAATGCCATACAAGGGGGAGGTGTGCTTGATGCCCACAATCAACGCCTTGTTGATGCCAATAGAGAACGTTGGCTGGAACAAGACAATAGCGGTTGGAATAGGTTGAATATGCTTATGAACGCCGGTCATGGCTTTGCAAGAAATTACGGTACGACAACGAATAATCATACAATCTCTAAGATAGAGGGCAATAATCCGTGGAAAAATGTAGGGACTATAGGTTCTTTAGCACTTCAAGCAGCACCGATGGCTTTTGGTTACATGGCAGGTGGTCCAATGGGAGCAGCGTTGGCAGGAGGAGCATCCAAGTTTTTTTTAGATTACATGAATCAAAAGAAAGCTCTGGAGAATAATTAAAGAATAGTTTTGTAGGAGAGTGTGATGGCATTTCCAATATTATTTCCATTAGCTGGGGCAGCTTTTATGGCAGCAAGAGCTGCGCCTCATGTTTTTAGGTATCTTGCTCCTAAAGCGGTTACAGGGGCGAATAGATTGGGACAATTAATAACAAAGAACCCCGTGGGGAATTTCATAACAAAGTACCCCAAAACCTCTCTATTTATGACTGGAATGTCAGGTATTGAAAGTATGATGACACCAGAGAAAGCACAAGCCCCATCCAACCCCTATTTACAGAATAGTCTGAATCCATATGGACCATTTATGCCCTATACGGCTCCTAAAGCGGAAATGCCTCTTGGATTTGATCAACATCCACCCATGCCAAATGCACTAGAGAGTACTCCACAAGAACTAAAACCTCATATTAATGAACAAACGCAACCATTAGCACCCGCTTCCCCAACACCGACTCCTGAACTGACAGATGCAGAGAAATTTTTACAGTCCAATACTTATAAGTTTTTTCAATCAGATGCGTATCAGAAGCTCAAAGATCTTTTTGCAGGTATGGCAGAATCTTCATCAGACGGTTCTGGGTGGGATGCGCTTGCAAGTGGTGTGAAGCATCTTAATGAAGGTGATAAACGAAGAGAACAAGTCAATCAAACCGTCGAATACCTAAAATCTAAAGGTTACAGCGAAGAAGAAGCTGCTATCATGGCACGTAATCCGCAAATGCTTAGTGCGATGCTAACAGGTGGTGATAAACCTCAGTTAGATAAAGGTTATGAATGGGATCCCAATTCACAACTAGGTGAACGTAGAGCGAGACCGGTTAAGGGGTCGATGCAGGAACTTGAGTATAATCAGAAAAAACGAGACATAGAAGAGTGGGAAATAGGTAAGAGAAACACTGCTGCTGTAGCAGCAAAAGAAATTAATCATATTGTGGATACAGTTAACAATGCTCTTCAAATTATAGAGAAGAATCCCAAAAAGGCTGCTGGTAAGGTCGGTGCTTTTGCTCAGATTTTCCCCGATACTGCTGCAAAAACATTAAAAAATAAATTAAAAACGCTTGAAGGTGGTGTCTTTGTTCGAGTGATTGAAGCAATCAAAAAGCAAAGTGACGGCGGGAAATTAGGCGTTGGACCGTTATCTAATGAAGAAAGCAGGCGCATAGTAGCATCTTATGGTACTATGGACATTAGCGATAAACCAGAAGAACTATATAAAACGCTCTTAAAAATCAAAGATATGTTTGATCTTTTTAAAAAACTGAATGATGAGGAAATTTATAGGTTGTCAAATGGAATGGAAGTAAGACCGCGTCTAAAGTATTCTGCTCAATATGCTAATCAGTCGATGTCACAAGGAGGTAGTGCAAACTTGCCAACTACAATTAGCAGAGCAAATATTAAAAAACTTGCTATTGGAGATAAAGCAACCGTTCATGATGGTAAAGATTTGTATGAAATTATTAGGGATAGTTAAATGGTTCAGCATAATAATACTCATCAAGATTTTCCAGATTTTGGTACTGGAATAAGAATTATACGCCGTATCCCTAAACATGAATACGAAAAATCGGTAGAGGAACCATTTCCAGATTTTGGTACTGGAATAAGAGTTATACGTCGTATCCCTAAAGATGAATACGAAACATCATCCCAACATCCCGAAATAAGTAGCAGTGAAGCCTTTTGGAATTCTTTAAAGCATGGTTTGAGTTTTAATTTAGATGATGAGATTGCGGGGATTACAGCGGCAGGACGTGATTCTGATGATGAGTTGGCAATAAAGGCTTTTGCGAAGGGGCTTTACAACTATTGGACTGGAGATAAGAAAACCATAGAAAAATATGAGAAAGAAGCCAATAGAATACGTGATTATTATCGTAGGATGAGTGATCAACATTATTGGACTTCTTTTGCTGGAAATGCTTTAGGGTCGGCAATTCCTTCCCTTGCGACTTTAGGAGGAGGATTGTTAGCCTCAGGAGCACGCTTTGTAGCGCCTACACTTGCAAGGAATGTGGCGGGGTCAAAATTAGGTCAAGCCTTTTTGAAAGCAGGTCAGTTACCCCCAAGTCGATTTGCAAGTCCATTTTTAGGCATCACGAACAAAACAACATTGCCGCATTTGCTTAAAGTAGGGGCGGCATCTGGTGCATTACATGGAGCGGGAGAAGGTGAAGGACTTGGTAATACACTTACAAGTACGTTATCTGGTGCAGGTTTAGGAGCGGGTGGGGCATTGGCTGGAAGTGCTTTAGCTCATTTAGCTGGTTATCCGGTAAGCGGAATACGAAGACTTTTTTCTCCTTCTCATAAGGAAGGTGTTGCAACAGACACGTTAAGAGCAATCAGTAAACATTTAGGTAAGGAGGCGTCTGAAGAGCTAGGAGAATCTTTTAAGAATGCGGTCTCTACCGATTATGTAGCTGATCATAGTCCTTTTTTACAGGATCTTGTTTTTGATATCGCGAAAAGAAATCAAGGAGCTTATCTTGATTTGACTAAAAGAGCTGGGCAGAGAGCGCTGGGAGGAGGGGAGCGTATTCATCAAGCTGCTGATGAACACTTTGTTCCTCGTCAAAATGTCACAGGTTTAAAAGGTGATCTTATCGCGAGTAGGAAAGAAGCATCCCATACTCTTTATGAAATAGCTAAAAAGATACCAATAGGAGAGAAATATTATGGGGCACTTAATGAATTAATGGAGCGTCCATACTTTAAACAAGCTTATAATAAAGGGCTAAGGGGATTCATTAGTGATGGCAATAAAGCCAGTCCGTTTTCTTCTGAAAAATTTAGCCTTCTTAAAGAGAAACCCAACATGGGTATTCTCCATAAAACTAAGGAGGCTATTGATTTTATGATACGGGCAGAAAAGAGGCAAGGAAACAATAGCAAAGTTCGTAGCTTAGTAGATATCGACAAAAAGTTATTAGAGATTATGGATGATATATCGTCTGAATATAAGAAAGGGCGGGCATTGTATCATCAATATAGTTCACATGTAGATGCTATGGGTAAAGGTTCTAAAATCCTTAGCAAGTCGGTTAATAAGGATGAGTTCAGTAAAATCTTTGATGAATTATCAGAGGGAGAACAAGAATACTTTAAAAAGGGATCAAGAGCAAAACTTTTACAAGGTATGGGGCAAGCAGGAGATGAAGTATCCAAGGCAAAGGAGATTTTTGGTACGAATGATCTGTATGAACGATTTGCAAAGATTTATGGAGCAGATAAAGCTTCTGCTGTTAAGAATGTTGTCAATAAAGAAGCTGATTATGCAGATTTTTATAACAGAATACCAGGTCGTGTAGCGGATGAAAAGATATCTTTTACGCATAATGTCAGTATGCCAACGGGTAAACGTGATGCAGCTGTACAATTAGCAAAAGCTGCTGGGAAGGCAGCTTGGGTTCCTTTCAAAGAGGCGGCGTTTAGAGAGCGTCAACGGATTGAAAAGGATGTTGTCAAATTGTTAACAGGGGGGACACAGATTAAGAATGATCAAATTGTAGCTCTCATTCAACGCATGGTAAACGCGCATCATAAGGGATATGCGACAAAAGAATGGTTCAAAAAGCTTTCTGCTGCTTTGTTTGGAGGTGGGGGAAAAGCCTCAACGGAGGAGTTGAATTTATTGAGTGCATTTGAGTAAGGGAGGAGATTAGGCTATGACCCGTTCTAGTCCTTCTGTTAATCAAGCGATCCGTCAAGCAGCAGTGCGTTATGGTTTGCCAGAGAGTTATTTGTACCGTGTTGCGCAAGTGGAAAGTGGAGGCAATCCGAATGCAAGGAATCCCCGTTCTTCTGCGGGTGGGTTGTATCAATTTATAGACAGCACCGC
>NZ_JBHIRO010000031.1:0-6803 GCF_042197165.1 Bartonella sp. AA23NXGY | reverse complement strand
ATGAAGTTTGAGACATTGAATTATGCTATTCAGGATGTTCGGAAAGAAGCAAGACAAGCTGCTGCTATTGGTCTAGCAGTATCTAATTTGAGCTATGACGATACACCGGGAAAATTAAGTTTTTCACTTGGTACGGGTGTATGGCGCAGTCAATCTGCACTTGCTATTGGAGCTGGTTATATGTCTGAAAATGGAAGATTTCGCTCTAACGTATCTGCAACGAGTGCTGGGGGACATTGGGGTGTAGGTGCTGGATTTAGGGTAACACTGAATTAACAATAGAAAATTCGAAATAAATTTTCCTTCTCTTATCAAATGCGTTACATGTGCCATTTAAAGAGAAGGAAAGTTATTTTCATCATAAATGAATAGCAATAGAAGATAAGGGCGTATTTCGAGTAAAAATATATTTTTTGTGAAATTTTATATGAAAAAATCATTTATCACCTCCAAAAGGAATTATTTGAGTAATCGATATTTATTTTTAAGAGCGTTCTGCCTTCTTGTCTCATCAGACAAGGGTAAAAATTTTATAAGAAGTGATATTTTACACAGAAATTCATAGAGTAGTATACTTGTAAAGTTTTATAATAATGTATTCTGTAATAATAATCTTAGTGGGACTAATTTTAGTTACAGTGAAACATTTTAACAAAAAAACTACAAATGCAGAGGGATGTTTTCATATAAATTAACAGAGTACGTGTAACCGCACAATATTTGAAAACTATACAGTTTATAATTTTATAATAGAAATATCCACGAGGGGTGTTCTTAAAGAAATAAAAAGTCTCATTTTTTCCTTGCTATTTTTTAATAATCTGTATAGAGTCCGAAAAATTAATTAAAAGAAACTAGAAATCTTCTCGCAAAGCGGGGTGCGGTAAGCTATGGCAAAATTACAAAATCACAATCATCTAATTTCAAAGAGCTTTAAGAGATTCAAATATAAAACTCAGGGATATCTCGCTTATTTTCACGAAAAAAGCGCAATAACCCTACAAAAAACGCTCTAAATTACTCAACAACAACTTAACTCCCTTGCGCAATAAACATTTTATTGCCTCTTAAACACACAACCCCTAATAATAGTACACAAATATGTTTTTTCTACACTTTTTTCACCTTTCTTCACCTTTAAATTTAAAGGCTCTGCTTAAGAAAAACACCCCTCCTTAAAGGGGGATAAATAAAAACCACATTAATTGGACTATCGATCAACGTCGACTTCTATCTCATTGATATCTTAGATAGTCCTCTTCCGCATTATGACAACCCTAATCTTTTATAAAACAAAAAAAACAATCTCTGGAGCTGAGTAGCACCGGAATATGTCTTTTTGATGTTTTAAATATCTTTTTTTACTTAGAGGATTTATTATGAAAAAAATATATACCACACCACACACGCTAGCAGTGAGTAATTTAAAAAATTCTTGCTCGTCTTATCGATTACCTTTTATTAAAACGCTTTCATTAGTGTCAGTAGCTGTCTTTTTATCAAATGCTTCTCCTGTTTTTGCTTGTGATCTTTGGGGTAATGTAGCACAGTATTTTGGCGGAGGTACAAATATACGTAAAAGTATTGCGCCAACCTATATAATTAACGGTAAAATATATAGAGATGTTGGTTCTGCGCTGTATGGTTTGGAGAATTATGTCGCTGAAACCAGGTATGATAAGCTTGTTAAGCAAGATAGCTCAGGGCTTATTACAATTGGTGCGGACGTAGGTGGTAATAGAATAACTATCGCAAATAGCTCTCATGGATTGAGGACTCTTACTGGTGTTGCTGATGGTTGGGTTTCGCCAATCTCGTATGATGCAGTCAATGGTTCTCAGCTTTTTTCCCAAGGCATCAGTACTGCGATCTCTTTTGGCGGTGGTGCTGGATACGATAGAAAAGGAAACTGGATAGCTCCTACTTTTACAGTTAAGGTCTTTGATAAAAATGGTAATGGAGCTGAAAAGGATTATAAGAATGTTGCGGATGCCTTTACTGGCGTAAGTAGTTCTTTCACGAATCTTGATGCAAAGATTGAAAATATTAAGGTAGCAAGTAATAGTCTTGTTAAGCAAGATGATACAGGACTTATTAGCATTGGTGGAGAAGTAAGTGGAACTAAGGTAAGCATTGCAAACGTTGATAATGCAGTTCGGACTCTTTCGGGTGTTAAGGCTGGTTCGATTACAGCAGCGTCCACTGATGCGATAAATGGTTCTCAACTTTATTCCATGAGCAATGTAGTCGCAGGCTATTTTGGCGGTGGTGCTGGCTATAAAGATGGAAACTGGAGTGCTCCTACTTTTACAGTTAAGGTCTTTGATAAGGATGGTAATGGAGCTGAAAAGAAGTATACTAATGTTGCGGATGCCTTTACTGGCGTAAGTGGTTCTTTCACAAATCTTGATAAAAAGATTGAGAATATAGTCATTAATGGGACAGGTGATGATCTTGTTAAGCAAGATGATGCCGGACTTATTACCATTGGTGGAAAAGTAAGAGGGGTCCAGGTAAATATAGCAAATGTTGATAATGTGGCACGGACTCTTGCGGGTGTTAAGGCTGGTTCGATTACAGCAACATCGACTGATGCGATAAATGGCTCTCAATTTTATGCCATGAGCAATGTAGTTGCTAGCTATTTTAGTGATAATGCTGGATATGATAAAGATGGAAACTGGAATGCTCCTACTTTTACAGTTAAGGTTTTTGATAAAAATGGTAGTGGGACTGAAAAGAACTATAAGAATGTTGGGGATGCGCTTTCTGGTGTAAGTAGTTCTTTTACGAATCTTAATCAAAAGATCGAAAGTGTGACAGGTGATAGTTTTGTTAAGCAAAATAGCGCTGGGCTTATTACGATTGGTGGAGACAAGGGTGGTGATAGAATAGATATTGCAAACGGTATTAATTTTCCACGAGTTATCTCTGGTGTTAAAGGGGGTGCATTTACGGCAACATCGACCGAAGCAGTAAATGGTGGTCAAATTTATTTGATGGCTCAGACATTTGCAAGTTATTTTGGCGGTGGTGCTGGCTATAAAGATGGAAAATGGTCACATCCTACATTTACAGTTAAAGCCTTTGATAAGGATGGTAATGCAACTGAGAAAAACTATACTAATGTTGCAGATGCGTTTTCTGGCGTTAATAGTGCTTTCACAAGTTTGAATGAGGAGATTGTTAAGATAAAGAATAAGCCTGGTATTGAAGAAAGGGAACACATCCATCAAGACGGTGATTTGAATGATATTATTTCAGAAGGCTTTCCTTTTATGAGAAGCTTACCTAGTGCTTTAGGTAATGTGAAGGTTCCAACTACGATAACTGTTGCTCCTAAATCACCATTAAAACAAGTAAGTTTTATGAGTAGTGAAGGTGAAAGCCGGCGTCTTTTTGATATTGCTGCTGGTGAGATTTCAGAAACGTCGACTGATGCTATAACTGGTTCTCAGCTCTATTCGATAAACAACCAGATTGCTACTTATTTCGGTGGTGGTTCTGGATATAAAGGTGGAAATTGGAGTGCTCCGACTTTCACAGTTAAAGCCTTTGATAAGAATGGTAAGGAAACTGAGAAAAAATATACTAATGTTGCAGATGCATTTGCTGGCGTTAATAGTGCTTTGGCAGGTTTAAATGAGCGGGTTATGAACGGTATTGGTGAAACAGAGGGTAAACCACAAAATGGTGATCCTTCGGATGTTATTTCAAAAGGCTTTCCTTTTATGAGAAGCGCACGTTTTCTAAGAAGCTTACCTCTTGCCATAGATGAGGAAGAAAGCGCCATAGATGAGGCGGATAATTCAACCACGGTAACTGTTGCTCCTAGTGAAATTTTAGAAAAGTCAACTTATGAGGTGACTGACAATCAGTTTTCACAGATGAGTAACAGGGTAACAGGCGTTGAAAAAAAGGTAGACAGCTTTACAGACAGGGTAACAGAAGTTGAAAACAAGGTGAATGTTGCGGTTAGCTATGATACCGATGATAGCGGAAAGAAAATCAATAGCATCACTCTAAAAGGTGTCGATGACAGTGAGCCTGTTTTGATTACTAATGTTAAAGATGGAAAAATTGAACATGGCTCTAAGGACGCAGTGAATGGTGGTCAGTTATACGATCATACCGCGGAGCAGATGAAGATTACTCTTGAAAGTGCGAAAAAGTACACGGACGATCAAGTCAATAATGGTGTTAACGAGGCAAAATCCTATACCGATATGAAGTTTGACGCACTAAGTTATGATATTACGAATGTGCGCAAAGAGGCAAGGCAAGCAGCAGCGATTGGTTTGGCAGTCTCTAACTTACGTTACTTCGATGACCCAGGATCTGTGAGTGTTTCATTTGGTGGCGGTTTTTGGCGTGGACAATCTGCCTTTGCGATTGGTGCAGGTTATACATCTGAAGATGGCAAGATTCGTTCTAATCTATCAGCAACCAGTGCTGGCGGTCAGTGGGGTGTAGGTGGTGGAATAACTCTGAAATTAAAATAACACCAGAGAATATGAAAAACTACAATTTAAGCGAAGTTTCGCCCTTGTCTTCTTAGACAGGGGCGAAATTTTATATTATAGAGAAGTAATATTTTACAGAGAAGGCCATAGAGTAGTATTTATAAAGTCTTATAATAATTAAAGTCTTATACCAATGTATTTTATAGTAATAATCTTAGTGAGATTGATTTTAGTAAGAAGTAAAGCACTTTAACAAAAATTTTACAAATACAGAGTAGTACTCTCAGTGCGTAATTGCGCAGTATTTTAAAACTGTACGTTCTATAATTTCATTGATAGAAAATATCCATTGGGGGATACGTTTAAAAATTTAAAAATCCTATTTTATTATTTTATTTATTTGCTCTGTACATAGCAGTAGCAATCATGAGGCACGCAACAGCAGCAATTATTAGTAAGACTCATTTTGATCAAAATGGGACACTTAAATAAAACTATGAAACAGAATCTCTAGACAAGTCTATAGTGCATGGAATCTATGAGTTTTAAAGTTATAAGGATATTTCACGGTTATATAAATCGGAAAGACTCATTCTGTAAAAATAATTAAATTCATTTTCTTCTTGCTATTTCACTCAATAGTCTATAACATCACAAAATATTCTTTAGTAAGACTCATTTTGGCAAAAACAGAAAAATGCTCGCAAGGGGGGGCAGTTGATTATGAACAACACACACAATCATCCTTATTTTACTCTAAAGCTTAAGAGTATGCCGCTTATCCCTGCGATAAAAGCGTAATAATTTCACAACAAGTACTCTAAATCATTCAGCCAACAACTTAAACTCTTCCCCTAATAATACCTTACAGCTTCTTAATCATATAAAATGAACTCTTTTACTTTTAAAATTATAAACCGCAGACCTAACAATAGGGTGCAAGTATGTCTTCTTCATACCTGTTTTTCACCCTCATCCAGGAGTTTTGTTGCAAAAAAAGCACCCTTCTTAAAGGCGGAAAAAATAAAAAACCCATTAACCACATCGTTTATCAAGATTAATTGCAACCTTGCTAGACTTCTAATTACTTCTGTTCGCCTCTGCGGCAAACTCAAACTTTATAAAGAACAAAAAAATCACGTCGTTAATCACTCCTAACACTGAAATATGACTTTTTAATGTTCTAAATATGTCTTTCCTATTTGGAGAATTTGTTATGAAAAAATTATATACCACACCAAAAGCGCTAGTGGTGAATGATTGTAAAGATTCTTGCTCGTTTTATCGACGGCTTTTTATTAAAGCGTTTTCATTGGCTTCAGTGATTATATTTTTATCAAATGTTTCTCCTGTTGCTGCTGCTACTCAGATTTTAAATAACATATCAAACGACTTTAGTGGTGGTACAAATGCGCTTAAAGGTATACCGCCAGCCTATGTAGTTGGCAGTAAATTGTATAGAGATAGTGGCTCTGCATTTGTGGAGGGGGAGGATGCTCCCAAGAACTTAAGTCTTAATATTAAGTTTCAGACTAAAGCTGCTTTTGATACTGCATTTGCAGGTACGGAAGGTTATAAGAATGTAGAAGGTTATAAAAGTGTTGCGGATGCATTTTCTGGCACTAATAGTGCTTTGGCAGCTTTAAATCACCAGATTGTTGAGATAAAGGAACCCCATGCTATTGGGGAAAAACAAGATAATCCATCTCAAAGTGATGATCAGCATAAGAACACAGGTAGCTTTTCTCTTTTAAGAAGCTTATCTCGTGAACTAGCCCGAGCGGATGATGCAAGTATGGTAACTGTTGCTCCTACCTCACCATTAACTCAAATAACTATTCGGAATAGTAAAGGTGAGACACGGCGTCTTTTGGATGTTTCTCCTGGTGAGCTCTCAAAAACGTCAACCGATGCCGTTAATGGTTCCCAGCTTTATACGTTAGGCACTGGGGTTGCAAAATCTTTAGGTGGTAATGCTAAGTATGAGAATGGCACGTGGAATGCTCCTACATTCAAGGTTAAGCGATTTAATCCTGATGGTGATGTTACTGATTCGACTTATGACAGTGTCGCGTCTGCCTTTGCCGGTGTTGGTGATTCTATCACGAATATTAAAAATGAGATTAGCAAAGAAATTGCTGGTGAAAAGAGTGATTCTTTAATCTGGAGCCAAACGGCGAATGCCTTTGTAGCGACGCATGGTGAAGAGAATACAAGTAGCAAGATTACGTCTCTTAAAAATGGAGACATTAGTAGAACGTCAACGGATGCTGTAACGGGTAATCAGCTTCATGCTCTAGGTGATAAAGTTGCACAATCTTTAGGTGGAGGAGCTAAGTA
>NZ_JBHIRO010000030.1:0-7585 GCF_042197165.1 Bartonella sp. AA23NXGY | reverse complement strand
ATAACCTGAAGGCCGCAGGTTCAAATCCTGCCCCCGCAACCAAAGTTCCAAAACTAATACTCCCATAAAAATCAAATGATCTCTAAACATGACAATACACCCATAGTATTGCGTGAAAATATAAAAATCTACGTCATGAAAAATGTTATAGAATAACTCTTTACTCAAACTTCCCCCTCTACTAGGAAAAGTCAGTAATTTACATACATAAGTTCCCCTTCCTGCTACACTTTTCTCATAGAAACTCATCAAAAAAACTAGAAAAACTAGTCGCCCGTAAAACTACCAAGACCTAGGAGCGGCTTTGAAACTGGATCGGATGCCTTCTCATCTCATAAAAGAATGCAATAGGGACTAATAAAGGGCATGCCACTAATGAAGCAGTGGCAGGCAGAGGCAGGGAGAGAATGCTTTCTTCTCTCTAAAACGATAAATCTAAAAGCTCTTCTTAGTACTGCAAAACAAAAATATCACCAATCTCTGAAAATAAAAGCAGGAAAAGACAAGTGTAACGCGTAAACGCATGGAGTAAAATGCTAATCACTCGAAACTCTTCCCACGTACAAAAACCAAATAAGAACTAGGGGCATGCCTACTAATCATCATGCACCTTCGGAAGCAAAATGGGTAGGGGAAGAACGTATAAGCTACGTAATGCCACGCACTTAAAGGGGCGCTCAAGGCTAAATCTAAACTCAGATTCTCTTGGCTCTTATATCATCCCTCCCTTTGTTCTATGTGTACCTGTATATCTTCATCCTCAAAACAATCTGCAACTTTTTGCAACAAAAAACTGTACACAATTCCTTGAACTCCAAACTATCTATACCACTAAATACTAAGGGGGATTTTTACCTAGAAAGCTTTTTGGGGTAGCGAGCCTATGCCTATGATCATTGTGATGATGCCAACTTTTTGCAAATAGTGTTTTAAGAGGGTAAAGCATTATGTTGATAGCAGAAAGCCTGTAAAGAGAAAATGGCTATGGTATGTAAGAATAGTGCCGTTTTTTATACGGAGCTGCCTTATTATAAGATTAAGTAAGGTAGGGGAAGAACGTATAGGTATGTAATTTACGCGCATAAAGGCTTTGTAGAAATTAGATCTAAACTCAGATTCTCTTGGATTTTAATATCATCTCTCCCTTTGTCCTATGTGTAGCCTGTATATCGTCATCCTCAAAACAATCTGCTAACTTTTTATAACAAAAAACTGCAAACAATTCCTTGACCTCCAAACTATCTATACCACTAAATACTAAGGCGGATTTTTACCTAGCAAGCTTTTTGGGGTAGCAAGCCTATGCCTATGATCATTGTAATGATGCAAACCTTTTGCAAACAGTGTTTTAAGAGGGTAAAGCGTTATGTTGATAGCAGAAAGCCTGTAAAGAGAAAATGGCTATGGTATGTAAGAATAGTGCTGTTTTTTATAAGGAGCTGCCTTATTATAAAATTAAGTAGTAGGGTAGGGGAAGAACGTATAGGTATGTAATTTACGCGCATAAAGGCTTTGTAGGAATTAAATCTAAGCTCATATTTTCTCTCTTTACGGAGTTAAGACTTGTGTTTTTATCATAATGACTAGCTTCTCCATCATAATATTTCTGCACGAGAGCTTTCCAAAAATAGTACACTAGCTAGTTTGTTCTTAAAAAAAATAATCAAGGCAATACTTTTGCACCATCCTCATTCGCCATCCTTAAGGGCGGCTTTTGCATTTACAGAAATTGCCACTGACTTTAGAAGCGGAGCCTAGAAACGCGGGGAAAAGGAGAACTATAGGGTGGTGTGATTACTCATTCTGTCATGCTATAGAAATATTTGGTTTTGTAGGGGTAGAAGCAGCCACTCCCCTTTAATGCCTAAAAAGCATTAAAAATGGCACAAGAAAATGCTGGTAGTCGTGATATGGTTTTTATTATGGCTGATCCATGAGCTCTAAAATATAAATTGAGAGAGAATGGGCGGCATTAAAAGTTAAACGCGCATGGCGAGGCTTGAGATTGATTAGTTCAAAATCCTTTTCTGAGCGGCCGTGCGCTGCACCTTTCTTGTTTCTTAACTTTATAGTACCGCGCACAATTTGATACAGACCGGATGCGATCATTTTTAAGTCATTTTCATCTAGATCTTGATTTTTTAAGTTTTCTTGCTTCATATCTTCGGGATGGATCTTAGCTTTCTTAACGACTTCTTCCCATAAAGCGGGCAGATTATTACGGGCGTTTTCTGCATATGGGATAGAATGGTGGTCGAGATAAGCTTTGCAAGAGGCTTCCAACAGATTTGCTGCAAATAGAACGGCCTCCCTTGGATCTTTTTCTATATTTTCTAATGCCCTATTTATTTCGATTTCTACTGCTGAAAGTCCTTTCTCTGCAATACGGTTTTGTAGCTCTTTTATAGAAAGAAGACCTGCTTTGATAATATACCCTCCACGCTGATATTCCAATCCATCTTTCTTTAACGTTTCTAAAATTTTACGTTGATCTTCTTTTAACTGTAGAGTTTTTTTGTATAACGATGAATTCAATCCGGTAGGGTCTGGATCATAATATTCTTTTTCCATAAAATCACTAAGCAGGTTACCAAGGAATTCAAGTGGTTCTTCGCATTGAGAATTGATTGCACGTAGCCACGCTTTAACTTTTTGGATTTTTGTACCTTCTGGAATTTCAGGAGGAGCAAATGATGCAATAAACAAGTCATCTAACTCGTTATGCGTATAATGGTGCGCAAACATTGGAGGGAGTAGTCCAATGATTGCAGAAGGGATTTTGTTTTTCTGAGATATTGTTTGCGGAGATGATAATTGCATTTTATGGCTTTATAATATCAAAAAGTGGTATGTGGAGTGGTTGTTAGAATATAATTTTATTGCTTGACCTTGCTTAGAAAGTCGCGCAACAATTTTGTGGCTTATATAAGATTTGTGAAAGAGAAATGCCATATTGTGTTTTAATTTTTTTCCTTTCATTGTTATAACAGTGAAGGGGGTGAATAATGCGTGATAATTGGAAAAATATAGAATGAGAACAGAAGTATAATTTTGTATTATCGTAACTGCAATAGCATTCTTTATTGGCAGATTGTTTATTGGAGAGAAGGAAGTAGGCAATGCGCATAATCCCTGAACGGAAGGTTTTGTGACAAGAATTTCAATAATGGCATGTTACTAAATGTTGTGTGTGTTCTTTGCTTGTCAGAAAAAGTAGATGGCGCTCTTTATTTGCATAACCGGTATAGAGTAATGCGGGAGGCTAGTTTAAAATCTCGTTTATTCCGTTAAAGCTTACGGTTTTCTATAAAAAGACTGTTTTCATTATATCCGCTGTGAAGCTCGCATACTTGGTAGATGGAAATATAAACGTTTATCGTGTCTGTAAGGGAGCTTGAAGCAATGAAGTTATGTGTAAAAGAGTTCTGAAAAGCTTCTTTTGTCCGTAAAACTTATAAGGAAAATTTAAAGACAGGAAAATGTTAGAGAAATCTAAGAGTACGCTGTGAAAATCAAGAAACAGTCTTTTTAGAGATGGTTTGCTGTCTGTCATCATGCTTTATGATTTTCAATGTTTTTAAAATTTCCCTCTCAATGAGAGAGGGATTTTTTATTAAAGTGGGGGAAATTTCTTATAACAGTTAACAATGAAATGGAGAGAAGATGCTGCTTTACCAGCTGTTTTTGTCGCTTCAGTTTCATTTGGACCTATTGCTGTTATGAAAGCATAGTGATTCAATGACTTTGAAAAGGGGCGAATAACATTATCAAGTTTGCAATACAGTGCGATTTTTTGCATCGCGATGCGTGCCAGAAGATGGTCAGCATTTGGGGGCATTGTGGGTTCTATATTCTATGCTGGTTCTGTAGGGCGTCTGTTAGCGCATTTATGGAACTATTCCGCATTGAAACGCGTGCTTAATTTCGTGGATCTTTGCAAAGGTCTGATCAGAAAATCCCATATTTCAAGAGGTTTTTAGAGGGATTTAAAAGCACAGAGGTATCATAAAATTACAAACACCGTACGTTACTGGAGGTGATCAATTTTAGAGCTTAAGGAGCTTATCGGTTTAGTGTTCTTTCATAAAAATGATGAAGGCTGTGTTCAATGTCTCAGTGTGTTGGTTTCTCGAAAAGTGCTAAATGCTGTATGATTTTATATGCCATTGCCAATGTTATGGATAGGGTGTTCAAATAAAGCATATCATAAATCAAAATTCTTCTCTTTACGCGATAAGAGGAGGGCTAGGCAAAACAGTAAAAATGCAGCGATAGAGAATATGAAGAATACGATATATGTTTGGTTTAAGGACAGGGATTCTTCTGTCAGCGAATGGATCAAAAAGCCAGCGAATATACCCCCTAAGGCACCACCTATTTGCTGTAATATGCGTGTGATAACGGCTGTATCTTTGACGTATAAACTGTTGACATATTGGATGGGGGCGGAAAGGCAGACAATGGTGGCGATGCCAAGTCCTATGCCTCTTAGCAAGAATCCCAGTCCATCCATGCTTATATTATAGCCGAAGCATAATAACCCAAAGCTTGATATCACTAAACCAATTCCTATCATGAAAAAGGGAGATTTTTCTTTCCATTTTTGGTAAATAAATTTCCTGCCAATCCACGCACCCACTCCTTGCAGAGCAAGGAGGGCACCGATGATGAGAAGGCTCTTTTCATAGTTTCCTCCCATGGCAACGGCTAGTGGGAAATAAACGAGGAAGCTATAAAAAAGAAATGAAGCAACGAGCCCCATGATCATGAGCAATGTATAGCGCGCATTTTGAAATCCGCTAAAGACGATTAATTTGTTTTTTGCTTTCTGATTAGAAACAATGAATAATATGAGAGATATCACGGCTATAAGCGCTAGGATAAAGAGGGTGTTGTGGTTATTGATATTTCTGGCTTCTGTGAGATAAAAAAACGAAAGAAGGGAGATGGAAAACGCTAAAAAAGCAAATAAGTTAAATTTTGTTTTTGTTGTTTCGTTGCTCTTTAAATGTTTAGCTCCAAGGGTGAGTGCCAATAAAATAAGCGGAATATTGATAAAAAATAACAAACGCCAAGACACATACTGAGCAAGCGAGGCGCCTACCAGCGGACCAAAGGCAGGAGCGAAAACTGTTGGTACAGCTATGGTGCTCATGGCTTGGCGCACTCGTGTCTGTCCAAATTGTAAGGCAATGATGGTTTGGCTAAGGGGCAGCAAAAGACCGGTCCCAAAACCTTGAACGATACGGGCAGATATAATAGTTGGAAAATTATAGCTTAATCCTACCCCCAGTGATCCAAGCATAAAAATGAAGCTTGCAAGAAGCCAAGTGCTTTTGATACCTATTCTTCCTTGCACAAAAGCGGCCATTAGCAGCCCTGGAACGGTGGCGAGAAAATAGGATGTTACAACCCATTGTATATTATTTTCTCCGACTGAAAAATAATGCGCAAGGTTAGGAAGGATGACATTGACAATGCTCCCGTCCAGCAGAGGAAGTATGCTGGAAATAATGACGGTATATATGACATACCTTTCTGTTTTTGTATAGGAATCTACCTTTTGCATTATTATGCCCCCTGTTGATATTCTTTTAGATATGGGTCCCGCCCCATTCACAGACTTTAAAAAATTAACACATGTTTGTGATGTCTGCGGTTTTGATATTGGAATGAATGTGATTGGAAGTGCTGATGGTCCCCAAATGCTTCTCTTGTGTACAAACCCCTCTTCCTCCAAAATGAAGCCATCAGTTAAGCTGATTTTGATGAGTTTATCGAGGAGTCTGTTTTCTGTCAATTCACTTTGCATGAGAGCAAAAGCAGAACCTACACGAGACGTGCATGCCTGCTCCATTTGCATTTATTATTTAACATGAAAAATGTGAAAATCTTTATAAATCAAATTATTGACTTAAAAATCCAATGTTTGTTTATATATCATTTTTTATGCTTAAATGATTGTTTAGGTGTCAAATGTATTCTCAATAGTTTATAATTTTCTTTTCTTAAATGTGCAGCCCTTTCTGGAAAATATTCGACAATCTCTTGATTGTTTAATAAAAATTAAAATCGGTTATAAGGAAGGGCTTGTAAATTATAGAGTAGGAAAAAGGTGCATTTTATAAACAACAGGGGAGGGTTGTTTCCATAGCCCAAATATTTTTTCAAGTTGTTGTGGTATCTTTTTGAATTGCTTGATCGATAAAAGTTTCATAATTATCAGAAACAATATATTGGGTATTTTCTCCTAAAGCTTTGAAATGTTCATGACCGCAATGGATTTTTGCTTTTTCCAGATCGCACAACATGTCTTCGAAAATACTTCCTTTGCTTTCCACAACAAAATACAGTTTTCCTTGCCCATCTTGCTCGAGTAATACAGCCCTATCGGGAGTATATGATCCAAGAGGTGTATCAATTTTAAACCATTTAGGCAGTTGCGCATAAACTTTAATCTCATCGTTTTTTTCAAACGATTGTGCAAAACTGAACTCAATATCTGAATCATAAATAACATGATCATAAATTGATTTATCAGTTTTTGTCATATTCTTTTATAAAACAATTTGCTTTTATATTTATTAAAATGCATTTTCTATTTTATTTTTTCGTATAATTAGCCAATGAAGTTTTTGCTCTAATATCGCAATTTGTAAAAGACTATTTTGGTCATTCAATATGAAATTTTTTATGTCGGTTTCTTGTATTGAAAGCAATGGTACGATTTTTGATATCTGTATAAAATATTTACAAAAAAAAATTTAATAACACATGATTATAGAATTTTGTCCTTTGTTTGAAGCATGTAAAGTTAAACCATTGTTTATTCATAGATTTTATGTTCATTATTTATTTGATACATTTAATCTAGAATGTAAATTGTGTTCGTATATTCAAACTAAAATACTGGTATTGAAGTGGTGAGAGTGTTGCTTTGTTGAGAATAGATAATTTGGTAGGTTGGTATTCCCTTTGTATCAGAGAATTCAACTTATTCTCTCATATTGTGTGTGGATGAAATGTTAACCGCATAATGCTCTCTCTTACATGAGATGTAAGATTGATATGGTTTCCATATTGAGAAAAGTTGTTGATCGTAGAGGAATATTTTTTTGCGAAATTCGTTTGGCTTAAATGGAAAAAATAGAGCAAGAGTCGCATATTTGTTATGCTGTAATGGCATATATATATAATCGATGGAGTCAACACTTCATTTAAGAAGTTTTTTAAAGGAAAAACATAAAAAAATAGAATTATTGAAAAAAATCTTTTATTTTGCAGCTTGTTTCTCACGATTATAAAAGCTTCACGTGGATTTTGAAAATTCTTGTTGTGTTGAAAAGCATACAAAAATCAAGAAAATTTTGCAAAAAAGCTGCACTATGCGTGCAGCTTTTTATGTATTTGCTTTAAAGGTAGACAGGTAGACGTTTTAAAGCATGAAAGTGTCCTTACGGCTTCTATAACCGTAGTAGCCAAAAACACTGGAAATAATGGCGCCTATGAGACTTCCTAAAAAGCCCCACCACCCCATATTGGAGGCTGTTTTTGTGGCTTTAGTTGCAGTGTTTTTTGCTCCCTT
>NZ_JBHIRO010000029.1:0-8245 GCF_042197165.1 Bartonella sp. AA23NXGY | reverse complement strand
TTGGTTATGCAGGGCGCTATATCGGAAAAGATACATTCGTACGGTGGGCAATTGGTGTCGTTATCGCTGGTTCAGCAACTGAACTTGCCGGTTTATTATTTAAAACTGCATAAATTTTCATGAAAGAAAATTTAGATTTCAGTATTTTCATTGTATTCAATAAAAATACATATTGAAGAAAAGAGATTACTCATACCAATGTGATATAAATTGAGATAAAAATATGAAACAATCAAATATCCTTCAAAGAATAATTCATAATAAAAATATTAAAAACTTTGCAGTTTCAGCTGTATTTTTTATCGCTAATCCTGTGTTAGCCCAAGCAGTAGTTTTAGAGCCTGCAAACAAAGCTTTAACTGCACTCCAAACAGACTTAAAAACGATTATCCCCATTGCTGCTGCCGTGATACTTTTGTGCTTAGCAATTGGTTATGCAGGGCGCTACATCGGAAAAGATACATTCGTACGGTGGGCAATTGGTGTCGTTATCGCTGGTTCAGCAGCTGAACTTGCAAATATGTTATTCAAAAGCGCGTAATAAAAAAGTCATGCTGTATAAAATATCTTTTTATCCTAAAGCGAAATCTAAATTGAGATAAACAATATGAAAAAATCAAAAGTTCTTCAAACAATAATTCGGAATAAAGCTACTAAAACCTCTGCAGCTTTAACTGTATTTTTTATGTCCAATCCTGTGTATGCTCAACAATTAACAACTGCAAAAGGTGCTTTAGAAAAACTCCGTGATGACTTAAAGTTGCTTATCCCTCTCGCTGCTGCTGTTATACTATTATGCTTAGCAATTGGTTATGCAGGACGCTACATCGGAAAAGACACATTCGTACGGTGGGCAATTGGTGTCGTTATCGCGGGTTCAGCAGCTGAACTTGCCGGTTTATTATTTAAACCTAACTGATAAATCTTTTGGAATAAGAAATATTTTTTGTAAAAGAAACTTTGGATTTCAATGCTTTCATTATACATCAATGAAATTGTTTCTTATTTCGTAGAAAAAATATTTATGATAAATCAATGAAGCTAAATATGAGAAAATTAACTAATTTCCAGAAAAATAATAATGAAATTATAACAATTTCTGCTGCTTTAACTGTACTTTTTATTAGCAATCCTGCATATGCAGTGCAATTAAAAAATGCAAAAAAAGCTCTAGACACTTTGCAAGATGATCTTGTTAAAAATATTATTCCTATTGCTGCTGCTGTTATACTTTTATGCCTAGCCATTCTCTATGCAGGGCGTTACATCGAAAAGGATACATTTATACGATGGGCAATCGGCGTTGTCATCGCTGGCTCAGCAACCCAGCTTGCTCAACTGTTATTCAAAGGTGCAGTTAGTTAAAATTAAAGATGACAACTATAATACAAAATGTTATTTAAAGTCTTAATGAGAGAAATATGCGAAAATTAATTAACCTCCAGCCAAAAAGTAACAACAAAGTTGCAGCAATTTCTGCTGCTGTAACTATATTTTTTATGAGAAATCCTGCATGTGCAGCAATAGAACCTGCAAACAAAGCTTTAACAGCTCTACAAACAGATCTTACTACTAATATTATTCCTGTTGCTGCTGCTGTTATACTTTTATGCCTAGCCATTCTCTATGCAGGGCGTTACATCGAAAAGGATACATTTATACGATGGGCAATCGGCGTTGTTATCGCTGGCTCAGCAACCCAACTTGCGAACTTGTTATTTAAAGGTGCAGTTAATTAAAGTTTAAAGATGAAAACTATAATACAAAATGTTGTCTATAATCTTAGTGAGAGAAATATGCAGAAATTAATTAGTTTCCAATCAAAGAACAATAAAAAAATCATCACACTTTCTGCGGCTATAACTGTATTTTTTATAACACATCCCGTATGGGCCCAAGCAAAAGGTTTAGCTCCTGCAAAAACAGCTTTAGAAGAACTCCAAAAAGATCTTAATACTAATATTATTCCTGTCGCTGCTGCTGTTATACTTTTATGCTTAGCAATTGGTTATGCGGGACGCTACATCGGAAAAGATACATTTGTACGGTGGGCGATCGGCGTTGTCATCGCTGGCTCAGCAACCCAGCTTGCTCAGCTATTATTCAAAGGTGCAGTTAGTTAAAATTAAAGATGACAACTATAATACAAAATGTTATTTAAAGTCTTAATGAGAGAAATATGCGAAAATTAATTAGTTTCCAATCAAAGAACAATAACAAAATTATTACACTTTCTACGGCTATAACTGTATTTTTTATAACACATCCCGTATGGGCCCAAGTACAAGGTTTAGCTCCTGCAAAAACAGCTTTAGAAGAACTCCAAAAAGATCTTAATGCTAATATTATTCCTGTCGCTGCTGCTGTTATACTTTTATGCTTAGCAATTGGTTACGCAGGCCGCTACATAGAAAAGGATACATTTGTACGCTGGGCGATTGGCGTTGTCATCGCTGGCTCAGCAACCCAACTTGCGAGCCTGTTATTCAAGGGGCAAGCGTAAGTCTATATAACGCATAATATTTTTATCATAAGGTTTTATATCTAATTATTATACACATATGAGAATCTCATATATTTTATAATAATAAATACAAAGTATTAATAAGAGCATTAATTAAGAGTAAAATATGAAAAAATTAATTGATTTCCGATTAAAAAATAACAACAGAATCACAGCAATTTCTTTGGCTATAAGTGTATTTTTTATAGTACATCCTGCGTATGCAAAACTAAAAGCTGAAGATGCTTTAAAAACTCTGCAAACAGATCTTACTACTAATATTATTCCTGTTGCTGCTGCCGTTATTCTTTTATGCTTAGCAATTGGTTATGCTGGACGTTACATCGGAAAAGATACATTTGTACGGTGGGCAATCGGTGTGATCGTCGCTGGCTCAGCAACCCAACTTGCGAGCCTGTTATTCAAGGGGCAAGTGTGAGTCTTTATAATACATAATGTTTCTAATGTGAGAGTTTATGTTTGATAAATTTAAACATATTATGTGATATTTCGTTTATATTAAGAATATACAAAGTATTGATAAGAGTAAAATATGAAAAAATTAATTAATCTCAAATTAAAAAATAATAACAAAATTATCGTAATTTCTGCAGCTCTAAGTGCCTTTTTTATAACGAATCCCGTATATGCAAATGTAAAATTAGATCCTGCAAAAAAGGCGTTAGATGCACTCCAAAATGACTTAAAAACGATTATCCCTCTCGCCGCTGCTGTTATACTTTTGTGTTTAGCAATTGCCTATGCAGGGCGCTACATTGGAAAAGATACGTTTGTACGGTGGGCGATCGGCGTTGTCATTGCTGGCTCAGCAACACAACTTTCTACACTGTTATTTACAGGTAACTAATGAACTGATATAATACATAATGTTTTTAAATTAAGAGTTTATATTTTCTAATTGTAACATATAAAGATAGTAATTTGTTTATGTTAAAAAATATAAAATATTCATGAAAATTTAATGAAAGTAAAATATGCGAAAATTAATTAATGTCCAAACACAAAATAACAACAGAATCATAGTAATTTCTACAGCTATAATTGCATTTTTTATAACACAGTCTGCATATGCAAGTGCAAAATTAGCTCATGCTGAAAAAGCTCTAGATGCTCTAAAAAAAGATCTTATTGATCACATTATTCCTGTTGCTGCTGCCGTGATACTTTTGTGCTTAGCAATTGGTTACGCAGGCCGCTATATAGGAAAAGATACGTTTGTACGGTGGGCAATCGGCGTTGTCATTGCTGGCTCGGCAACCCAACTTGCTAAACTGCTATTTACAGGTCAAGCATAAATTAGTATAATACGTAATGTTTTTAATGTTCGTTGATTATAGATTTGTACCAGTAATAATATCGCTCATACTACGAAAAAAGGAATATTATTTATAGCAACTTTAATTAAAAGGGGATAAAGGATATGAAACAATTAAATACGCTTCAATCAAAAATATGTAAGATTAGTGCTATTTTTATAACTTTTATTATGTTATTAATAACTAAATCTGCATATGCTCAGACGGAAACAAAGAGTCTAGATGTTTTCATAGGGATGCAATATGGATTAAGTATAATTATTCCTATCGTTGCTGCTATCGTTCTTTTATTACTTTTGCTTATTTATATATTTCGCATTATCGCAAGAGCTACATTTATGCGATGGGCATTCAGTGTCATTATTGCTGGTGCAGCTTTTTATATTAGCCACATATTATTTCACCTCCAGTGACGAGAACGTTCCATGAAATCGCAAGAAAAAAAAGAATTCCCCCTATTCAAAGGAGCAACACGTGTTCCAACGATATGGGGTGTCCCCATGATGCCATTTATCGTTATGGTTATGGGGGTTGCTGTTATTGCTATGACAGTAAGTATCTTTTTGTGGATTATAGCGCCTCCATTATGGTTTATTATGGTGCAAATTACTAAAAACGATGATAAGGCGTTTCGTATCTGGTGGTTATGGATCGATACTAAATTTCGCAATCGCAACAAAAGTTTTTGGGGCGCATCAAGTTATAGTCCCTCTGATTATAGTAAAAGGAGATAAACATGACAGCTGTTGAAAGCAGCAAACGCCTTGCATCAGAGGCACCTGTAAGCCTGTTTCTGCCTTATTCACATCATATTACAGATACGATTATTTCTACTAAAAATGCGGAATATTTGTCAATTTGGAAAATTGACGGGCGTTCGCATCAAAGCGCTTCAGAAGAAGATATTTTTCAATGGATAAAAGAGCTTAACAATACTCTACGGGGGCTTGCATCGGCCAATTTATCATTTTGGGCACATATTGTGCGCCGCCGTGTTTATGAATATCCTGATTCAACATTTGATCAAATGTTTTGCTATCAGCTTGATGAAAAATATCGACAAAGCTTTACTGGTTATAATTTGATGGTCAATGATTTATATCTGACTGTCATTTTTCAACCGATAGCGGATAAAATTATGTCGTTCTTTTCTAAGCATGAACGTGAAACGCTTGATCAAAAAAAGATGCGACAAGACACATGTATAAAAGAACTCAATGACATCAATCGTACTTTAGGTCAATCTTTAAACCGTTACGGTGCAGAACTTCTTGGTGCTTATGAAAAAAATGGGCATGCTTATTCTTCTGCACTTGAATTCCTTGGAATGCTTGTCAATGGTGAATATCGCCCTATGCCAATTTGCCATGACCGTTTTGCTGACTATATGTCTGTCAATCGACCTTTTTTCTCAAAATGGGGCGCTCTTGGTGAACTGCGAACAACCAGTGGAATGCGTCGATTTGGAATGCTGGAAATTAAAGAATATGATGCAACAACCAAACCAGGACAATTGAATGTTTTGTTGGAAAGTGACTTCGAGTTCGTATTGACGCAGAGCTTTTCAGTTCTCTCCCGACATGCTGCTAAAGATTATTTACAACGGCATCAGCGTAATCTGATTGATGCACGAGATGTGGCAACGAGCCAAATTGAACAAATTGACGAAGCACTAAACCAGCTTATCAGTGGGCATTTTGTCATGGGAGAACATCACTGCACATTGACGATCTATGGTGATACAATTCAACAAGTTCGCGACCATATGGCCAAAGCAAGTGCAGCATTACTAGACGTTGCGGTACTGCCCAAACCTGTAGACTTAGCAATAGAGGCTGGCTATTGGGCACAACTTCCTGGCAATTGGAAATGGAGACCGCGTCCTGCTCCGATTACATCATTGAACTTTTTATCATTTTCATCTTTTCATAATTTTATGTCAGGAAAACCTACTGGTAACCCATGGGGTCCAGCCGTCACAATTCTTAAAACAACCAGTAAAACACCGCTTTATTTCAACTTTCATGCCTCCAAACTTGAAGAGGACTCGACAGATAAACGTTTACTTGGTAATACCGCGCTTATCGGACAATCTGGTTCGGGTAAAACCGTGTTACTCGGCTTTTTGTTAGCACAAGCACAAAAATTTAAGCCGACAACTGTTGTTTTTGATAAAGATCGTGGCATGGAAATTGCCATTCGAGCGATGGGTGGAAAATATTTAACATTCAAGCCAGGCAGAAAAAGTGGTTTCAATCCTTTCCAACTCCCACCCACACAAGAAAATCTTATTTTTCTGAAACAATTTGTTAAAAAATTGGCAGAAGCTGGTGGTGAGGTCACGCATCACGACGAGGAAGAAATTAACAAAGCGGTTATGTCTGTTATGAGCAGTAACATTGACCAATCACTCCGTCGTTTGTCCTTTCTAGTACAATTTTTACCAAATCCACGTTTAAGTGATTATAATGCTCACCCATCTGTTCATGCTCGCTTACTAAAATGGTGTGAAGGTGGTGATTATGGGTGGTTGTTTGATAATCCCCATGATGCTCTTGATCTCTCAACACATCAAATTTACGGCTTTGATATCACGGAGTTCTTAGATAATTTTGAAACTCGCACTCCAGTGATGATGTATTTGCTTTACCGCACAGAAGGCATGATTAGCGGACAGCGATTTATGTATATCTTTGACGAGTTTTGGAAGCCTTTGCAAGATCCGTACTTTGAAGATTTAGCGAAAAATAAACAAAAGACTATCCGTAAACAAAATGGTATTTTTGTTTATGCAACACAAGAGCCTAGCGATGCCTTGGAAAGTAATATTGCCAAAACACTCATTCAACAGTGTGCAACTTACATTTTTCTAGCCAATCCCAAAGCAAATTATGAAGATTATACAAAAGGCTTTAAACTAACAGATGCCGAATTTGAACTCGTTAAAGGACTTGGTGAGTTTAGTCGCCAATTCCTCATTAAGCAAGGTGATCAATCTGCGCTTGCAGAACTGAATCTTGGTAAATTCCACCTGACACGCGATGGAAAAGCCATCGAACACGACTTTAGTGACGAGCTCTTGGTGTTATCAGGTACACCTGATAACGCAGAGTTAGCCGAAAGCATTATCGCAGAAGTTGGTGATGATCCAGCAATATGGTTGCCAATTTTCTTACAGCACGCAAAAAATGACAGGAGGGAAACATGAAAAAAAAGGTCATTTCAATAGTAGTTGTAATAACTTTAGGGATTTCAAACCCAGCGATGGCTTGGGTTTGGGGCGCTGGAGCGGCGGATTTGGGAGCATCAGTCCCAACGACGTGGCCCAATTTTTTTGGGAAATCATCTTCAAATAGATCAAAGTCTAAAAAAACTCCACAGCAAAAGAAAGCGCCATCTGATGCCCAACTTCTCGATATGCTAAAAAAACACCTTGAGGAAGTAAAAAAGATACACGAGTCTATAACGGGAAGCCAAAAATTCAATACTAAAAAACTTAAAAATGTACAAACAGATCACAGTAGCTTTTTTCTCAAAAATCCAGAGAATCTCTACAATAGAAATAAACCTTCTGCTCTATCTAAATCACTTGAAAATATTTTAAAAGAAGAAGAAATTCCTGTCACTATCCATGAATCTAGCAGTTTTATCAACAAGCGCATCCAATATGCAGCCATCACTGATAAAGCCGTAAGTTTAAAAACTTTTCAAGAAGCAAACAATCGTTTTCAGCAAATTGAAGAACTATTAAAAGAAATCACGACAACAAAAGATCTAAAAAGTATTGCCGAGTTACAAGCACATATAATTGGAATGCTTGCTATGCTACAAAATGAAACAGCAAAACTACAAATGGTTACACATTTACGCAATGCTGAACATACACTTATCAAACAACAGAAAGATAAGCATAACATAAAAATTTTGAATAGTAAAAACACGAAAATGCCTACCATAAGATTTATTAGGTAAAGCTTTTATAATAACATTTTGTATATTATTTCCCTGTATGCTCGTAAAAAGAAAACGTTAATGCGTAATACTCAATTCTCTCTCATAGATCGAAAAGGTCTACGAAGTTTCATTTTATCCTTAAAAAGTTCAACGAAAAATGCTTAAAAATCATATAAAAAGTTGAAAATTCGTTAAAGAGGAATTCCATGAACTTTACAGTTTTCACGCAACTTTTCAATAAAATTGATCAGATAACAAAAACATATGTCACGGATGTTTCCTCAAAAGCAATTGTTACAATTACACCCTTCGTTTCAATTGGAATCACTATCGCTTTCATCATCTACGGATGGCTTATCATCCGTGGCGCTATAGATATGCCACTTTCCGGATTCGTAAACCGTTTCCTGCGGATAAGTATTATTACTTCAATAGCTCTTACCACAGGACT
>NZ_JBHIRO010000028.1:0-8553 GCF_042197165.1 Bartonella sp. AA23NXGY | reverse complement strand
CCTTTTCATTCTTTTCCGGTTGGAAAAATAGATGGCAATGTGTGGGGACCAGCGGTAGCCTTGATGAAAACCTCTGCTGGTTCACCGTTTTATTTTAACTTTCACTTTGGAGATTTAGGCAATACGTTTGTTTGTGGTCCCTCTGGTTCTGGGAAAACGGTTATTGTTAATTTTCTTTTAGCACAACTTCAAAAGCATGATCCCAATATGGTCTTTTTTGATAAAGATCGGGGCGCAGAACTTTTTGTGAGGGCTGGTGGTGGCACTTATATGCCCTTGAAGAATGGTAGACCGACAGGCATAGCACCGCTAAAAGGCTTAGACTATAACAATCCAGCAGATAGAGTTTTTTTACGCCAATGGATTATAAAGCTTGTTTCTTCTGAAGATCAAAAGATCAGTGAATCAGAAAGACAAGATATTTCTGCTGCTGTTGACCAACTTGCCTTGTTGCCAAAAGAACAACGGACAATATCGGCCTTACAAATGTTTTTTGACACCACGCACAGGGAGGGGATAGCGGGTCGTTTAGAAAGATGGTGTAAAGGCAATGCCTTAGGGTGGGTTTTTGACAATCCTGATGACGACATTGGCATTGATGCAAAATTTATTGGTTATGACATGACGGATTTTTTAGACAATAATGAAATTCGTCCCCCATTAATGATGTATCTTTTTCATAGGATTTTGTCTCTGATTGATGGGCGTCGTATTATCATTGTCATTGATGAGTTTTGGAAAGCCTTAGAGGATGATTCCTTTAAAGCCTTTGCGCAAGACAGGCTGAAAACTATCCGTAAACAAAATGGTTTGATGTTGTTTGCAACGCAATCTCCCAAAGATGCGATCAATTCGACCATTGCCCACACCATTATAGAGCAATGTCCAACACAAATTTATTTTCCCAATCAAAAGGGCAATCATGGGGATTATGTAGAAGGTTTTAAATTATCGGACAGAGAATTTAACCTGATACAATCAGAATTAAGCCGTGAGTCACGGCGTTTTCTCATCAAACAAGGACAAAGTTCAGTTGTAGCAGAACTGAATTTACGCGGCTTTGATGATGAAATAGCCATTTTAAGTGGCACCACCAAGAATATTGAACTCCTAGAGACCATTATGGATGAAGTTGGACAATCTCCAGAAAAATGGCTTCCTATTTTTCAAGAAAGGTCAAAGCAATGAAAAAACTTTTATTGGCAACAGCTCTTTGCGCAATTTCTTTTGGACCTCAAGCAAATGCATTTGGAGGTGGTCCCTTTGATTATAAAATACTGCTGGAAAATATAGAGCAAGCCAAAAGATTGAGAGAACAAGTTGCAAAAGCAGAACAACAAATTCAACAAGGTGCACAACAGCTTGAGCAATTAAAGAGCCAACTCGATCAAGCGAAACAGTTATATAACTCCTTAAATGTCAAGCCTGACATTTCGGGATTGAAAGAGATGTTTAACAAGCAAGGGAGCAGTGGCGCCCTTCCTTCTGACTTTAACCACTTTCAACAATCAATGGGCAGTGGTGGCGGTGGCGGTGGCGGCGGCGGTGGCGGCAGCAAAAACACGCAAAAATGGCAAGAAGAACTTAAATACAAAGAGCCCTCAGGGGGTGCTGGATCAAAAGAGGCAGCAGATGCTTTTTACGCACAAGAAGTGAAAAAAGCCGAACAGGACACGGTAGGACAGGCAGCCAAAGGCCAAGACGTCTACGAAGAAGCCAGTGAAACACAAAAAACCATTAACAAGCTCCTTGACGAACTTGGAAGTACTAAAGATTCGGGTAAAATTCAAGGCATTCAAGCACAATTATCAGCAATACAAGCAAAACTCCAAACACAAGTTCTCCAAATGCAAGCCGCCGCGATGATTCAACAAGCGGAATACAAAGCTGCCGAACAACGAGCTTACGAAGAATTTGCAGCGCGATATGCAGATTATGCCAAAAAACTCGGTGGTCAATAAACGGGAGAAAAGAGGGGCTTAAATATGAACAAGATCATCATAACAACATTGCTACTTTGCACAGGGCTGATCACCACTGGATGTGAAAAAACCCATAGCGTAGAAGAATTTAAGAAAGATCACAAATTATACGAAAAATGGAAAATGAAATGTATGACATCAGGGGATCTCGATTCGCAAAATTGTAAAAACGCAGAGCAAGCTTATCGTGAGAGTCTTCCAACATGGGGATGGGGGAGAACTGGCTCAACAAATGACGATAAACAAGAATCTGAAAAGAAACAGGACAGTCATTAATCATGAATAAAGTTCTCATAACAACATTGCTACTTTGCACAGGGCTCATCACGGCTGGATGTGAAAAAACCTACAGCGTAGCAGAATTTAAAAAAGATAAAAAATTGATGGAAGAGTGGAATGCTAAATGTGGATTCGCAGGAACTGCCAAAAATTGTGAAAACCTAAGATTAGCACAACTTGAACTTCAAAAGGAATATTACCATAACCTTGCAAATGAACTTCTTGAAGATAATCAAGAACAAAAAGAGTCCGAAAAACAACAGGACAGTCATTAATCATGAATAAAGTTCTCATAACAACATTGCTACTTTGCACTGGAATTATCGCTGCTGGATGTGAAAAAACCTATAGCGTTGCAGAATTTAAAAAAAATCCAACGTTGATGGAAGAGTGGATTGCTAAATGTGGATTAGCAGGAACTTCAAAAAATTGTGAAACCCTAAGATTAGCACAACTTGAACTTGAAAAGGAATATGAAGCAAAAGCTGAAGAAAGAGCCCGTAAAGATCAAGAAAAATTTGATAAAGTAATGGAAAAAGCTAGAGCTAAAATGAAGGCCGATCTTGCAAAAATGAGAGCTGAGAATGAAAAGTTCCGAGCTGAACAAGAAGCAAAAGAACGCGCTGAAGAAGAACGAAGAGCAAAAGAGCGCGCGGCAGAAGAACAACAAAATAACCATTAAATTATAAAAATACACAACGAATAGCGGAACATCTAAATGGCAGTAGAAAGCAACGGCATATTCACTAAGATAGACAATATGTTGATGAATCCCATTACAAAAACAATGGATAACATCTATTGCGCTTTAGCTGCTCAACTTAAAGAACCTTACAGAATGTACAATATATTTATGGCAACATTATGTCTGTGCCCTAGATTTATCATCACTGGTTATAAAAAACCAGAACATAGCATAATTTAAAAATTGTGCTCAAAACTCAAAAACTGAAAGAAAGAAGGGGAAATACTATGAATAAAGTTCTCATAACAACATTGCTACTTTGCACAGGGCTCATCACCGCTGGATGTGAAAAAACCTATAGCGTAGCAGAATTTAAAAAAAATCCAAAATTATTTGATGAATGGGTCACGAGATGTGGAGGGATAGGAACTTCAAAAAATTGTGAAAACCTAAGAGTAGCAGGCGCTGAACTTGAGAAAGAACGTCGGGCAGAGATTGATGAACATAATCGCAAAATAGATGAAGAATTTAAAGCTAAAATGAAGGCTAAACTTGAAAAAATTGAAGCTGACACTAATAGATTGCGAGCCGAAAGAGAAGCAGAAGAACGCGCTAAAGCTGAACAACAACAAAATAACCATTAAGACACAATGAAGAGCGGAGCATCTCAATGGCAGTAGAAAGAAAAGGCATATTTTCTTATATCGACAATATGTTAATGAATCCCATTACAAAAACAATGGATAGCACCATTACACATCGCTATTGCGCTTTAGCTGCTCAACTTAAAGAGCTTTGTACACTCTATAGTATATTTATGGCAACATTATGTCTTTGCCCTAGATTTATCATCACTGGTTATAAAAACCGATAACACAAGCATAATTTAAAGATTGTGCTCAAACCTCAAAAACTGAAAGAAAGAAGGGGAAATATCTATGAATAAAGTTCTCATAACAACATTGCTACTTGGCACTGGAATTATCGCTGCTGGATGTGAAAAAACCTATAGCGTTGCAGAATTTAAAAAAGATAAAACATTGATGGAAGAGTGGAATGCTAAATGTGGATTCGCAGGAACTGCAAAAAATTGTGAAAACTTAAGATTAGCACAACTTGAACTTGAAAAGGAATATGAAGCAAAAGCTGAAGAAAGAGCGCGTGAACGCGAAGAAGAAGATCGTAAAGCAATGGAAAGATTTCGAGCAAAAATGGAAGCTAGACATAAAAGAATGCAAGCTGAACTAGAAAAACTAGAAAAAAGAAACGCTGAAGAAAAAGCAAAAGAACAAGCCGAAAGAGAAGCAGAAGAGCGCGCTAAAGCCGAAAGAGAAGCTAAAGAACGAGCTGAACAGAACCACGATAATAATTGAATCAGAAATAATCGTATTTGCAAAAATTAGATAGAATGGACGTGCAATGACATTCGAAAAAGTAGCTTACTTTACCACGGCAGAGAATATGTTAATGGAACCTATCATGCAAATAATGACTGACTCCATTAAAAACCTTTCATCGGGTTTAAGTACTCCGCTCAAAGCATCTTGTACAATCTACATTATATTTATGGGGTACAATATCATCTCAGGGCGTTCTTCCATGCCCTTATGGGAATTTATAGTGACAGCTTTCAAACTTGGCATCATTGTTTCACTCGCCACAAACGCTGCTCTTTATAATGAGTGGGTCGGGGATTTATTTTTCAATAGTCTGCCGAATGCCATTGCACATGCCACACAAGGTACAATACACTCAGATAAAAATGTATGGGATGATCTGATAAATAAAGCTTGTTCACATATTTTAAATTCAACAAAATCTGCATCATGGCTTGCACTGGGGGCGTATCTTGTTTCATGGATTTATGCTTCATTGTGTTACACAATTGCTATAATTTTTTGCCTAATTGGTTTTATCGTCACACTGTTTGCTAAGCTGGGTTTATTTCTTGTCATATCAGTAGGACCGCTCTTCATAAGCCTCTATATGTTTTCCTCAACAAGGCGTTTTACAGAAGCATGGTTAGGACAAGTTGCAAACTTCATCATTTTACAGGTATTAGTCATCTTGCTTGGTAGTATGTATATCGAACTTGCAATGAATGTCTTTTCAAAAGACATTAAAGATTTCGTGTTAGCCTACGGCGAATTCTTCGTGGTTGGCGTTGGTGGTATTTTTCTTTTCTTCAATTTACCTGGCATGGCTTCCGCTTTAGCCTCTGGGGGGGCTTCCCTTACAGGCTCAGGAGGAGCTAAAACGATAACGAACGGTGCAAAAAAATTAGCATCACTAATAGCACAATTAGCAAAGGCCTAAGTTAAAATGCGGGAATTTAAAAAAATTGGGATTATCTTACCATTTCTCTTTCTCAGTGGCTGTGTGTCTTCACCAAACACACTGAAGTCACTCCCAAAGTGTGATGGATATTCTAAACGTCCACTCAACAGATCAATGTGGAATTGGGAAGGGAAAAAACCCACGCCCACACCCATTATCATCAGTAACAACACCCCTTCACCCCTAAAAGAAGGGAAGCTGGAAATGCTTCTGGCACAAAAATTAACGGATGAAGAAATCAAATCTTACAAAAATTGCGGGCAAAAAGCATGAAAGAAAAAGATATAGAACAATACATTGCTGAAGCACGCTCGTTTGATCAAGATCGCATGCTCGCCTCACGCCGCACCACCCGCGTCTCGCTTGCCATTGCCGGCATCGCAGTTGCTGTTGCAATAATGTCTTCTCTCGCGGTCATCACCCTCACACCCCTTAAAACCGTGGAACCTTTTGTCATCCGTGTAGACAATTCAACCGGCATCACCGAAGTTGTGGAAGCCTTAAAAGAAGGTCCCACCAATGTCGACGAAGCAATCACACGCTACTTTGCTGCAAAATATGTCCGCTCTCGTGAAGGCTTCACCACAGAAGAAACACAACACAACTTCCAAACCGTCTCCCTCCTCTCTTCTTCAGAAGAACAGGAAAGATTTGCCAGCTGGTATGGAGCAAGAAATCCCCAAAGTCCTCAAATTCTCTATAAACACGCCGCTGTTACAATAACAATAAAATCAATCTCCTTTATCAATGACGATGTTGCCCAAGTGCGTTACTACAGAACCATTCATGACAACGACAAAAACAAAGAATTCATCACCCACTGGGTTGCAACACTTACCTTTGAATACATCAATGCCCCTATCTCTGTCCAAAACCGTTTGATAAATCCTCTAGGGTTTATTGTTAGTGAATATAGAACCGATCCGGAAGTGGTCAACTGATCATGACAAAAAAAATTCTTTTTCTCATTCTTAACATCGCTATTACCCTTTCTTTAACGCCTAGCCATGCCAGTATTTTTCCCACCCGTGCGCCAAGCGATAGCCGCATTCGCTTTATCAACTATGATGCCTATAATGTCACAAAAATTATTGGCTCCATACGCTCATCGGTACAAATAGAATTTTCTCCCAATGAAGAAATTGCCCATGTGGCAATTGGCAACAGCGTTGCATGGGAAGTCGCCCCCGCTGGCAATATTCTTTTCCTTAAAGCGCGGGAAGTCCAACCCATTACCAATCTCCAAGTCGTCACCACAAAGCTTGATGGCTCAAAGCGCTCCTATCAATTTGAACTGATGGTCAAAGATGGAGAAATTTCCTCTGGACAAGAAACATATTTCCTTGTGAAATTTCGCTACCCACAAGAAGAAGCAGAACAAAGAAGACTCGCAGCCCTTATGCGACAAGAAAAACAACAAGCCCAGCGTATCGATAATGTCTTCAACGCTTCTGAAACCTACGGACCTCGCAATTGGGCTTACACCGCTCAGGGCTCTATCACTCTTGAACCCTCCTCCGTTTATGACAATGGCAAAACAACAACATTTACATTTCCAGACAACCAAGAAGTCCCTGCCATTTACATTGTCAGCAATGACGGTACAGAATCGCTGGTTCCCAAAACCACAAGAGGCAACATGGTGATTGTCCATGCCATTAGCGCACGCTTCACCCTAAGACAGGGAAAAAACGTCCTATGCGTCTTTAACGAAGCCTATCAACCAAAAGGCACAAATCCAAATACCGGAACAACCTCACCATCTGTTGAACGTAAAATTGCATCAGATCTTTAAATAAGCGGGAATTGAAGGGGACAACACATGAGTGATAAACCAATCATCGAAGATCGCGGATCTATTGGGGATGGCAAAAACAATAGCGCCAAAACCGCCGGCAAAAAAATAGTTGTCGCAATAGCCTGTATAGGAATCTGCGGCTATGTGCTCTGGAACATCTTATCCACCCCCACAGAACAAAAAGACACCGCAAAAGCTCATAAAAAACAAGCACAAAACTTTCACAATTCCCTCGCCCCTTTAGAGCTCGCGCCCTCTGACCCGCGTGCAAACATAGCGCCAATAACCTTACCACCCCCACAACCACTCGCACAAGAACCCAAAAAAGATGACCCATTACTTGATGCCGCAAGACGTGCCCCTGTTCTCGCTTTTGCCAAAGGCTCTAAATCTCAATTAAAAGACATCGTCAACACGACTCTCAACCCCTTTGAAAAATTCCATGCCCTTGAAAATCTCGCGAATGCGCAAAATTCTCCTGCCCTTCAAGACACACAAAATTTTGCAACCCTATTAAAGCCTACCAAAACAGAAGAAGCAAAAGCAAAAGCAAAACTCATCGGCAATAGAAACTTTATCATCGCCATGGGAACCTCTATTCCCTGTATCTTAGAAACCGCATTAAACAGTGAGCAACCAGGCTTTGCAAGCTGCATCATCAACCGTGATATCCTCTCTGACAATGGGCGCGTTGTTTTGCTTGATAAAGGAACCCAAGTGATTGGCGAATACCGCGGAGGGATAAAACAAGGTCAATCTCGCCTCTTTGTACTCTGGACAAGAGCAAAAACCCCAACCGGTGTCATCATCGACCTTGCCTCACCCGCAACCGACAGTTTAGGCAGAGCCGGTTTTGATGGCAACATCAACACCCATTGGTGGGAACGCTTTGGCTCTTCCCTTTTACTCACCGTTATTGATGGTGCCACAACAGTTTTAACAAATAAAATAGTAGGCAATTCCAATAAAGAAGGTTCAAACAACTCTGGAGGCGGCGGTTTTGAAGGCGCAAACAACACTGGAAAAGAGGCCGCCAGTATTGCTCTTGAAAATCAAATCAACATCCCTCCTACCCTAGAAAAATTTCAAGGCGAACTCGTCAACATTTTCGTAGCAAAAGATCTCGATTTTTCCTCTGTCTATAAACTAGTCGTAAAGAGCAAAAGAAACCGCTCTACTCCCGGCTATTCCTTTTTTCATTAAGCCAATAAAGTCACATTATGCCATCAGCAAAAAATGCAGAACGCGCCTCCATCGTCTTAACAAAATTAAAGATCTTAGATGACTTCCTCAATAATGACAATTTATTTGAAATTGTCATCAATCGCCCTGGCGAAGTAATCGTTGAGGGTCCCAATGGTTGGCAAACCCACATCTTAAAAGAGCTAACCTACAGCGAACTAGAAGGGATTGCAAAAGTTGTTGCTGCCTACACAACACAAAAAATCAGTGTAGAAAACCCCGTTCTCTCC
>NZ_JBHIRO010000027.1:0-8847 GCF_042197165.1 Bartonella sp. AA23NXGY | reverse complement strand
AAGGGAGCAAAAAACACTGCAACTAAAGCCACAAAAACAGCCTCCAATATGGGGTGGTGGGGCTTTTTAGGAAGTCTGGTAGGCGCCATTATTTCCAGTGTTTTTGGCTATTATGGTTATAGAAGCCGTAAGGACACTTTCATGCTTTAAAACATCTACCTGTCTACCTTTAAAGCAAATACATAAAAAGCTGCACGCATAGTGCAGCTTTTTTTGTAAATTCTTCTTAATCACTCTAAAATTCAGCCCTCTTATTTAAAATGCTCTTTGCAATCAACATAACATTTGACAAAAATAAAATCCATATTAAGAGGAAATAAGTGGTAGTTTTTTTATTTTGGTCATCATTGTTTTTCTATCAACTATAAGGGGGGAAATATATGAATATTTCACTTAATAAAGTAAAAAATGTTATTGAATTGGCTGCTGATGAAGTTGTGCCAACTATAATGCTTGATAAGTATGCACAGCGTAACGATACTCAAATTTGTCAAAATGAGCTTGATGTGAATGGTTCGTTAGAAGTTTAATAATGTATTGTTGATACAGATCTATTTACATATCTAACTTTAAAATTAAGTATATTTAAGTGCATGTTTCAGTTATTTTCAGAGAGCTTTTCTCAAAAAATTTGGGCTAAGCAAGCAGCTGAATTGTCAATTTCGTACATCCCTTTCGATGAAAGGGATGTTTTGAATGCTTTAAGACAATACGCTCTACATCCTCATAAACTCTTAGCTCTTAATCCTAAATCCGAAGTAGTAACAGTGGTTAATGGAGTGCGGAGTCCACGTCCTCTTTCAAACTTTCTTGTTTTAGATACGGATAGAACTATAGAAGAATATACTGCCCGCGTTGACCAATATGCCGAAGGACAAGAATGGGCGGTCATGTATTATGGATTATACGCTGCAACCCCTGTTCTATGG
Organism: Bartonella sp. AA23NXGY; assembly: GCF_042197165.1. Lineage (NCBI taxonomy): Bacteria > Pseudomonadati > Pseudomonadota > Alphaproteobacteria > Hyphomicrobiales > Bartonellaceae > Bartonella > Bartonella sp. AA23NXGY. Next base: position 7,918 of record NZ_JBHIRO010000027.1, on the reverse strand, counting down.
GATGTGGCAAAACAATTTGCAGATCAATTAGCACATTCTTTAGGTTTTAGGCCTGGTGGACGCGTAGATATTGACTGCTTCATTGGCCGGTATTCTTCTACCCATGTTGGGATCCATGTGGATCACGCTCATAATTTTGGTTTTACTCTACAGGATGGCAAAACAATGTTTGCATGGCCCAGTACACGAGAAGACCTCCAAGGGCTAAAATATCCTGAATATGAAGCGCATAAATTAACAGCAATTGCGCTGCAAAACCGTACAGACCGTATTGCCTACTTTCCCCATGATGCTTTCCACGTTGCTGAAACTGGAAAAAATATCGCGGCAAATATCAATATTGCTTTTTGGGAAACAGCACACGATGCACAACATCATAAAAATTATGTCACGCATTTACTCCATCTTGATGATCGAACGCGACATGATATCCGCGCATCAGGAAGAGCAAATTTAAACCCTGATAATGCTTTTCAACACTCTGCGCTAAACTCCGCCATCGCAAATGGTACCTTAAAACGCCATATGCTGGTTTCTCAATTAATTTGTGATACAAGTTCACGTTTATGTGTCAAGCGCCCCCTTGTTGACGTCTCCGAAATTGAAAATGAAATCACTCTTCGCCCACCTGCAACCCTGCAATGGGTGCCCTTAACTGAAACAAAAGAACTGCTCATCGCAGCAAATGGGCATTGCGCCAGTTTTGAGTATAGCTCTCATCTAGAACATTTCCTTTCTCAACTTTCATCAGGAAAAAAATTAGATCTAGCAAAATTAAATGATAAACCACATGACACAGCACAGAAGGAAATTTTAAAAGCTGTAAAAGCTTTAGCATGTTGGGGAGCATTGTGACAAAGAAAAAATCCATGATTTTTACCCAAATGGGGCTTTTCCTTGTTTTGGGCTTTAGCAGCTTTGCCGATGAAACAGCACAAGTTACATTTGCTCTCCACTTAGCAGAAAGCACAGCATCTATTTCAATGCTGCTGTTTGCAGGGCTTGTCGGGGCAATTTGTGCAGGCCCCATTGCACCACGTCTCTTACATCGCTTCCAACCAGCGCGAACAGTACCCATTGTTTTATTGTTTGAAGCACTCTTTATAGCCACAGCTGCAATCGCCAACCAATTTTGGGTTTATATTGCCCTTTCTTTCGCACTAGGTTGTGCTGGTTCACTCTTTTGGTCTGCTATCCTCGTTTCCGTCCCAGAATTTGCAACCAATGATCAGCAATTAGACCGTATCAACCGCATTATCCAAACAGTTCGTAATCTTGGCTATATTGCCGGACCACTGTTAGGAGGTGTATTGTATGGAATATCAAACGGGCAAAAAGGATTGTTTGTGTTGTCAGTCATGGTTCTTTTTGCTACCTTTATCACTCTCTTCTGTTTTAAAAGTTTTAAAATTCATACACAAACGACAAACACAACGCAAAAAAGCAAAAAAGGGCTAGATTTAACGGGTCTCTTGCGTAAAAAAAATGTTGTCTATGCTCTTTCTCCCCTCATCATTACCATCATCCTCACCTCTGCTCTCAACGTCTTATCGATTGTCCGCATCCGCACTGAGCTGTACTTCAGTGCAGAAACCTATGGGGTAATCACAAGCATGTTAAGTCTTGGCCTCGTGGTTGGTCCACTCTGTTTCTCCAGCCTTTTTCATCGCTTTGGTAATGCCGCTGGTGCATCACTTGCCGCTACAATAATTGGTTTTGCAATTTTCTGCTTTTCCTTAACACATATTGTATGGTTAATGATGCTGTCATTTTTCATCCTTGGGGGTGCTAACGGCGTGCAAAATGCTCTGATGGCAAGTTTTATGATGAAAGCCATTCAGAAAGAACACCGAAACAACCAAATGCCTGCCTATATCTTTATCATACAAACAGCGGTGTGCCTTGGCTTTCTAGGAGCCGGTTTTGTAAAAGTGCATCACACCCAAAGCACACTGTTTATCATTGGCATCGCCACCATGATCACAGGCATCTTAGGTTTTATTGTGAACAGTGCCGTACAAAAAAAAACAGAGAGAATTTGATAATGGTTAGTGGACGAGGCGTTTTTCTCAAGCAAACCATACACCACAAAAGGACATGACAATCACCCCTCGATAAAATCGTTGTATCTCCCATACAACCCCACACCAACCAATAAGACTTTGATGAACCACTCTTGAGTGTGGAAGAGCTAACAACCATTCCCAAAATTTAGTTTATAGCAAAATAGAAACCGGTTTAACATCATGCAACAAGATCCTATAGGCTTAAACTTTTACAATGGAACAGGCGGCTATGTGTGGCAACTGGCAGACTATATGCGACATGATTGTCATGAGAGCTCCCACACACTTGAATTGCAAAAACCAACGCCGCCCATAGCCATCAATTCTTTCGCTGTCTACCCAAGTGAACTCAATCCTTTATCACGCGTTCAATGGGCAAAAGATGTACAAATAATAAAAAACAAACCAGCACTCATTGGCAAACGGCAAATACAACCCATCACCATTGTTTCTACAAAAGGAGCGGCATTTGGCGGATTCGACTTTCCCACATTTGAAGCACTTCGTGAAGGCTGCCTTGTCCAATCACTGAGGGAAATACAATTCAATGATACTCTTCTTGCCTCTGGAAGTCTTTTGATATCACTTTTACAACACGGTCTCATCGAAACAGATCAAAAAGCATTTTCAGAAAATGATGCAACCGCTCTTTTACGAGAGCCAACATGTATTATCATAGATTCTTCTCTTGGCAGTCTTGCCATTAATCAACTCAATGGGCGTACAATCCGGCTTCATGAAAAAACAAAACATCTCTTGAAGCAAGCCACCACACCAATGCACATTCAACACCCTATAGAGGATTCAATAAAATTTTTTGTAAAAGCAGGAATGCTACGATTGGTAAAATTATAAGGATAAAAAGATGCAGCTGATAAGACCTGGCATGGGAACAGAAAATAGTGCACAGCTCATTTATGCGCTTATTCAAATGGCAAGACCGCGCACAGTCATTGAAATCGGTGCTGGTGATAGTACGCGCTTGATTGCTAAAGCACTGCAAAAAGCAAAACAAACATGGCAACAAGATAAAAAACTTTTAGAATCCTCCACCTGGGAAGAGCGCACAGCTTTGCTTGACCCTTCAGGAATCCTTGAGAATTATGAACCTCGGCTTATCACCATTGATGATTTTACAGTAGAAGGTCAATCAGCAGAAGAAGCATGGCAAAAACTGCTTCAAGACGGTATTGAAAAAGACATGGTAACATTTATCCATGAGAATTTCTTCTCTCTCGATGATGAAACGCTCAAATCTTGGGGACCAATAGATTTTGCTTGGCTTGATGCTGGTACTCCCGCAGATGATGTGCGATTTGTTATAACCCTTTGGGAACACATCACCGCGGGTGGTTATCTTTGTCTACATGAACCAACCATAACAACAACAATTGCTCTCAATGGCGAACAACGGGTTCGACGCGTCAGAACTCCTATCTGGGAAGAAATTCTCTACCGGCTTGATGGCTCCTATGAAGCTTTAACTCTTCCGGAAAACCACAAATATCGCCAAAGTGGTCTGGGGATTATTCGCAAACGCACCCCAGCCGAACAAATTGTACGCGCACAATCGCTACAAGCAGAACTCATAGAAATCAATGAACTGCCCATTCGCAATGATCTTTTGCCCATGGGGAAAGAAACCCTTCACAAACGCAATACCCGCAATTCACTGATCTCTGCCATGACGTCACCGACACTGCGCGCTGTTTATGCCGCCATTATCCTTGGTGCAAAAAATCTTACTGATATCCTCAAACATGTCGATTCAGATGCCAAAAACATTCACAAATCCATCAATCGCCTTTTGAATCTTGGACTTATTCACAACACAACAGAAGGATTTCAAGCCGAAGAGACAGTGTGGAAAATGCTAGAAAATAAACATGAACGGGAGAGGGAAAATTTAAGCGACCGCCATTTAGAAACAGAAGAGATGCTATCAAAAATTGGTGAAGCCTTTCAAATGGGAAAAATCTATAGCGAAACGGAAGTTTCCAAGATATGCAACCTCTTTACGATAGACTTTGCCCGATTACGACGCACTCTTGTTGAGAGAGGTTTTTTACAACGCCATGGAGGAAAATATCAACGCATGCGCTAAAAGAGAATTGAAAAATGATTAGCGAACGCTATCGTTTTTCTTCTCTATTTCAAGAGAATGAATAACCTTCCACTAAAAAATATAATTTCATTAAAAGGTTACAAAATCATTCATCCCATTCATATGTTGACAATCTATGGAGATGAGATTAGCGTGCTCTCTTCGCAAGAGATGCAATGGGGAGGAACAAGAGTGCGAGATGCCAATTGGTTATCAAAAAGGATTGGGTGGTTATCAAATAGGGTTAAAAACAGTCAAAACCATCAGGAGAAGATATAGGATCAAGGTCTCAATGGATCTTACGATTGTTGCGCGAACATCTGGGCACAGTGTTGTTGCTCAATCCAAATCATGCTCGATATTTCTAAAAACATCGTAGAAAAAACAATATTCTTGCATTGGACTGGCTAGTGAATCAAGAAAGATACTATTTCAACGAAATGTGCACAGCAGAAATAGGGCTGGCAAAACTTCCTCAAAAGATACAACAAAATGTCTTTGATCATTTAACAACACTTCTATGGAAATTCCATGGGCAAAAATAAAATTCCTTTTTTCATCTATAGCACAGTTTTTCTTTCTGAATTTTCCTTTTTCTTTGTACTCCCTTTGCTTGGAAACTCTTCTCTCATAACTGCTGCCAATGTTGCTTTTTATCTCGCTGGATCGGTAATCCTTGAAAGCATTCTCATGGTAACCACAACAGGTTTATTAGAAAGATTTTCCCGTAAACTCTTAATGGCTACCGCCTTTATTTTAAGGAGTAGCGCTTTTGTGTGCATTATCCTATCGCTCACACCTTCTGCATGGTTGATCTTTTTTACCTTAATGGCTTTTTCGAAAGCAATTTCAAAGCCATTTTTGAGAGAAATTTTATCAGAACATCTCAATGAAAATGCTCTTAAACGCGCATTAACTCTCTATTCTTTTTTTCAAAATGCTGCTGTCGTTATCGCCCCTCTTGTTGCAACGAGTGCCATAAAATACAACGCATCAACCTTCTTAATGGCTTTTTTTGCACTCATTGGTTTGTATCTTTGTGTTCTATCCATTCAAATTGTTTATCATTACCCGCATAAAACATTATCTCTTGAAAAGAATAAAAAAACAAAAAAAGCTCTTCTTTCTTCTTTAAAAACAATAATACATAATCGTTCTATTGCTTATTTGCTGGTCACGGCTTTGCTTTGTGCATTCCTCATGGGAATTTTCATCACCACCACAACACTTCTCAGTAAATTTGACAGCAATCTCGCCCCTTATAGTGGAATTTTCTTTTCAATTGTTGGCATCAGTATTTGTATCTGGCAAGGAATAATCAATAAACATCTCAGCCTTTCTGATAAATCAACTTTTTATCTGCTCTGCTTTATGGGAAGTTTCTCCTCGTTTTTCCTCATAGGTGGGGTCTTTACCGCTGTGACTGCGTTAATTGCCTACAGTGTCTATGAATCTGTCATGATTCCAGAGATATACTATCAAGCAGGGAAAACAACTACATCCCTCTCTGCCAGTGTTCTTTTCAGTTATATTCTTGTTATTTCAAATATTGGCCAAGCCGCCGGCTCATGGACAAGTGGATGGATTATCAGCCATTTCAACAATCATATCGCTTTCACCTTTTGCATGATTGTTGGTGCCTCCGCCTTTGCTTCTTGCCTTTGCCTCATGCAAACGAAAAAATAAGCAGCTTCCATGTCACATATAGTTTTTGCAACCGGTGGCACAACAAGAGCACTCAAAACACTTCGCCATAAATGGCTCAATTATGATTTTGTAACACACTCTGCGGCAAAAAAGCTCAAAACGGTCTTTTAAGATTGCTCTGTAAACGCCGTTGCAAATTGTCTCATAGCTTAAAGGATTATGGGGTAGACAAGCGTAAGGTAGCTACATTCTGCACGAATAATATTCTATTGATATCCATGTGCAATACAGCCAAATCATTTTTCTTATAATTCGCTCATTTCTGCCATGACCTCACCGACACTACGCGCTGTCTATACTGTTATTATACTTGGTGCTAAAATTCTTTCTGATATCCTCAAACTTGTCAATTCAGAGACCAAAAACATTCACAAATCTATTAATCGCCTTTTAAACCTTGGTCTTATTCAAAACACAACAAAGGGATTTCAAGCAATCGATAAATTATGGCAAGCGCTAGAAGATAAAAATGTACGAAATATGGAAATTTTTAGCGATCGTCATTTAGAAACAGAAGATACACTTACAAAAATTGCAGAAGCATTTAAAATAGGAAAAACTATCGCGAAACGGAAACATCAAAAATATGTAGCCTTTTTACTTTAGATTTTGCGAGATTAAGACGAATCTTGGTGGAAAATGGATTTTTAAGACGATATGCAAGCAAATATCAGCGCATACGTTGAAAGAAAAAATTCAAGCATTTGAGTTTTTCTTATGCAGCGTTTTGTTTTTTTGTTTTCTGTAAAGAGAGTTTAGGCCAGCTATGCGCCCCCCTTAGTATTTAGTGGTATAGATAGTTTGGAGGTCAAGGAATTGTTTGCAGTTTTTTGTTACAAAAAGTTAGCAGATTGTTTTGAGGATGACGATATACAGGCTACACATAGGACAAAGGGAGAGATGATATTAAAATCCAAGAGAATCTGAGTTTAGATCTAATTTCTACAAAGCCTTTATGCGCGTAAATTACATACCTATACGTTCTTCCCCTACCCTACTTAATTTTATAATAAGACAGCTCCTTATAAAAAACAGCACTATTCTTACATACCATAGCCATTTTCTCTTTACAGGCTTTCTGCTATCAACATAACACTTTACCCTCTTAAAACACTGTTTGCAAAAGGTTTGCATCATTACAATGATCATAGGCATGGGCTTGCTACCCCAAAAAGCTTTCTAGGTAAAAATCCCCCTTAGTATTTAGTGATATAGATAGTTTGGAGTTCAAGGAATTGTTTGCAATTTTTTTGTTACAAAAAGTTGGCAGATTGTTTTGAGGATGAAGATATACAGGTACACATAGAACAAAGGGAGGGATGATATTAAAATCCAAGAGAATCTGAGTTTAGATTTAGTCCTTGCGCGCCCTTTAAGTGCGTAGCATTACGTACCTATACGTTCTTCCCCTACCCATTTTGCTTCCAGAGGTGCATGATGATTAGTAGGCATGCCCCTTTTAGTTTTTATTTGGGTTTTGTACGTGGGAAGAGTTGCAAGTGAATAGCATTTTACTCCATGCGTTTAGACGCTACATCTGTTTTTTCCTGCTTTTATTTTCAGAGATTGATGATATTTTTGTTTTGCAGTACTAAGAAGAGCTTTTAGATTTATTGTTTTAGAGAGAAGAAAGCATTCTCTACCTGCCTCTGCCTAGCACTGCTTCATTAGGGTATGCCCCTTATTAATCCTATTGCATTCTTTTATGAGATGAGAAGGCATCCGATCCAGTTTCAAAGCCGCTCCTAGGTATTGGTAGTTTTACGAGCAACTAGTTTTTCTAGTTTTTTTGATAAGTTTCTATGAGAAAAGTGTAGCAGAAAGGGGAACTTATGTAGGTAAATTACTGACTTTTCCTAGTATAGGGGGAATTTTGAATAAAGAGTTATTCTATAACATTTTTCATGACGTGCATTATTATATTTTCACGCAATACTATGGGTGTATTGTCATGTTTAGAGGTTATTTGATTTTTATGGGAGTATTAGTTTTGGAACTTTGGTTGCGGGGGCAGGATTTGAACCTGCGGCCTTCAGGTTAT
>NZ_JBHIRO010000026.1:0-9077 GCF_042197165.1 Bartonella sp. AA23NXGY | reverse complement strand
TCATTACTTTAAACAACAATGTTACAGTCGCATCATCTAAGGGTAATGCACTCCATGCAGATGGTATAGAATCCAAGGTCACAATGAAAGGAGGGACTGTCATAGGAGGAAATTTGAATGGACATGAAAACGCATTACTTACAAAAAATGGTGGACGTATTGAAATTACGGATGTTACTCTAACAACCGATAACTTCGGAAACGGTGCACTTGCACTTGGTTCTGATAGCATAGTTGAATTAAAAGGCAATACAAAGATTAACAATGCTTTGAACGGTCTTGGAGCATTTGATGGTGGTAAAATCACCAGCGAAAATTTAACACTCATCGGTTCTGGAGCAAAAGAAGAAAGCACTGGTGTAGGAGTTGACCTGCCTAACAGCAAGATCGAACTAAATGGAAAAACAACCATTGAAAAATTCACACATGGGCTTGAGGCACGAAATGGTGGACAGATTGATGTCACGGATATAGCTTTAACAACGAATGACGCGGGAACCGGTGCACTTGCACTTGGTCCTGATAGCAGAATTGAATTGCATGGAACGGCAACGATTAATAATATTTTGAAGGGTCTTAGAGCAATAAATGGTGGCAAAATTACCAGCGAAAATTTAACAGTAGTCGGTGGTAAAGCAATTAATGAAAATCTCGGCAAAATAAGCACTGGTGTACGGACAGAGGATTCTGGTAGTGAAATTCAGTTAACCGGCAAAACAACCATTCAAAATGTCGATGAAGGTTTTTATGCAGACGGTGGAAGTCAAATCATTAGCGGAGATTTAACAATAACCGGTGGTGAGTCCGAAGCAGCAACCGTTGGTGTAAACATTTGGGATGCCGATAGTATAGTTGAATTCAATGGCAAAACAACCATTCAAAATGTTGATGTTGGTCTTTTTGTCATTGAAGGTAGCACAATTAAAACGAGCAATCGTGCTATTGATACTAATTCTAAAGGCCTAGATACCCAATCCGATACTCCTCAGAAGGGGAAGAAAAATACAATAGAAGCAAAAATGGCTGCACTGGTTGTAATAAATGGCGGACATATTGATCTGACAGATGTTTCTGCCACAGCAGAAGTTGCCAGTTTACAATTCGCAACTTTCTTTGATAATAATCCGAATAGCTCGCATGATCCGCAAAAATATCATAGTAATGAGATCAATCTGACTAATGCAGAGCTTCATGCTGAAAATGGTACAGGAATTTTCGTTAGAACTGTTGTTGAAAAAAGCATCGAAGATGCTGCTGCTCCATCAATCGGCACAGTCAATCTTAAAAAATCAGAAATCCATGCTGACGTATTATTAGGAGATGGTATTTTTTGGGACAAAACATCATGGAAAGATAAAGATTTGTGGGATGGTAAAGAGGTTAAAACGATCTCCAACGGCACCTTCACATTAAGCGCAGATCAGTCTATTTTAGAGGGCAGAGCAAATATTGCTAAAGACAGAAATGTGCACTTTGATCTGAAAAACAATACAAAATGGACGTTGAAAACCAGCAAAAATGAAAAAGATGATGATGGCAATCTCCTTGATATCGCTCAAAGATCTCGTTCTGATATTTCCACGCTTAATCTCGATAACAGCTCCATTATCTTTAATGGACCAACCGAAGATCATTACCAAACATTGCATATAGGTTCTGGTAAACCAGACACGCAAGAAGTCTACAATGCAACGGGTGATGCAAAGATTTACTTCAACACGGCTTGGAGTGATGGTGCTGCAATAAATGACCAAAAAACCGATAGGCTTTTGATCAATGGGAACGTCTCAGGCAACACATCAGTTTATGTCACGGGGCGCTTAGAAGAGAACAATATCGAAGCAAATACCTCTGCTGCTGCCAATGTCCGGGGTCTTTCACTCATTCAAGTTTCTGGAAAAGCAGAAGAAAACTCTTTCAAACTAGTAAATGGCTATACCACAAGAAATCGTTTGCCTTATAAATATACGCTAACGGCCTATGGACCAGAGTCAAGCCACGGTACAGCCGATGTTGCACAAAGCCTCTTTGATGAAAAGAATGAAAATTTCTGGGATTTCCGCTTACATAAAGAAATTCTTGAAACGGATTCTGGTTCTGGTCCAAGTGTGATCGTCCCTGTAGCACAAACGGCCAGTTACTTAGTCATGCCAAATGCTCTCTTCTACAGTGGATTAACCGATATGGCTAAACAAAACGCGCTTTTAGCCAATATCAGAACATCTGTCTTAGGAAAAGAAGAGGAAAAACAAACCGGTTTCTTCCTCTATACTTACGGAAACACAGGAACCTTATCTTCTGAACGCGGACCTCTCAAATATGGTTATGGTGCTGATATCCGCTATGCTGCTCTCCAAGCCGGAGTCACATTCGCAGCATTAGAAGGACAAAATACCACAACACATTTCGGTCTTGTAGGCACCTATGGGCGGCTGTCTTTCACTCCAAAGGATATGGATGATGCAAGTAAGAGCACATTGGATAAATGGTCACTAACAGCTTATGGCAGCGTACAGCATAACAATGGTTTCTATATGGATACACTGCTATCCTATGGGATAATAAAAGGAGATATCGGCAATGCCATCAGAGGAAATACCGCAAAATTGAAAAACGCCAAAATGTTGAGTATCTCCACCACTGTTGGCAAAGAGTTTGCAACTGGAATGGAAGGCTTAACCTTCGAGCCACAAGCACAAATTGCCTATCAACATTTGATGTTTAATACCATTGAAGATGCTGATAATTTTACCGTTGATATGAAAAATCCTTCTCAATGGTTGATCCGTGTTGGTGGACGTTTGACAAAAACCATTTCCACTGAAAACAACCGTCCGATGTCTTTCTATGGAAAAGTAAACTTGATCAAAACCTTTGGTGATAATGGTACCATTCATATTGGTAGAAACTTTGACCTTGATCCTATGGGACCTGCAATTGAAGGCGGCGTTGGCATCAATGCGCAACTGTCTCACAATTTCTCCCTTCATGGTGATGTAAGTTATCAACAAAAGCTTCAGAAAACTGGTATATCTGGAGCAAATTTCTCAGGCGGCATACGCTATCAGTTTTAAATCAAGGCTGTAAAAATAGCCTATTCATTCTATTCAATTTAACAAAAAGGGCAGCACAATATGCTGCCTTTTTATCTCTCCCCTATTCTTTTCTACCAGTACACACCGCCAACATTTTTCTTTAAGAAAATTAGTTAAAAAACTCAAGACAATAAAATATCGCGCTTTTAACTAGTAAAAATATCCCTTAAAAAAACTAAAAGTCGATTGAAAAATCAATGAGCGCTATTTTATCGTAACCGTGTTAAAGAAAAACATGAAAGCTATGGTATCATCTTTGGTTTCATGATGTTGGAAGAGATCTCTATCAGGCTCAAGCATACAGTTTTTTGAAATTTTCTTGCCTACTCCTTTTCTTTAAGCATAAGCAACAAGTTTTATGCAAACATAACACATATCTTAAATAGAAAAACTTATAATACTTATATAATATTAACATAATGTATTCATTTAATACTAAATGAATTTAAATATAATACATTATATATTAAATGTATAAGTTAATTTATACTTTACACAAAAATAAAAATATCCTATTCACGTTCCATCTCTAAAATATCCATCCATTTGATATCCTTCTTATAAGCGGGGGAAGAGTGTGTGGCTCTTATAAGTTAGGAAAATCTTGATGTGTAAAAAATCCCTTTTATGCTGCACAGCTGTCATAGCTGTCATGCTATTCAACACCCATATCAATGTATATGCTGAAACTCTTGAAGTTTCCGGCGAGAAAAAAGAAGTATCTAACACAACGTATGAGATTATTCATGCAAAAGACAACGGGGAAATTACCGGCACACATTTAACTGTGGTTGGGAATAAAGACACGGATATTTATGCTGTAACAGCTGACGGTTTTGGCAGTGCGATTACATTACTGCAAGACACAGCCATTAAAGGAACTGATTTTGACATTCGTCTCGGTCTTAATGCAAAAGATGGTGCTACAATCAAAATGACTGGAGGCATTATTACGGTTTCTGAAATTGGCGCTTTCTTCGAAAACAGTATGAATGATAAAAACAAGCTGGAAGGTGTAACAATATCAAGCGGTAAAGATGACCACTTCATGGACAAGGGAATAAATGCCGACAACAAAAGCAAAGTTACTTTAGAAAACGTAACGGTTACGCAAGCAAACACCAGTATATTTGCAAATGATCATTCTGAAATAACGATTTTAGGAGGAGCATTTGATGGAGAACTCAAAGGAATATCTGCTACGGAAGGCAGCGCTATTACTTTAACCTATAGTGAATTAGCCGATAATAAAAAAGGCAGTGTTCAAGTTACATCATCTCATGGTGACGGACTCTATGCAAATGGTGCACAATCCACAATCACAATGATAGGAGGATCAGTCACTGTAGAAAATACAGCATTACTTGCAGAAAATGGCGGACATATTGACGTCACAGATGTTACTTTAAAAAAAGATGGCACCGGAATCGGTGCAATAGCTAATGATGTTGACAGCACAATTGAACTACACGGAAATACGGTAATTAATGACGCTGTAATTGGGCTTTATGCAACAAACGGTAGCACAATCACAATGACTGGAGGAACCATTACGGCTTTTGAAACTGGTGCGTTCTTCAATGAGAGTAAAAGCGATAAAAACAAATTAGAAAATGTAACCATTACTTATGCAAATACCAGCATAAGTGATCAAGACAAGCTAGAAAGTGTGAAAACATCGGACAATGAATTAGACCCTGGATGGGAAAGTGAATTAGAAAATGAAAAAGAAGAGTTTTTATACACAGGAATAACGGCCTTTGCCGGAAGTCATCTCACTTTAGAAAATGTAACCATTACGCAAGCAGACACCAGCATATCGGCAGAAGATGGTTCACAAGTAACGATATTAGGAGGAGCATTTGATGGAGAACACACAGGGCTATACGTAATGAACGGCAGCTTCATTACTTTAGCCAATAGTAAAGAAGGCAGCGTTCAAGTTACATCATCTGATGGTGATGGACTCTATGCAGACGGTTTATTCTCTACAATCATAATGATGGGAGGGACAGTGACTGCAGGAAATAGAGCATTATTTGCACAAAAAGGTGGATATATTAAGGTCACAGATGTTGCTCTAACAACGATGGACGGAAACGGATACGGGGCAGCTTCCACCGATCCTTACAGCTTTATTGAATTGGATGGAGAGACAACGATTACTAATGCTATAAATGGACTTGATGCGGAAAACAGTGGTGTCATCATAATGACGGGAGGAGCTGTAACTGCAAAAAGCGCAGCATTGTTTACCATGAACGGTGGATATATTAAGATCACAGATGTTGCTCTAACAACGATGGACGGAAACGGATACGGTGCAGCTTCCACCGATCCTGAAAGCTTAATTGAATTGGATGGGAAGACAACAATTAATAATGCTCTCATCGGACTTTATACAGAAAATAGTGGCACTATCTCAATGGCGGGTGGAACTGTAACTGGGAAAAGCGCGGCAGTACTTACAAAAAGCGGTGGACATATTAAGGTCACAGATGTTGCTCTAACAACAATGGATGGCAACGGATACGGTGCAGCTACCAGCGATCCTAACAGCTTGATTGAATTGCATGGAAAGACAACAATTAATAATGCTTTCATCGGACTTTATACAGAAAATAGTGGTACTATCACAATGGCGGATGGAACTGTAACCGCAACAAACATGGCACTGTTTGCAGCAAACGGTGGACATATTAAGGTCACAGATGTTGCTCTAACAACAATGGATGGCAACGGATACGGTGCAGCTACCACTGATCCTGACAGCTTGATTGAATTATATGGAAAGACAATAATTGATAATGCTTTCATCGGGCTTAATACAGAAAATAGTGGTACTATCACAATGGCGGGTGGAACTGTAACCGCAACAAACATGGCATTGCTTGCAAAAAGCGGAGGACATATTAAGCTCACAGATGTTGCTCTAACAACGATGTATGGCAACGGATACGGAGCAGCTACCTCCGATCCTGAAAGCTTGATTGAATTGCATGGAAAGACAACGATTAATAATGCTTTCATCGGACTTTATACAGAAAATAGTGGTACTATCACAATGGCAGATGGAACTGTAACCGCAACAAACATGGCATTGCTTGCAAAAAGCGGAGGACATATTAAGCTCACAGATGTTGCTCTAACAACGATGTATGGTAACGGATACGGAGCAGCTACCTCCGATCCTGAAAGCTTGATTGAATTGGATGGAAAGACAACGATTAATAATGCTTTCATCGGGCTCAATGCAGAAAACAGTGGTGCAATCACAATGACGGGAGGAACTGTAACCGCAACAAACATGGCATTGCTTGCAAAAAGCGGTGGGCATATTAAAGTCACAGATGTTGCTTTAACAACAACAAATGGTAACTATGGTGCTGCTGCAACCGATCCTGAAAGCTTGATTGAATTATATGGAAAGACAACAATTAATAATGCTGTAACCGGACTTGATGCAGAAAATAGTGGCACAATTATAATGACTGGTGGAACAGTAACTGCAAAAACCATGGCATTGTTTGCAATGAATGGTGGACATATTAAGGTCACAGACGTTGCTCTAACAACAATGGATGGCAACGGATACGGTGCAGCTGCCAGCAATCCTTACAGCTTAATTGAATTGCATGGAAATACAGCGATTAGCAATACTTTCATCGGACTTTATGCAGAAAACGGTGGCACGATTAAAATGAATGGAGGGACCGTAGCAGCAAAAGGATCAGCATTTGTTGTAAAAAATAGCGGATATATTGATGTAACAAATGTTTCTGCAACAGCAGAAAACAGTGGCATAATATTTGATAAATCCGAGGACGATAACGCCTTAGAAATCAACTTGACAAATACAAAGATTCGCACTGAAAATAGTATTGGAATTAACGCAGACCAATCAATCGGTATAGCCAATCTCAAAAATTCAGAAATCAGTGCCGATATTTTATTAGCAGCAAAAGCTTCAACTAAAGAAAATAATTTTGCTTTTACATTAAATGCTAATCACTCCGTATTAAAGGGAAGAGCAAAAATTGCAGAAAACAGAACTGTACGCTTTGATTTGACAAACAAGGCAACATGGATATTGAAAACCAGTACAAAAGAAACCGATGATGATGGAAAACTGCTTGCTATTGCTCAAAGGTCACGTTCTGATATTTCTGTGCTCAATCTCAATGATAGTTCTATTGTTTTCAATGGGCTGGTAGAAGATCATTATCATAAATTGCATGTAGGATCTGGAATACCAACCACTCTAGCAGTCTATAATGCCTCTGGTAAGGCAGAAATTCATTTCAACGCTATATGGAGTGATGGTGTTGCAATAGATGCACAAAAAACCGATAGGCTTCTCATTCACGGTGATGTAGCAGGCACCACAACAGTTTATGTCAAAAGTGTTTCAGAGGATAAGGAGAGTGTAGAAAATGCTTCTCCTCCTTCAAATATAGGTGGACTTTCACTTATTCAAGTTTCTGGAGAAGCAAAAGAAGACTCCTTTAAATTGAAAAATGGCTATACCACCATAGGAGGAACTCCTTATAAATATACGCTAACTTCCTATGGACCAGTATCAAGTTATGGCAAAGCCAATGCTAACCAAAACTTATTCGATGAAAAGGATAAAGATTTCTGGGACTTCCGCTTGCAGCCTGAATTTCTTGACCCCGATTCAAAAGTAAGAGCAGTTGTACCACAAATGGCAAGCTATTTGGTTATGCCAAATGCCCTCTTTTATACTGGATTAGCCGATATGGCCAAGCAAAATGCACTTTTAGCCAATATGAGAACAACAGTCTTGGGAGAGCAGAAAAATCTTAAAAACAGTTTCTTCCTCTCTACCTATGGAGGTAAAGGAACCTTATCCTCGAAACGCGGTCCCCTTAAATATGGCTATGGTGCTGATATTCGCTATGCTGCTCTCCAAGCCGGTGTCACATTAGCGGCATTAGAAGGACAAAATACCACGACACATTTCGGTCTTATAGGCACCTATGGGCGGCTGTCTTTCACTCCAAAAGAGATGCAGGATGCAAGTAAAAGCACTTTAGATAAATGGTCTCTCACTGCCTATAGTAGCGTACAGCATGACAGTGGTTTCTATATGGATACACTTTTATCCTATGGAATAATAAAGAGCGATATCACCAATGCTATCATTGGTAAAACCGCGAAATTGAACAATGTAAAAATGTTGAGTATTTCCACCACCGTTGGCAAACAATTTTCTACCGGAATGGAAGGAGTAATCTTCGAGCCCCAAATACAACTTGCTTATCAACATTTGATGTTTGATACCATTGAAGATGCTGATAATTTTACCGTTGATATGAAAAATCCTTCTCAATGGTTGGTGCGAATTGGTGGACGTTTAACCAAAACCATTATGACCACTGAAAATGGTCCTGCCATTTCCTTCTATGGAAAAGCAAACTTGATCAAAGCTTTTGGTGATAATGGAAAAGTACAAATTAGCAAGAATTTTGACCTTGATTCCATGGGAACAGCAATTGAGGGCGGCGTTGGCATCAATGCACAACTGTCTCACAATTTCTCTCTTTACGGTGATGTAAGCTATCGACAAAAGCTTCAGAAAACTGGTATAAGCGGTGCAAACTTTTCAGGTGGCATACGCTATCAGTTTTAAATCAAGGCTGTAAAAATAGCCTATTCATTCTATTCAATTTAACAAAAAGGGCAGCACAATATGCTGCCTTTTTTGTACATTAAAGTCATCCTTTTTCCTTTTAAAGCACCCTTCCCTCTTTATACTTAGTTCTTTACGAAAATCACCAAGACAAGACACAACAAACGCAACAGAGCACTTCCATCCCCAGTGGATGAAGAGTACTTCCTACTTTGAAAAAAAGAGAAGTCTATTAGAAATAAATTAATACCACTGTGTTGAAAGATGAAAAACCACTTTAAGCCCAAGTAAGTTAGCTTTTTTACTAGCTTCTTCTACATCCTTTTTTG
>NZ_JBHIRO010000025.1:0-12481 GCF_042197165.1 Bartonella sp. AA23NXGY | reverse complement strand
TTTGCGATTAAATTTTCTTCCTCATCAGCAGCAGAAAAAAGTCCCTCAAAATCAGGAAACTGAACACCAAAAGCAGATTCTTCATCTTTATGAACAAGAGCAAAAAATCTTTTCATTCTTCTTCTCCTTCTTTTAACCAGCCTGCTTGTTGTGCGATAGAACGTGCTGTACCAATCGGAAGATTTTTTTTAGGATGTGGAACGATAACAACCTTATCATCTTTTTTAAATTTATGATGAGAACCTTTCACTTTGATAAGTTCAAAGCCATCACGCTTTAATTTTGCAATGATTTTTCGGCTATCTTGTTCCATTACCTAAACTCATAATGTGTAAATATATACACATTTTAATGATTTTTCATCTGATGTCAATTCTTTTTTAATGGCTAAAATGCTTATGAAGCGCATTAAGAACAATACGCAAAGAGCTAACAAGATGTGTTAACGATTGATCTTCTATAAAAAGATATTGTAATGCAGCGTAAAGATTATACTGTCTATAGAGGTGTTGTGTTTCTTTGATAACCTCTTTCGTCTCTTCATAACAATGAGTTGCTCTTTCAATCCACCGTTTTTGTGCCTCCTCATTTGATGAAGGAGTAAAGTTATCATAAATTGCATTAGGCAATTCTTTTGCACATAGATAATTGTTTTTCACTTCAAGATATTTTTGTGCAGCATCATATTGGTCTTGATTGATTTCACCTTGCAAATAAAACCGCCCGATATAGGTTCCGGAAAGCGGATTTTTAGCCTCTTCTATGGTCAAGCCAAAGCGTTTGGCACGCATTTCAATTGCCAATTTATCCATGGGTTTATGCGGTGTTTTTGCTCGTGAGATGCGTCCGTTTGGTTCTCTGATACATCCTTTAATCCGAGGACGTTCGCTTTTTGTACGTTTTTTTCTCTTTGTCATATGTTATCAATCAGAATGGGATAGCATCATTAAGAGATGTGCCATGATCAGTAGCACCTGAAGCGATAGCATAATTTTGAGAAGTAATGGGTGAGGGGGTAGGGGATGCTGATTGCTCTTTCTTTGCATCAAGCAAATAAAATTCGCCTTTGAATTGTGGTAAGACAATCTCTGTTGTGTAGCGGTCATGCCCATTTTTATCTTGCCATTTGCGTGTCTGTAATTTTCCTTCTATGTAAACCTTTGAACCTTTGTTTAGATATTGAAGTGCAATTTTTGCTAAATGTGGATTAAAAATCACCACGGAATGCCATTCTGTTTTCTCTACTTTTTGATTGGTTTTTTTATCTGTATAGCTCTCAGAAGTCGCTATACTAAAATTGACTATTTCTTCTCCAAAATTCATTGTTTTGCTTTCGGGATCAGCTCCAAGGCGCCCGATTAACGTCACTTTATTTAGCATATTTGTAGCTCCATTAGATTAGCAATTTATACATAAAAAATCTTAGAATGATTTGCATATTTATTCAATTATTTCAAAATGATATTATTGTTTTTAACATATAAAATTATGTTTACAGTGTATAAAATAAGGAGATCAAGGTATTCTATTCTGCAAGCACTGTTTTTTTTCTACTTTCTCCATGAGTTCATTGCACTTTGTCAGATCTTGTTGTGAAAGAGACTTAAAAATTCTAACAAACGTGTTAGAAATTTCATGGTTAAGTGGGGCAGAAGAGTTCATTGTAAAATTCTTATGACAAATATTTGCTTCTTTTCTCAAGATAGAGGCTGTTTCTTTATCTAAAGCATATTTCTCAATGATCTTTTCTTCCATGTCAGCAGGTATAGGCTTTTTGCCAATTTCTACAGAAGATAAAAATGCTATAGATACGCCTAATTTCTTAGCCATATCTAATAGACGTTCTGTTCGATCAATACGAATTTTACGTAATGTTTTGCCAAATGGTGTAAGCATAAGCATTTGATTAAAGCTCCTATTAATGCAGTCTGCAATTAAGCTGCTTTGAGAAGCGAACCTATATTCTTTTCTAAAAATTGAGGTACTTTGATTTTAGGTGAAAAAATCATCAATTCGGTAGCTTTCCTTTTCTCTTGTAGAGAATATTGTAAGCTAAATTCTATTGAGAGATATTGCCTATACAATAATTTAATTTCTTCAACGTTGTCATAAATAATTAGCCAAGGTGCTGTCACATGTTGGGAGATGACATTCTCTAAATTGTGGTGATCATTAGCTTTGTAAAACCAAGTACAAAGCCCTTTTCCTTTTTTAAAACAAGGAGGGTCCATATAAAAAAAGGTGTTTTCATCAGTTCCATAACGCAGCAAAGATTCCCGTGCATTTAAACGAGTTAAATGTATTCTATCTTTTTGTATGTACCATTCTTCTAAGTTAATGGTCGTTGTATTGATTTTTTCTATTAATTCTTCTGTCTTGTGCAAAACGCAATACCAAAAGCTCCAAATGAACAGATCAATATCGTTAATGTGAATATCTTTAACTTCACCATTAAAAAAAGCTTTAGAGCAAGTCTACACCTGCCAGCAAATGGCTCTCTATAGGAACAGCCATTTAATGCTTTTTCTCAAATATTTCTTTGACTTTTCCATACAGTGCAGCCTTACCGCTTGGATATCTCAATGGTGAGCAGACATGAGTCATTGTTACGCGCCTTTTTCAATGATTTTTTGATGTTTTTGTTGATTTCATCTATGAACGTTGAGAAGAGACAATGCCATTTAATCTAAACAGTTTTATAAAATCGGAAGTTTTACTATGGCTTTTAAACTGAGCACTGTAGTGGGTAAATAGATATGTTTATTAAACTGCGTGTACGTAACATAAGAAACAATACACAAACTAAAAAGGAATACCAAAGAGCAATATCTGAGTACCAAAGTAAAGTATCCCAATGGAAAAGAAAGCTTGTACTCCACATACCTAGAAATGACAGGTAAAGAAACCGTTTCTTTATAACTATTTGGGAAAATTAAAACGACAAACGCTAAACTTATTAGTTTTAAGAGTCTGTGCAAATACTGTTGTAAATCACGTGTTAGTTTCACCCAACCCGTTGTATCATCACCTTTATATTTTGGGTTGCTCTGCAATTCAGAAGGAATATGAGAATTGCATAAAATTGCAAAAACAGTTGTGACTATTACCAAAGAAACAGATGCGAATGTCAAAATACTTTGAATAAAGTAAGGATTTTTTTTAATTCCTAAAAAACATAAAAATATAAAAGTTATAATGCCAAACAAGGCTCTTAGCTGTTTATCTGTAAACATATTTATTTCCTGCGGTTTTCGATAATTTTTTGATCTCTTTATTGATCTCGTCTATAAGAGGTTCGTAATTGAGAACGCTTTTCGGAATAGCACCACCGTAAACCCATGCTTTCACCTGCGCTTTGGTACTAAAATCCGCATTCTGGTGTGGTATAATACTGGCCGCCATCAAACTTTTCACATTATCTTGTACCGTCTTCATATTTGTAGAGGTTGTAAAAATACTCTGCCGCTCCGTCCCCCCCCCAAGGAACATAACCAACAGCTGTTGCAACAAACTCTTTTTGCATTGGCTGTTTACGCTTTTTTAAGGACAGGTCTTTTAATATTCTCATGTTTTTAGTCCATAATTTTACCAATTGGTCTATTTACCTTAAATTTGACCGTACAGAGCGTTTTGTGTTTAATTGTAGTAAAAAACTTCAAATCTCTTTGTACGGTGCCTTTTTGTCGGTTTAAACACATATCTAATCCCAAAATGATCAGCGCTTTTCACTAGTTTACTAACCTGCAATGTTTTTCACTGTTCCCCCAAGACCATTTAAATTCCTTCAAGCTTTTGCTTTTCAACTAACGTGAGTGGTCTTGAATTCTCTCTCATTGCCTTTTCTTTCAGCCTTTTTTCACGGGTGCTCAAAACAGTCTTGCGTACACTTTCGGCTTTTGAAAGAAGGGTGTTTTCTACTGTCTGGCAATAAGTTAAAAGCTCTCCACAAGTTGGCATAAATGTTTTTGATATCCCAATTGCTTAACCCGTTACGATATTTTCGACGCACTTTTTCATAGCATATGACGAAATGCGGTCCAGCATCATGCCATAGGATAAAACGATGGCTTTGGCGTCTGTATTCGCAGGGACTCTCATGGCTTGAGAGTAGGAAAGAAGTTTGCTCAATCTGCTTAACTGAAGCTTTCACAGAAAGCAACGCTTGTAGATGATTCAAGCATCTAAGGTTTGCGCCTACTCCTGTTTCGTCAATGTATTCCCAGCTTTCAGCGTCAATGGATGCCCCGGACTGATCATTTCCATAATCTTTTCCAGATGAGAGATGATCTCTGAGTTCGTTGAAGCCCTCTGCAAACTGTTCTGTGAAAGTTTTATGAGTGAATTTTCCATAATGACCACCTAACCGTTTTTCCTGTTCTAATCTTGCTTTTTTCTTTGCTAGCGTTCCGATAGGGCTTGTAACCCAATTGTACCAAGTCCTTTGCCAATCCCGTTTGTTTGCATTTTTATTTGGATTTGCTATCCAGTAATTTGTGAACCGTTCGAATTCTAACAGCGCCTCATCATGGGTTAGCCTTTATCAATTGCGTATTGCAAATTAGGTTCAAAATCCTCAGGTAAGCGAAAATCATCTTTTGATTTAGTCCGCTTCGCTTTTTGGGGAACGTTCTTTTGCTTGTGATTGGGAGGTTGGTTTTCTACATCCGTTGTGATTTGCTCTGGTTAGCTTCCGCAAGCATGAATCTCTATTGACTCATGAACCTGTTCGTTTGTTTCTAAATTTTCAGAACAATTTTTTTTTTTGCTAATACGATAGTATTAGTTTTTATTATAACTGTTATTGTTTATGTTATATATGGGCATCATTAAGCATTGCTTTAGCATCGTTAAGCATATCACAAGCATCATTTGTATGTTTATCCCATCTTGCCTACGCTGCTTTCTTTGCTCTCTCTGATAACGTCTTTGACCGTGACGTCTTCGATACCTTCTCTAAACTCTCATTAGAGTTATTGAGTTCTTCTTCAACTTTTAAACTCCATAAACACCCATCGTCTAAACGTTCGATATGACCTGTGCTTATTAAAACTTCTAACGCTTTCATGAACATTTTTACTGAACAGCCAGTGTAATCAGCCCGGACCTTCATATTATTTAAAAGTGGTTTTCCAGTATAAAGCATTTGCAAGCGTAACTTTATGTAAACTTTGCACTCAAAGGGAAATAAACAAGCAAGATCAAGAATCCATTTATCTGCAAATAGCCTCCGTCCACGGTAATTTATTGGACATGTATACCCCCCCTTCTTTCATTAAATATAAAATTGCTAAAGCATCTGCTTCGTTGTCGTCTTTAGGCGTATGTCCTTTTGTACACACCACCTTAATCATTTCTTCTTTTGAGGCGTTACCTTTTCCTGTTGTTGCCTTCTTAATTGTGCCAACAGGAATGCCTTCATATAGTATCTGATGATGTTCACACCACGCTGTTAAGGTTGCTAGAAAGCCTCCGTAAATATGAGAAGCGTTTGTACCCACATGCCGGCGCACCTCTTCAAAATACACCGCGTCAATTTCATCAACGGACCTCTTTAGTTCAGTGAGCCACCGTTTAAAGCGTAAATAACGCATACCACCGCCTTCAAAACGGCGTGATTGAAAATCTTCTGTATCGCTTGTTATGTGACCATCTGCACCACGATCGCCCAGCCTGTCTTGGTTCCTAGATCAAGACATAAAATAGTTTGTGCGTTAGTGATCATAATCCCCCTTAAGGCTCTACGTATTTATGCGTGCGCATGGTGACGCGTAATCTATTAATTTGATCTCTTTATTTAATGCTTGTTTAAGAGTGTGAATGATGCTGTTGATGTTCATTACTATCTGTAGAAGCAGCAATAAAAGCAGATTGTGAAGATAATTTAGAATCACATGATTGCGTCCTATAAAAAAACGAGAAAAAGTCTTCTGCCTTAATCGGTGCTCCAATTCTTTTGGCTTCATTCAAAAGAATTGGGATATGTTTTGTTGGAATTCTCCCACCAGTTCCCCCTTTTGATATAGGACGGAGCCAGGCATACACGCGTGTTCTATGAACCCCAAGCAGCTGAGATACTACCCTACGAACCCCACCTAACAGATTTATTATTTCCGAAAATTGTTTCATAGCACATTATGTAGCGATTATAAAAACAATATCAAGAAGGAAAATTTATAATGAAACTACATGTTGCTAAATTAGAAAATGACGATTGTATACAATGTACCTACAATAAAGATATGACAATAAGTATCTCGCAATGGTTACAAAATGCCTTATCTGAAGCTGGATTAAGCCAATTAGGGCTTTCAAGACAGCTAACCGCTTCTTTAGGTCGCTCAATAGATCGTGCTGCCGTCAATAAAATGCTAAAAGGAACAAGAGATATTTCTGCTCGAGAATTATTAGAAATATCAAAGCTTACAGGTGCTTCTATTCCCACTAATCACTTAGTTCCTTTGATCGGATCTGTAGGAGCCGGAGGAGAAATAATCGCAATAGATTCTGGTTGTCTAGAAGAAGTAGAAGCCCCGCCATCTGCTCCTAAAGGAACTGTTGCTGTTCGCGTGGTAGGTGATTCTATGTTTCCAGTCATTGAAGAAGGAAGTCTTCTTTTTTATTCCTATCATTTGCTACCAGAGGATCTTATTAACAACCGCGCTATCATAAAAACTAAATGTGGAAAAGTTTACATCAAAGTATTACGTTTCGGAAAAGAAAAAGGGAAATGGGTTTTATCCAGTATAAATGGAAAATATGCCGATATCGTAGATGTAGAATTAGAATGGTGTGCACCTATCGACTGGATTAAGCCAGCCAGAATATGAATTAATATTTTTATACTTCTCTTCAAGCAAGCCTTTAGTTTATTACTTTAAAAAAATTTTTCAAAATCGCTACATTGGTATCCATAAACCACGCACAAACAATTGCCAAGAGGCGTTAGAGAGGAGAAATTATGGAAAATCCAATTCTTATAAATTCTGATGAAATTTTATTAGTTGTCTACGATGATGATCAAAACATTGGTCGGTCAGGACCTCTGGATGAAAGCCAAGTTCTAGAAATTATTGACGAGGCAAATAATGAAATCCAAATCTTTCGCATCAATCCTTCTTAAAAGAGCTGCGAAGATATATCTGAAGATATCGCAGAATTTTATCTTAGAGAACATGAAGAACAGTGTTTTAACGGAAACATACCTCATGACGTTATTTTACACATCACAGCATACGTTTTTTTTAGACGATATAAAACAGCATGAATATAACGATGCAATGTATGATTCTTACGAACAACAACACCGTTTGCATCCTTGTGATGTGCTTTAAATTCTGAAGGGCGCATTTAAAAGCGCCGCCCCCTTTCATTCATCAATCCCATCAACATGAGGTTCGTAATGGAAAAGCCTATTGCTATCCAGCACAATACAATCAAACACGAAACCGTTCAAACGGTCAACGCACGTGAGTTACATGAATTTTTGGAAATGGGGAAAGATTTCTCTACTTGAATTAAGGATCGTATTCATCAATATGAATTTGAAGAGGACAGTGATTTTATAAAAACACAAGATTTGCGGTCCACAAAATTGGGGAGCGCAAAATCTAGAGCTGTTACAGCCATAGACTATCACCCCACATTAGACATGGCAAAAGAGCTCGCCATGGTAGAGCGTAATGAAAAAGGTAAACAAGCCCGTCAATATTTTATTGAATGTGAACGGCGTGCAAAGAAACCTTTAGACCTTGCAAACGCTTTAGAAGACTCTCTCTTTGTGAAAAAACTGCTTTTAGAAAGTGTCACACAATTAGAGACTTTAAAAAGTGAAGTGAGTATCCTTAAACCCAAAGCAGCTGCTCTTGAAAGTTTGCAATGTCACAACGGACTCTTCGGTCTTACAGAAGCCGCTAAAATACTCGAGATACAACCAAAACAATTCATTCTCTTCTTACAGCAAAAAGGGTGGTTTTACAGACGAGCAGCAGGTGAAAATTTGCTACCGTATCAAGACAAAATCCAAAAGCAACTTATGGATTGTCCGACCATCCACTTCAAACCGCAAATGGAATAGAAAAAGTTGTACCAGCAGCAGAAGGCATTGGTTTGCAGTTTCAAGAGCTTATAAAGATAAAGCATGCATTAAGAGCAACAATCATGGAAAAGAAATACGAAATGACTGATGAAACAATAGAGTTTGCTGGAAAAACTCTTCACTGAATTAAAGCCTTAAGAGATTTTGATGCTGTTAAAGCAGGCGACCTAGGCAGCTTTATACAAAAAGAAGACAACCTCAGTCATGATGGTAATTGCTGGGTAGGTGATGATGCAAAAGTCTATGGTTATGCCAAGGTTTTTGGTGATGTTTATATTGATAACATTTCTGGTATTTATGAAAATGCATGTGTTTTTGGTAGTGAATCTGTTACCAGAGAAACTAATATTTTTGGCAATGCGCAGATTTTTGGATATATTCGTGTTTTTGCCAATGCACAAATTTACGAAAATGCACAGATTTCTGGTGTTGCATTTATTAGTGGAAAAGCTAAAATTTATGACAGTCCATTGATTTCCATCAGAGCAAAAGTTGGAGGAAATGCCAAAATCCATGGTTATGCATTTATTCAGGGAAACGCAGAGATCATCAATGATGAAATCATCACAAAGGGCGAGAGGCAATAAACCGTGGAAAAAAATACGAATTTACTGATGAAATAGACATTCTCTATCGTCGCCCAGTTCGTCGCATGCGTGCACTGAGAGACTTTGGAAGCGTTTGTGTTGAATCCAATGCACATATTTTCGATAATACGCAAGTTTACGGAATAGCCGAAATTCACGGCAATGCAATATTTGTGAAAAAGCTCATATTGGTGGTGATGCTGTTGTATGTGGTAACACATGTATTTCAAGCAACACACATATTAGTTATAATAGAAAAGCCCGAACATATCCCTAGGAAAAGACAGAGCGTATAAGCCCTTTCTAACAGCCAAACCAGCCTTTTAAAACATGCGTGATTCACGTCACACGTGAATTGCGCGTAATGGAGAAAATCAAAATGAGTGCACAAAACACTAACCTAATAGAAATTGAAGAAACACATCATTTAGCCGTCGAACAAACTGCTATGGAATGTATTTTAAATAAAGCCTTAGAAAGTGACGTCAGTATTGACCGCTTAAAGCGTCTTCTTGATTTAAGAGAAAAAGAAATAGAACGACAAGAGCGCCAAAACTTTGTCCGTGATCTTTCGGCTATGCAAACAAAATATCAAAATATTGAAAAAACTCTACAATCACCCATACAAACAGCAAATACGCTATGCTTGATCAGTACATTGATGCTGTAAAGGACGGGCTTGCAAAATACAAATATATTAAACATTAAACAGAAAAAAACGTTACCATAGAAATAATTCTGTCTCATCCTTCAAAAATCAAATCTCAACAGAAGGAACATTTCCAATTGACAGTACAGGCTCTAAAAATAGCATACGATCAGTTGGTTTTACACTTACCTACGGGGAGATACCTGTTAGGCATGATTCTTAATGTAGCAAGTAAAGAAGACGATACAGATGGTCAACCGCGAACCAAAGAAGGCGATACAAATAATCAAAAAGTTTCCTCTAAACAGATAAAGCAAATCGAATAATTAATTAAAGAAACAGGGACAAATGAAATTAGTCTTCTCTATTTTGCAGAAGCAGGAAAACTAACAGATATGTCTTGTGAAAAAGCAGAATTGGTTTTGGGGCATTTGGAAAGAAGAAAAAATATTCAAAAAGAAAAAGCTCTACAATCGCTCCCATCACAAGAGCAACAAACGGCGGTGTGAGATGGAGCAACGAACAGCAGAATGATTTTCAAGCAAGTCTAGGGAAAGTCATCGCATCAAACATTTACAACATACTCAATAAAAATACAAAAGGATTGCCTACGAGCAAATATGAAGACTACAAAATCAAACTCATAACAGAGCGTTTAACAGGCGAAATAAGCCCCTATTATGAAACTGAAGATATGAGATGGGGTATCGAACATGAAGAAGATGCCTTGAGAGAATATGGCTTCATTTATGATGCCGATATAACAAAATGCGGCTTTATCCAACACCCCACAATAGAAATGGCGGGTGCTAGCCCCGATGGTCTCATTGGAGAAGACGGTTTAATCGAAGTCAAATGCCCGAGATCAGTAACACATATGCGCTTTTGTATAGGTGACGAAATCAAACCAGAATATCACGCACAAATGCAATTCCAAATGGCTTGTACAGGACGAAAATGGTGTGATTTCGTAAGCTATGACCCACGTTTTACGAGGGAATTCTTTCACTTACGCATGAAAGTCAAGCGTGTTCTCCGTGATGATCAACAAATTGAACAGATCAATCAAGCTGTTGAAACCTTTTTAGCAGAGATAGAACGAGAGATAAAACAACTCTCAACAAAAGCTGCTTAACCTTATGGGGGTGTTTTGTTCCCCGCATATCTACGAGCATCCCCACCCATTTACTAAGGAAATTAAACGTGTGTAACACAAAACATATTATCATACAGCCTGCTAAAGATGAGGAATTTTGTTTTTTTACCATTGGCTATGAAGGTAGGTCCCTTGAGAATTATCTTAGTTGTCTCATAGAAAACAATATCAAAACTTTATGTGATGTTCGTAAAAATCCAATAAGTAGAAAACACGGATTTTCAAAAAGACAATTAGAGCAAGCTGTAAACAACATTGATATTGAATATATGCATATGCCTGAATTCGGAATTGCCTCTGAAAAACGAAGAAATTTGAAAAAACAAAAAGATTATGACCGCCTTTTTGAAGATTATCAAAATACAACTCTCAAGAATAATTCTTGTGCAATAAACAAATTATATAAAATGTTTTTAAACAAAAAGCGCGTTGCAATCACCTGTTTTGAAGCCAATGTATGCATGTGTCATAGAGGACAACTCGCATTAGCTCTTACTCAATTTCCTGATTGGAAATATGAAATTAAGCACATCTAAAAAATAAACTTGCAAATTTTTAAAAGTTGGAGTGCTTCACATGCCTTCCAGCACTCCCACCCATTTAATTAATATAAAAAAGAGAAAGGTAATGAGATGATATTTGATGATGGAGATAGATATGTAACGACACGTGAGTGTACACAGCTTTTTAGTGTATCCACAACAACGATTCGCAATTGGGTGCTTCAGGGGTTGTTTCCGGAGCCATATAAGCTAGGGAGAGCAGTGAGGTGGAGAAAAAAAGAGATCTTAGCCTTTACTCCAAAGAAAAATAAGGAACAAATAGGAGTAAATTAGATAAAGTTGTATAAACCGTAAAGGGTGGTCTAAAAGGTGGTCTAAAAACAGCTCTTTAAAGAAAAATTCTATATATTTCAATACATTAAAGATAAAATTTGGTGCCCAAAAGAGTTTCAATAATTTTAAATAAAATAAATGAGTTATTGCGATATGGGGGAAATTTATCATTATTGATTCCATTAATGTTTTTTATAGCACTATCCCTCATTTTTTTTGGAGCTTTTTTATCGCTTCTATAGCTAGCCTTTTGCGATCTGCGCTTTTTGTATAAAGAGATGCCATGTTGTCGTCGGTCCATCCAAAAATTGCCTTGAGTTGTGATACTGTTGCACCTGAATTAGCGGCGCGTGTTGCTGCTAATTTTCTTAAGCCATGTGCTGATTTTTTGATTCCCGCTACGTTACAAGCCTCACGAAAAAGGTTGCCAAAACTTTCTTTTACGAGTTTATTTCCGTTTTTTCCGCAAATGAATGTTTCATTTCCAATAGGACCAATTTTTAGAGTTTCTGCTAATTCAGGCAAAATGGGTAGAAAAACATCTGTTTGGAATTTACTTTTCTCTGTCTTGAGATGAATGATATTATCTTTGACATCGTTCCAACCAATGCGGACCGCATCACCACGACGCAAACCCGTGTAAAGAAGAACATCAATCCAGACGCGTTCATGTGAACCATGTGACCAATGGTGATAATATTTTTCAACATCTTCTTCTGTCCAAACAGCAAATCCATCTTTGTTGTTGAGAGGAGGTCTTTTTATTCCTAAAGCTGGGTTATTCTCCAGAAGTTCTTGATCGATCGCCCAATTAAAAAGTCCATTAAGTGCTTTTAGAAAATTTTGGGCAGCTGTTGGTTTTTCTTTGCGGCGTTCAACACCCGCTGTAATATGTGATTTCTTTATTTCTCTGTATGGAATGTTTCCTATAGCATCACATACCTTCATAAGGATAAGTTCTCTTTGTCTTTTCGTAGCTTTAGCAAGGCTATGCCAATGAACGCTGTTAAAGTATTGTTTAAGCAGCCATGCAAATGACCCTTCAACAAGTTTACCGGTTTTTGATTTAGGAAGTATAAGTCCTTGTAACTCGGCAAGTGCGCTTTTGTAGTTATCAACAAACTCTTGCGTTCCATAGGTACCGCGTATTCTAATGCG
>NZ_JBHIRO010000024.1:0-12778 GCF_042197165.1 Bartonella sp. AA23NXGY | reverse complement strand
ATGCGGCTAGGCAAAGATTTACAAAAATCCATCAATTGTGAGATAGACGACATAAAGCCATCGACAATCGAATTAGCCAGATCTTCGCCCGCTTGTTCCATACCAGCCTTGGCAGCATCCGAGAGCTTTTCCTGTGTAAAAAAACTCTTTCTAAACTAGAACTTCTTAAAATCCCCTTTTTACACCTCTCTCAAAGAAAAGATAAAACTGCCAAAACACGTGAGAGTCATCTAAGGATAATTGCATGAGACCATAACAGCTATAAACAGACTCCAATATTTGTATCATATTATTGTAACGATTTACTTACGTATAAAAGAAGAAGATAAAATTGTAATACAACTAAAAGTTCATACGGTTAATCAAGAGAAATTATACAGCATCACAAAACATCAATTGTTTGAAGATTATAAGTAAAAAATTAATCAAAATAAAAAGCTTTTCTTATGAAAAAGAAAAGAGTTGCCCATGAGTAGATATTATAAACTCTAACAAAGGGCATAACTTGATAATTATACTGCAACAAACTAATAGAAACAACCTTCTTGATAATTCTGGACAACATGTGCTAGCAAATTATGAACACACCCTTGACAAACTCCCCTTTCTTCAAAGATGAAAGCCTAAAAAGAAAAAATAGAATAACAAATCATTATTCTGCTTTGTATTAAAGCTCAGTTCACATTAAACCATTGCACTTATAGCGTATAACCTGAAATCTTAGCAGCTTTGAAAAAAATATGTCTGATTTTTCACTCTATTTCTAAATAACATTTAGACACTCCTACTGCTCTTCAAGTCCGCACATATAATACGCTTTTTCCCTCATGCTTTAAGACAAAGAAAAAAATCCTATTATAACTTACTGCAACTTGCCGAAAATTGGGTGTCTTTCCCTATAACGCCAAGATCTTTAATTAAAAGCGGTTTTCCTATTTCTCCATTATAGGCTTTAACGTGAATGGTCTTGCCTTTCACATCTATGAGGTAATAATCTCCATTAAAAAGCGCACCAGCTGTATATATAGGGATATTTCCAAAAACCTTATCATTTTTCGCACGGCAATAAGACTGATAATGCGTGTGCCCCACGAAGATTGCTTTAACATTATGAGAGGTAATAATTGACTTAAAGACCGACAAATCTTTAGCATTCTTTTTACGAATAAAAAAGGATTCACCATCAATGGAAGCAGCACGCGCATCATGAAAATTAATGATTGTCACTTTACCTCTTGCATCAGCAGCAGCTAAATCGTTCCTAAGCCAATCTAAAGATTTATTGATTTGCACTTCTGTAGACTGCCCCTTCAAACCAACCGTATAGCTTGGATAATTGTGAAGCTGCACATAGTGAACATCTCCATAATCCCAAGAATAACTCAAACTCCCCCTTATCAAGCGAATATTTCCACCCGAAATGGGAACCAAACTTTCAGTAACATCTGCATTGAAATGCGATAATTGACTACGGTATTTTTTGATTTCCGATACCATTCTTGAAACTGCACTTATAGCACAAGCATCTTTGTAAAAACTGAATTCTTGAGGATTTGTACAATTACCAACATTATTGGCATAATCGTGATTCCCTAGCCCCTCATAGACAGGTGCTCCAAGAGTTTTATAAACATTTTCATAATCATCATAGTTTTTTTGTTGTCCAAACTCCGTCAGATCACCATTGACAATATGGAATGCAGCCTTGTGCGCTTTTATCACACCAGCAACCTGCTCATTTATCTTTAACCATGGCTCTCTGTTTGATATTCCATTGGCATCACCAGAGTTTAAACGCCACGGTTGCGGATCAGCCATAATGATAGCAGTATAATTTTCTGTAAGAGACTTTTCTTTCATCGACCAATCCATGAATGCATCATGATAAAGCCTCTTGTCTCTTTTTATTTTTTCAGAATCAAGATTAAAACAACCAGAGAGAGTAAAAGCAATCACGGTGATTACCAATTCAACTTTATATCTCATAAACCTATCGCCATAAAAACGTTACATATTATATTAAAAAATTGCTCAGAAGCAATTTTTTAGATTTTATTGTCAAAAATATGTCAAAAATTCGAAATAACGAAAGCAATAATCCTTCAATGAAGGTGCACTTTGATGATATAAAAGCACTGTTGATTTCAAGCCTTCAACTTGAAGCATCTTCATTGATTAAGATTTATAAGCTTGGGCTCTGGCTCTTTCAAATGTCATCGATACATCAACAGCTTATAAAAACTTAGTCGTATACTATTAAAATATCCCCAACAGGAGAAAAAATGTATTCTTATACTAGAGCACCCAACTCCTTTGGATATCAAGATCAAATATATTAGAATATTATGATAAATAAGGTATAAATAATCAAAAGTGCTAGCAATAGTGTTTGAGTATTACCGTCATAACTTACTTTGATAAGTTATAAAAATGCAGAAGTATTACAGAAAATACTATTATTACTTTATAAAAAATAATATAACTTATGTAAGTATTATAATAATATTTATAATTTCTATAATATAGATTTACAATAAATTTAATTATATAATATAAATAATTACAAACACATTGTGTGTTAAATATAAATTAATACAAATTTAATATCATTTGTTTTTTAATTTTGACAAAAAACCAAAAATATCTTACCAAATAAAGACAATTATCGAAATTAATAACAACTATCCATTTTCACTTCTTCTTATGAAGTTTGCGGGGAAATGAATATTTGGGGGCTCTCATAAGGAGAATACTAGTGTATAAAACATCCCTTTTATCATGCACAGCTGCGGCTGCTATCATACTATTCAACATCCAGTTCACTGCACATGCTGAAACTCTTGGCGTTGCCAACGAAGAAAAAGATATATCCGGAAAAACGTACGAGACTATTTATGTAAAAGACAAAGGAAAAATCACCGGCAGTACTGTAACTGTAACTGGAAATAAAAACACAAATACAGACACAGGTAGCGATAAATATGTTGTAACAGTTGAAGGTGCTAACAGTGCGCTTGAATTAAATGGCTTAAATATTCAAGGCACTGATTCTGATGTTCGTTTTGGTATTTCTGTAAAAGACGGCGCTAACATCAACCTGACTGGGGGGAACATTACAGCTTCTCAAACTGGTGTTTATATTGATGATAGTAAGAATAGTAGAAATATACTACAAAATGTAGTGATATCAGATAATAAAAATGAAGCATCATCACTCCTTGGAATAGAAATAAACAACGAAAGTTTTATCACTTTAGAAAATGTAACAGTTAAGCAAGCAGAAACTGGTATACTTGCGGATGTCGTTTCTCAAGTTATAGTATCCGGAGGATCATTCGAAGGTAAAATGGATGGCGTATATGCTATGGGCGGCACCACCATTACTGTAGATGGCGGTACTAACATTACCTCATCTAATGGTAACGGACTCCATGCCGATGATGAAAATACCACCATAAAAATGACTGGGGGAAGCGTAACTGGAAAAGACGCAGCATTGTATACAAACGACGGTGGTCATATTAAAGTCACGGGTGGTACTCTAACAGCTAAGGAAGATACCACAAGTGCACCTACTACAGAAAGGGATAACCCTGCATATAATAAGGGTACTAAAATTGAGAGTGGATTCGGCGCATTGTCTCAAGGTGAAAACAGTGTGATTGAATTATCTGATACAAAGATCAATGATGCGACAATCGGGTTAAAAACACAAGAAAGTGGCGCAATCGCAATGACTGGGGGAAGCATTACAGCGTCCAAAGTTGGTGCATTCTTTTTAGATAGCAAGAGCAAAGAAAACGAACTGAAAGATGTAGTGACATCAAGTGGGAAAGATGATGCGCCACTAATCAATGGAATCAAGGCAACTAACAGTAATGTCACTTTAAATAATGTAACAGTGACGCAAGCACAAACTGCCATAGATGCATATGATTCCACAGTAAAAGTCTTAGGAGGATCATTTGATGCAGAAAAAGCAGCAATATTTGCTCAAAACGGCGGCAACATCACTTTAACTGGCGGTGCAAAAATTACATCATATAACGATGCTGGACTCTATGCGGAAGGTTCAAAGTCCATCATCGAAATGACAGGAGGGAGCATTACAGCGAAAGAGGAAGCAGTAACGACAACATACGGTGGCCATATTACTGTTACAGATGTCACCCTAAAAACAAATGGTGATGGAATTGGTGTAGCTTCTGATGACCTTGGTAGCATGATTGAATTACTTGGAAAGACAACGATTAGTGATAGTGCAATCGGGCTTCAAGCACAAAACGGTGGTGTAATCAAGATGACTGGGGGAACCATTACAGCTTCTGCAGCTGGTGCTGGCTTCTTAAACAGTAACAGCCGTGAAAACAAACTAGAAAATGTGACAATATCGAGTGGTAAAGACGATGCGCCACTGAACTTTGGAATAAAAGCAGATAAAGGTACCGTCACTTTAAAAGATGTAACAGTGACTCAAGCAGCCGCCGGTATATTTGCAGATCATGATTCGACAATAACAATCTCGGGAGGATCATTTCATGCACAAAATGCAACAATATCTGCTCAAAACGGCAGCGCCATCACTTTAACAAACGGTGCAAAAATTACATCATCTGATGATGTTGGATTATATGCTAAAGATTCAAACTCCTCCATCACAATGATAGAAGGAAACGTCACGGGAAAAGCGAGTGCTTTGGTTGCTGAAGATGGTGGTCATATTACTGTTACAGATGTTACCCTAAAAACAAATGATAGCGATAAGTCATTTGGTGTATTTTCTAATGGCGCAAATAGTGTAATTGAATTGCTTGGAAAGACCACAATTAGTGGTAGTGCAATCGGGCTTGCATTCCAAAATGATGGCGCAATCAAGATGATTGGAGGAACCATTACAGCTTCTGCAGCTGGTGCTGGCTTCTTAAACAGTAACAGTCATGAAAACAAACTAGAAAATGTGACAATATCGAGTGATAAAGACGATACGCCACTGAACTTTGGGATAAAAGCAGATAAAAGTACCGTTACTTTAAAAGATGTAACAGTGACTCAAGCAGCCGCCGGTATATTTGCAGAGAATGATTCGACAATAACAATCTCGGGAGGATCATTTCATGCACAAAATACAACAATATCTGCTAAAAGCGGCAGCACTATCACTTTAACCAATGATGCAAACATTACATCATCTGATAATGTTGGACTCTATGCAGAAGGTTCAAAATCCACCATCACAATGACGGCAGGAACTGTCACGGGGAAAGGTAATGCATTGGTTGCTGAAAATGGTGGACATATTACTGTTGCAGATGTGGCTCTAACTGTCACAGATGTGGCTCCAAGTGACGACTATATATCGTCTGGTGTATTTTCTGTTGGTGAAGGCAGTGTAATTGAATTACTTGGAAATACAACTATTAGTAATAGTGCACTCGGGCTTCAAGCACTAAACGATGGTGCAATCAAGATGACTGGAGGAGCCATTAAAACTTCTCTAGTTGGTGCTGGCTTCTTAAACAGTAACAACAGCGAAAACAAGCTAGAAGGTGTAAAGATATCGAATAGTAAAGACGATGCGTTACTGAACTTTGGAATAAAAGCAGATAAAAGTACCGTCACTTTAAAAGATGTAACCGTCATGCAAGCAACCAATGCCTTAGTTGCAGATGATCACTCGACAATAACAGCCTCAGGAGGATCATTTCATGCACAAAATACAACAATATCTGCTCAAAACGGCAGCGCCATCACTTTAACCAACAATGCAAACATTACATCATCTGATAACATTGGACTCTATGCAAATAGTTCAAACTCCACCATCAGCATGACGGGAGGAACCGTCACGGGGAAAGGTAATGCATTGGTTGCTGAAAATGGTGGACATATTACGGTCACAAATGTGTCTCTAAATGTTACAGATGTATCTCTAGGTGACGAAGATATATCGTCTGGTGTATTTTCTAATGGCGAAGGCAGTGTAGTTGAATTGCTTGAAGGAACAACGATTAGTAATAGTGAAATTGGACTTACAACAAACGATGGTGGCGCAATAAACATGACTGGAGGGACCATTAAAACTTCTCTAGTTGGTGCCGGCTTTTTAAACAGTAACAGCGGTGAAAACAAGCTAGAAGGTGTGAAGATATCGAATAATAAAGACGATGCGTTACTGAACTTTGGAATAAAAGCAGATAAAAGTACCGTCACTTTAAAAGATGTAACAGTGACTCAAGCAGCCGCCAGTATAGTTGCAAATGATCACTCAACAATAACGGTCTCAGGAGGATCATTTAGTGGACATGATGTAGGAGGAAGCGCCGAAGCCAGCAGTACGATTATCTTAAAAAACAATGCTAACATTATATCATCTAATGGCGAAGGACTCCTTGCAGACGGTTCAGGATCTAAGATCATAATGACGGGAGGATCCGTAGCCGCGAACAAAACAGCGTTATTCGCAATCAACGGTGGGCATATTGATGCCACAGATGTTGCTCTAACAACAGAGGGAAAAGGAAGCGGTGCATTTGTAAGTGGCAATGACAGCACAATTCAATTGCATGGTGATACAATAATTAACAATACTTTGGACGGCCTTGGAGCAGTTAACGGTGGTAAAATCATTAGCGAAAACTTATCGATAATCGGTGGTGAAGCACTTGAAGGCTCCGACAACGAACGCACTGGTATATGGACATCGGACTCTGGTAGTGAAGTTAGGTTAATGGGCAAAACAACCATTCAAAATGTCGATGAAGGGTTTTATGCAGACGGTGGAAGTCAAATCATTAGCGGAGATTTAATTATAACCGGTAGTGAAAGTAAAACAATGACCGTTGGTGTAAACGTTGCAGAAACTGATAGTTTAATTAAGTTAAATGGTAAAACAATCATTCAAAATTTTGATGTTGGTCTTTTTGCAGGAAATAATAGCACAATTAAGATGACGAATGGTTATATTGGAGCAACAGAGAATACAATAAAAAATAAAATAGAAGCAAAAAAAGTTGCACTATGGGCGGCATTTAACGGACATATTGATGTCGTAAATACTTCTATGATAGCAGGAGTTGCTGGTTTGCAATTTATAGCTCTCTCTAATCCTGATTTAGATTATCCAGATGATCCACAAAAACGTAAAAGCAGTGAAATCAATTTAACCAATGCAGATATTCACGTTGAAAATGGCACAGGAATTTTTGTTGGAGCTTTTACTAACACAAACATTGAAGATATTCCAACTTTATCAATCGGTACAGCAAATCTCAAAAATTCAGAAATCCATGCTGATGTATTGTTAGGAGATGGTCTTTTTGAAGATCCAAAATCTTGGAAAAATGACAATTATTGGAACAATAAAGAGGTTAAAGCGATCTCCAATGGCACCTTCACATTAAGCGCTGATCATTCAACTTTAGAAGGCAGAGCGAATATTGCTAAAGACAGAAATGTACATTTTGATCTAAAAAACAAGACAACATGGACACTAAAGACCAGTACAAAAGAAAAAGATGCTGATGGCAATCTGCTTGATATTGCTCAAAGATCTCGTTCTGATATTTCCACGCTTAATCTCGATAACAGCTCTATTATCTTTAATGGACCAACAGAAGATCATTATCACACATTGCATATAGGATCTGGTAAACCAGATACGCAAACAGTCTACAACGCCTCTGGTAATGCAAAGATTTACTTCAACATTGCCTGGAGTGATGGGGTAGCAAGTGCCGATCAAAAAACCGATAGACTTTTGATCCACGGTGATGTCTCAGGCTCCACAACAGTTTATATCAAAAGCGATTCAGGAGATGAAAGTAGTGTAGTCAATGCTGCTGATCCTTCCAATATAGGTGGCCTCTCGCTCATTCAAGTATCTGGAAAAGCACAAGAAGACTCTTTCAAACTCGTAAATGGCTATACCACAAGAAATCGTTTGCCTTATAAATATACGCTAACGGCCTATGGACCAGAGTCAAGCCACGGTACAGCCGATGTTGCACAAAGCCTCTTTGATGAGAAGAATGAAAATTTCTGGGATTTCCGCTTACATAAAGAAATTCTTGAAACAGATTCTGGTTCTGGTCCAAGTGTGATCGTCCCTGTAGCACAAACGGCCAATTACTTAGTCATGCCAAATGCTCTCTTCTATAGTGGATTAACCGATATGGCTAAACAAAATGCACTTTTAGCCAATATCAGAACATCTGTCTTAGGAAAAGAAGAGGAAAAACAAACCGGTTTCTTCCTCTATACTTACGGAAACACAGGAACCTTATCTTCTGAACGCGGACCTCTCAAATATGGTTATGGTGCTGATATCCGCTATGCTGCTCTCCAAGCCGGAGTCACATTCGCAGCATTAGAAGGACAAAATACCACAACACATTTCGGTCTTGTAGGCACCTATGGGCGGCTGTCTTTCACTCCAAAGGACATAGCGGATGCCAGTAAGAGCACATTGGATAAATGGTCACTAACAGCTTATGGCAGCGTGCAGCATGACAATGGTTTCTATATGGATACACTGTTATCCTATGGAATTCTAAAAGGAGATATCACCAATGCTATCATTGGTAAAACCGCAAAATTGCAAAATGCCAAAATGTTGAGTATCTCCACCACTGTTGGCAAAGAGTTTGCAACCGGAATGGAAAGTTTAACATTTGAGCCACAAGCACAAATTGCCTATCAACATTTGATGTTTAATACCATTGAAGATGCTGATAATTTTACCGTTGATATGAAAAATCCTTCTCAATGGTTGATCCGTGTTGGTGGACGTTTGACAAAAACCATTTCCACTGAAAGCAACCGTCCAATGTCTTTCTATGGAAAAGTAAACTTGATCAAAACCTTTGGTGATAATGGTACCATCCAGATTGGCAGAGATTTTGACCTTGATCCTATGGGACCTGCAATTGAAGGCGGCGTTGGCATCAATGCGCAACTGTCTCACAATTTCTCCCTTCATGGTGATGTAAGTTATCAACAAAAGCTTCAGAAAACTGGTATATCTGGAGCAAATTTCTCAGGCGGCATACGCTATCAGTTTTAAATCAAGGCTGTAAAAATAGCCTATTCATTCTATTCAATTTAATAAAAAGGCAGCACGATATGCTGCCTTTTTTTATTCTTGACACCCTTTCATAAAAAGATCGCTCGAATAGCTTTTGTTCTTTATCCTCCCAAGATCATCTCCATCAAGATTTATTGATTGACAAGGCTAGGTATTGTTTTTGATGCATACCAGATTGAAGTAGTTGCTCGTACACAGGCAAAAAAACGCTTTCGTTATAATCCTGAAAAGACAGCTGTGGAAGGTCTTGCCAATTTGCTGGAATTGGGGAGCGTGAAATGCGTGTAGCAGTCTTTGCGCAAAAGAATGAAAATATGCACTAAAGCGGGTGGTTATGCTTAAGGGTGAGAATAAATTCAGTGATTTTGAGAAATCTGCCCCTTACGCTGTCTTAGATATTGAATGGCATTTATCTCTCATAAACAAAAATGTCGCAAAGCGCTTCATCTCCAAGTGAAAGTAAAACTTTCAGAAAAAACACCTTATATGTATTTATTGATAAATCATATATGTTTATTGATAAATCGCGCTTGCTTCATAAAATCCCCTTCCCCTTTTTCTCAAAGCAAAAAGAAAATGTAAAGTTTTACTGTCGTAAGTAAATAAAAAGCACAAGCTACTATTATTTTCCTCTTTACACAGGAAACATACTGCAAAATATTTCTTTACGCAGATAATTTAATTAAATACACCCAAAAAACAAAGACATCAACCACTTTATCAAAATACTCAAGAAGAAACTAAGATTTATAAAAGCATCAATCAGTACTCTTTAGCATATTTATAAAACACATTACATCCAATATAAAACACCTCAGATCTAAAATTAAGTAAACTTTTTTAATTTTTGCTGACGGCTGTTCCCAACGATGCTGTCCCCCCTTTATTCTCCTTAATGCATCAAAATATATGACAGTACTGTGATAACATTAAAAAGTACAAACAAACAACGATCATTTGCTTATAATATTGTATTTAAATATCATTTTAATATTTTTAATTATATATTTAATACGTAATAACTAAAACTATAAATATAATATGACTTAAATGTAAATATATACATTAATTATTATGTTTTTTAATTTGACTATAAGTAAATTATAAAACTATAAGTAAATTATAAAATAGTGAGCAAGAAGAATATTTTTATAGACCATTATTTATTTTCTTATATTGTTTGTTCTTCTTATAACAAGTGGAGATATGGCAAACAGAAAAAATATTTGTAGCTTAGTTTTAAGTGAGGAGAACATAAATGTCTAAAAAATCTCTTTTATCGCATACAGCAACTGCAGCAATTCTATTATTTGGGACCTACCACAACACACAAGCGGAAGAACTTAAAGAACTTAAAGTTTCTGATGGAAAAAAAATGGAAGTCTCTAAAGAAAGCTACGATAATATTTGGGCAGAAACAGGTGGAAAAATCATCGGCAAGAATTTAAAGCTGGGGAGTACCTCTCCAACACCACCATCTGTTACAACCGTTGTCACCGTTAAAGGATCCGATAGTTTGATTGAATTATCGGACAATACCATCATTAGTGCTCCACTTGGAACTAAATCTTCCTATGAATACGGCGTTAATATATCGGACAACGCTACATTCAAAATGACAGGAGGTTCTATCAATGTTGATAAAACCGCTATTCAGCTAAATGCGGGTAACGGAAATATGGAAAATGTCACAATAACAAGTGAAAACAGTGAACCCTATAACGCAATAAAAGCTGAAAAAAAAAGTAAACTCACTTTGAAAAATATAACTGTTAAAAAAGCAAAAAACAGCATCTTTGCAGATAACCAAACTCAAGTAACAGTTATCGATGGATCTTTTGAGGCAAACGAAACAGCAATCAATGCTCGAAACGGTAGTATCATTACTTTAAACAATAAGGCAAAAATCACATCACTTAACGGTGATGGGCTCAATGCCATTGGTGAGCAATCAAAAATTTTTATGACAGAGGGAACTGTTACCGGTAGCAATAGTGTATTATATACAAAAGCTGGTGGATATATTAATGTTAAAGATGTTGTGCTCACAGCAAATGGTAAAGGAACAAAATTCGGTGCATTTGCAAGAGGTTCCAGCACTATTGAATTGAATGGTAACACAACAATTAAAAATGCTTCGATCGGTGTTAAAGCCGAAAGTGATAATGCGACAATCAAGATGACCGGAGGATCGATTGAGGTCACAGGAGACAAAGCAGTAGGTGCATCATTTCTTAACACCACCAGCAAAGAAAACACGCTGAAAGATGTAAAAATATCAAGCGAAAATGATGACTTTCTTATGGATAAAGGAATAAGTGCTGACAAAGGAAGTATTGTCACTTTAAATAATGTAACCGTCACGAAAGCAAAAAACAGCATCTTAGCAGATAACAAATCTCAAATAACAATCACCGGCGGATCTTTTGAGGCAAAAGGAGAAGCAATAATTGCTCAAAACGGCAGTAGCATTACTTTAAACAATGGTGCGAAAATCATTTCATCTGAGCATAATGCGCTGAGTGCCATTGGTGAGCAATCAAAAATTTTCATGACAGGAGGAACTGTTACTGGGAGTAATAATTCATTATATGCAACTTTGGGTGGATATATTAATGTTAAAGATGTTGCACTCACAGAAAATGGCGAAAGCTCAGTTACAGGCGCATCAGCTGAGGGCCCAAACAGCGTCATTGAATTAAAAGGAAAAACAACGATTACGAAGACTCTCTTTGGTCTTTATGTAACGGATGGAGGCAAAATCACAAGTGAAGAATTAACGATAAAAGGGAAGAAAACAAATATTGAGGGAATCGAACTGCCCAGCATGGGTGTAAATGCTGCTGCAAATAGCGTCATTGAATTAAACGGAAAAACAACGATTGAAAAAGTTGATTTTGGACTTGTCGCATCCAATAGCACGATTAAGATGATCAATGGCGCTGAAAACAAAATAGATGCAACACTAATTGCACTAAAGATAAACAGAAATGGACATATTGATCTCGCAAATACTTCTGCAACAGCAGGGGTTGCTGGGGTGAATTTTACAGATTTGTCTAAAAATAAGTTAAATGGCCTAAGTAATAGTAATCCACAAGATTGGCAAAACAGTGAAGTTAATTTGACCAATACAGATCTGATCGTTGAAAATGGTATTGGAATAAATACCGATGAATCAATGGGAAAAATTAATCTCAAAAATTCAAAAATCCTTGCAGATACGTTATTCAAAAACATAAAGCAGAAGACAAAACCTGTTGAAATGTTTACTTTAACCGCAGACCATTCTGTCTTACAAGGCGGTGTAAGAAATGACGAAAATGGGCAAACACGCTTTGATCTGAAAAACGACACAAAATGGACGTTGAAGATCAGTAACAATGAAAAAGATGCTGATGGAAAACTACTTGATATTGCTCAAAGATCTCGTTCCGATATTTCTACGCTTAATCTCGATAACAGCTCCATTATGTTTAGCAAGCCAACAGAAAAACAGCATTACCAAACTTTGTATATAGGTTCTGGTAAACCAGACACGCAAGCCGTCTACAATGCCTCTGGTGACGCAAAAATTTACTTCAACGCACAATGGAGTGATGGAGCACCAATCGCCGATCAAAAAACCGATAGGCTTTTGATCAATGGGAACGTCTCAGGCAACACATCAGTTTATGTCACGGGGCGCTTAGAAGA
>NZ_JBHIRO010000023.1:0-13278 GCF_042197165.1 Bartonella sp. AA23NXGY | reverse complement strand
GAAATTACATCTTTATCCCACGCCGGATAAAGCCTATCAGATTCAACTCATTCTCTCTCCATTGCGTTTATCAGAGAACTAGAAAAGAATGGTTTTCTTTTAAAGAAGGAAAACTTGATTAGTGCGTCAGATTCGATTTTTGATCTTAAAAAATTATGGGCACCTGTGACACCTATTATACATATTATCCAGAATTGCAATAGCCCTTGTATCATGTGCGATTGCTGGAAGATTAAGGAAAAAAATTGGCATACTCCAGAAAGTTTAATACCCTTATTTAGAATGTTGAAAGAAAAAGGAGCTGCCTCAGTGATGCTTTCTGGGGGAGAACCTTTAATGCATCCGAGGCTTAAAGATATTTTATTAACGTTGAATGAACTAGGTCTGCCTGTTGAATTAAATACCAATGGCATCTTATTGCATAAAAATTTATGGATTTCACAGTATGACATAAAAGAAATTGTTATTTCTATGGATTCGACTAGTGTCCAAGGATATTATGATATACGGGGGGCGAATAAATTTGATCGCGTGTGGGAAAACATTGAAACAGTTAAGAATCTTCAACCTCTGCAAAGTATAGGAATAAGAGCGACAGTTACTAAAGAGATTCTAGAAAATATTATTAATTTTATCGATTTTTGTATAAGCAAAGATGTCGATTATATCGGATTTAACCCGCTCGATACGTCGTCATTTTGTTTTTCTAGAAACAATAATACAAAGGATCGATCTAAGGCTTTAAGCAACAAAATTCTTCCGCCAAACGCCTCACTTTTTCATTTGAGAGATGAATTATCAAGGAAAGAATCCCCCCTCCAGATTTATATAGATAAAAAGTTCCAAGAAAGGAAAATCTCATGGACGTCACAAAATTTTGTAAATTGTATTAATTATTACTTAGGCGAAAATTCTGCGTACGTTTCGTCGCCGTTAATGTGTTTATTTCCATTTTCATCCTTGGTATTGGACTATAATGGAGATTTAAAAAATTGCTTTTATTCAGAAGCTTTTGGGAATCTACAAAATTATGAGGCAATAGATTGGTCTGCTCAAAGCGTTTTAAAATCTTTGAAAGAATCTGGCGCATGTAGCGGATGTCGTGGGAAGGTATTTTGTGGATAAGGTTAAGCAATTTAAGATTTATAGCGTTAGCAAGTCTACTGCTCTAGTGGTTGCTGTTTTACCACTTTTTTTGTCGGAAAAATTGCATTTGTCGCAAGCGGATATTGTTTTAATCGGTAGTTATTTTTTATTGCTTCCTTTGATCTTAGAAGTCCCCTTGGGTTTATTATCAGATGTTTATGGAAGTAAGCGCGTTATTTATACTGGGCTGTTTTTCTTTCTTTGCGGTTTTTTAGCTCTTTTTATGAATTATGCATATTTTGCTTACGCCACTTATTTGTTGTGTATCACATTAGCGGCCGCTTGTTTCTCAGGTGCGGAAGATAGTTTACTCTTTTCTGTAGTACCAAAGCATCGCACACTGTTTTCCGTTAAGTCCGAAGTGGCTGCTGTTACCTATAGTGTGACAACGGTACTTATTTTTTTAGGGGGAATACTTTATTATGTGCATCCTGCATTGCCTGTAATTTTTCAAATCCTTTCATTAATTTTTGCTATTTTTATGTTTTCAAAACTGACGAAGGGATTAGATAGTTTTCATATCAACGCTCATCCGAGTATTTTCACAGTTATGTGCGCCAGCCGTAAAGAAGTCAAAAACCCTTATCGCTTCACTCTTGTTTTTTTAAGTGCAGTTTCAGCTTTTGCTATTTTGGTTAATAATCGAACTGTTTCTATCGCATTTTCTGATTTTTTGCCATTTCAACCTGCTATTTTGGTTTCGATTATTTTTATCATTGGGAATTTTTTTTCAGCAAGTTCCAATATATTGTTTCAGAAGTATTTTTCAAAGTTTCAAAATCCTATTTTTCCCGTCTTAATGATTGGTTGTATGGTAACCATTGCTTTTTTTCTCATGTCATTTCAAATCATTGCGGCTCTTATATTAGGATTTTTACTGCTATGTGTTTTTAAATCTGCTTATCGATCTTATCTGTCGTCTCTTCTTATAAATTCACTGATTGATCCCAAAGCTATCGCGACTGTTTTATCATTTACAGCCATTATTACAGCTGTTGTATCCTTTGCATTCAGTTTTTTATACGGTCATGTTTTTTCAACATTCTGGCAAGCTAATTTGTGGTTGGCAGTGATTATGGCTGTGATTTTTGGGGTGTCTGCTTTAATTATTTTTGTCAGAAAACAAGAAATCATTTGGTTACAGCCTGAAAATGCACAATCGTCAAAACAACATTTCTTGAAACGCAAGCATCAAGAGTTTTGCTATGGGCAAATTTATCCGGAAGCATCGTGCATTAATGAAAACATCAAGGATGGCTCTTTTCGACAAAGTCTCTATCCTGCACCAAATTTGATAACACTTTGCGAT
Source organism: Bartonella sp. AA23NXGY (assembly GCF_042197165.1). Classification (NCBI taxonomy): domain Bacteria; kingdom Pseudomonadati; phylum Pseudomonadota; class Alphaproteobacteria; order Hyphomicrobiales; family Bartonellaceae; genus Bartonella; species Bartonella sp. AA23NXGY. The sequence continues at coordinate 10,823 of NZ_JBHIRO010000023.1, read as the reverse complement.
GAAATAGTCGAATGGGAGTTTATCCGGGGTACTGTATTGAGCCAAATGGATTTGCTACATCAAAAGGCGATTATTGATCAAATCAATAAGATCTTTCAAGATCGATTAAGCAAGAATATAATCTTATCACATGGAGATTTACATCCTGATAATATCATTGTTACTTCTGATAGTTCTTTTATGGTAGTGGATTGGGATTTATGTCAAGAAGCCAGTCCGGAATTGGATATCTTAACATTTTTCACCAGTCCAAGATTATCTCTCAATTTAGAAGAACGGATAGACTATATTTCTCATTTGCTGTCTATATCAAAGGATGAAGCTTTACCAATGATAAAAGCGTTTGTGGCTAAAAAAATTTCTGATCTTTCTCTATACCAAAATATTTTCATGAAACAATTAGTATTGGATTATATGAACTTGAATAAGAAATTTCATGGGCGATAATATTGTAATTTGTAATGAAAATTGCAGTGCGGGCTGCAATCATTGTCCGTATTCGATGGAATATATGGTGAGAGATGACGTGTTGCCTGAATCTTTATATACAATAAATGACATAAAATCTGATTTTATTATTCTTTCTGGTGGAGAGCCTTTTGAGCTCGATTATGATTTACTTCATAAATATACTTGTATGTGTCTCATTTGCAAAAAATATTTTCGGATTGCAACAGGGGGCACATCTATATTCAACCATATTTGAAGCTATTAAAGAGTAATCCGTTCTTTTTAGGGATACAAATAGGCACAGATGTTATTTCAGAGATAAGAAATCTAGACAGTAAAAAATATAAACAAACGTGGGTGCGTAACATAGAATGTATGAAAAAAGATAGCGTACCATATAGTGTGACGATTACTTTATCGGAGAGATTCGATTTGGCAGAAGTGTTAGCTCTAATACGTATCGCTACTCCCGAGTTCATTTTAGTTAATTTTGAAAATAGAAAAAAGTATGAGAATAGATTTCAGTTAAATATGATACGGGATTTTTTTTCTGGCTGTGAGATAAAATATGGATATACGCATCAGAGTTTACACCAATAAATATAAACTATCGGATTCTTTTCACAGTTCTTCTGGTGTGTTAGTTGAAAAAACAGAACTGATAATTTTATTTACTGCTCAGGATAAAGTTATTTCGCCCTTTGCTATGGAGTTGCCATTGTCACCTAGTCACGGAGAAATGCCGGACGATTTTATAAAATCTGTAAATGAACGATCAATAAATAAAAGTAAACACTTTGCAAATTCTTTAAGCTATTTCTTTGGGTTGGAAGATTTTTTTAAAAAAGTTGAAATGGCTAAAATTATTAATTCTGGATTAAAGAAATCTATTAAAACGATAGGAATAGGTGCAATTATTGATGATGAGATACGTAATTACGATTTGATAAAATTGAAATCATCGAATCAGTATTTGGATGATACAATTGCAATTGTTAATGAAAACAAAAATGTAAAATTTATTATTGATTTCAATGCAAGTATTAATTTTGAGCAGTGGAATTATTTTATTGATAGGATAGATAAGAATAATTTGTTTGGAATAGAACAGCCTGTGAAATTTCCTTCAAAAATTCCAGATTTGGGTTTCTTAAATATCGCTGATGAGACATTCGTGAAATGTGGTTATGAAAAAATTCACGAATATGGCTATAATGATTTTGTCTATAAGCCATTTGCAAGTAATATTAAAGAATTATATAAGTGTTTTGAGAATAAAAATAACTACGTTGGTATGGTTGGAAGTAATGTTTCAGGCCCTTTAGATTGTAGTTTTTGTAACATCATAAATCATTATATGCCTACCAAATTAGCAGGAAATCGTGCAAGTAATTTTGAAGCGCATCCGTTAAATAATAAAACTGAGGATTTAATGAGAATTCGAGAAAAAAAGATATCTCTCTCTGATGAATTGTTTATTTATCTTGATAAATTTTGCCAAAAGGTATCGGATTTGTATTTTGATATGAATCAATTAAAAGAAATTGCTACAAATATATAGTATTTCCCACTCTGAAGCAGCTATGTTTCGTGAATAGATATAGGACATACCGATGGAAGAACGATATGGTGCTTGTCTCATGATCTTGCGCGATTAGAAGAAATGGGAGTGATATCGACTGATCAAAACTACAGTGGACCACGGCGTTCGCGGCCTTTTGACCGGCATCGCAGCGGATTTGTTTTAGCGGAGGGCGCAGGTCTGTTCGTTATTGAAAAATTATCTAACGTACTGGCGCGGCAGCGTGAGCCGTTGGCCTATTTATTGGGTTACGGCGGTGCACTTTGCGCACAGCATATTGTAGCGCCGCATAAAGATGATCTCGAAATGCAACTGTCGATGGAACGAGCCATCGAACATGCGGTATTGACCGTACCGCTATTGATTTTGTGAATACACATGGGACATCGACAGTACAAAATGATCAGCACTAAGCCAGCGCAATCAGAACGGTTTTTGGCGCGTACAACCCAGCGATTGTGGCAACAAAATCTTGGCACGGGCATCTGATTGCTGCTGCCTGTGCGATGGAAATTTTGTGTGTACTGGTTTCTTTTCGGAACAATGTTTTGCCTAAAATTTTGAATTGTGATGAAATCGATCCTCAATTGCCTGCTAGCATTGCGCTTGTGAGGGAGCATCAGTACCGACCGCTTAAATATGCATTGAAAAACTCATTTGGTATGGGTGGTAGCGCAAGCAGCTTGGTTTTAGGGAATCCACAATATCTGTAAGGGACACCTCATGCTAACAATATATTCCTTATTAGAAAGAAACTGGCAAGTGATTTATCATCACAGTCATTATTCGGCAGAGGATGTCAGCATGATGACAAAAGGGTGTGCAGATACCGTAGTTAGATATTTTCGTGATCACCCGCAAGAAGAGCAAAATAAGCTGTTTGTTTTTGTGATTAGAAATAATTTCGAAGGTCTAATCAGCTATTTTGTTGCGTCTATGCTAAAATTGAAAGCTTGGATCGTCAGTATTCATGATTTAGACATTGTTGATATGCTGGTTGATGCCAATTGCATTGCGGCTGTTGTAATGAGCCATGAAGTTAGGAATATTAGTATCATCAGTCACCGGATTAATATCGCGTTTGATCACTGTTTTTCAACTGTGAACGAAAATCTGGCTGATTTTACAGTATATCCGTGCGCGCATTTCTATTTTTGTACCTCCGGAACAACCAGTAAGCCGAAGTTGATTCAATATCATGAAAATATTCTGATTGAGAATGCCATCGCGGTGAGCCAATCTCTTGGACTAAGTAATGAAGATTGCTCATTGTGTTATTTCCCGGTGCAGTATATGTATGGTCTCTCTACTATGCTATGTGCCTTCTTATCGGATAGCAAACTGGTATTTGAAAAATTTCAAATAAGTAATATTGTTGAACTCGTTTCGCACTATAGCATTACCAACTTGCCTTTAATCGGTGACTGGATGCTGGAAGTAAGCGACATTTTTACCAAAAGCCGAATCCATGTGCAAAATATCTTGAATGCATCCGATCGTTTGCTTACCGTACAAGCATCGGGCATCCTCTCATCATGCACGACGTTATGGAATAACTTCGGTCAGACCGAATCCGGACCGCGCTTGTTTCATAATAAGATCTGCTCGCTACGCGATATTGAAAGAACCAGTAAATATGGGCGTTGTGGCACCGGGTAAGGTTCTGGTGAGTGATATAAAAATTGATTTGCGCCCCATTGATCGGGCGGATGCTTCTGATTCAGTGCGCCGTATGTTTTATAAAACGCCTTTCGCGTGTGATGGTTATGTTGATAGTTCCTTGCAATTAAAGCCGCGTGATGAATGGTTTGATTCCGGCGACCTGTTTGTTAAAGATGAATCCGAATGCTATTACTGGATAGCCAGAGCCGTTAATGAATTTAAACACAATGGTAAGTTTATCCCAGTTCAACTGATCTCAAATGACATTATTAAGTATGCCGGATGTTTAAGGCATTACTTTTCAAAAGCACAGAACGGCGATCTTTATCTCAACCTTGATATGTCGGCAAATAGTGAGCAGGTTAAAGTCGTTACTAAACTATTGACTGATAAATGGTATCAGTATGCATTTAAAGTAAATATCAGAAAAATTGCCACGACAAATACAGGGAAAATAAAATGTACCATGTAGATAAAGCTCATGGTATGAGCAGAGTGTATGTTAATCGCCGTGCAAACAATTATCTGTGCATTGTGAGCCATTCTTTTTATACCTATTTTTTAGCTATTGATAGGCTTCATCGTTATTTGCCTGTATCGACGAGACGTACATCGAGAATGATATTGCATCGTGAAATGGCGAAGGTACTTTTTATCGATATATTTAAACGGATTTTGCCAGATGTAAAGATGTCACACAGTTCTGTGAGCCATGGACGGAGTAAAAGTATTATGTTGCTTAATAATGATCCGCGGATTCAGTCTGTCGGGGTTGATATCGAATTTATTGAGAAAAAAACTACCGAGGCCATTTATGCTAGATTACTGTGAAAAATGCGCGGACTTTCCAGCAGGGCAGGTGCTGGATAATCGACTATGCACCACAATATTTAGCTGCATGGAGAGCTTGTATAAGGCATTATGCGCCATCTCGGCGTGTACTTTTGATATAAATGATTACTTTTTAGTTGAACATGACAGGACGCGATGTGTTTTTCGGTACGTTGTGAATACATTTGTGTTTAAAGGGATGACGTTTATTTGTAACTGCTATTATCTTTGTCAATCTGTGATAACCGTTGTTTTGCTGGATGCATGTTTGCAATCAATTATTTTAGATGACCTCTTATATGAGGACGTAACCGTTTCTATACCCAGTTAGTTTTTAACGAGTTTACGGCAATGCCATAACTAGCTTCATTTAGAGGAATATGTGATGAATGATTTACTGGTGAATATCACCCCTGAGCACTATGAAAGGTATGCTATTGAAGGTACATCACCGTGGAATGCGTATTTGATGGAAAGAATTCTGGAAGAAGCATCTGGTGTTACTTCTGCGAAGAAAAAATTCTCGATATTGGCATGGGAACTGGCCACATGCTTTTCAAGCTTTACCGCTCCCAAAAACTCACAGACTATTTCTTTTACGGGGTTGATATCGATCCCCGTATGGTTCAATTTTGTGTTAAAAAATGTACCGAGTTAAAATACCAGCATGCATTCAACATCATTGAAGCCAGTGTCAGCAATTTACCGTTTCCCGATAACTCCTTTTCAATGATTTATGTCCGTTCCGTAATTCATCACTGGGCTGAACCTAAAAAAGGATTACAGGAGTTGTGCTGTGTTTTAGATCGCGGCGGTCGTATTATCATCCACGACCCCTTGGCTGATTCAGAAGAAACAGCACTGGTATTTTTAACCAATCACGTCGTGAATGCGGTGTGGCAGCTATGTCCACAGAAGAAAAATTTACATTAGCCGGTATCACCGATCTTTTATACGGCTGCGATCTTAGTGAGATGAGCTGGACAGTGACACGTGGAGAAGGTCTAGCAGCTCTGGGTTGTGCAATTTTCATTAAAAAGGTCTGAGTTATCATGGATTATTTCTGTGCTGAAATGTATGCAAAAATGCAACCACGTATAACGGCAATAACTGGCTGCCATGCACTCGATTACATTGCTTTCCCCGATTTGGTTAGGATAAGTACACGCGTTTATTCGATCACTGGTGATAGTGGTTCTTTGACTCAAGTGGACTCTGCGGGTGAACACTTACCGATGCTGATTAGTGCTACAAGTGGCATCACTGGGGCGATGAAAATGGCCAACGTTCGTTTAAAATTCTGTAAGGAAGGGATCAGCTCATCAGAGCGCAATTTAATTCGTAACCTGCGCGGCGCGGCAGGTTTTTTCCCTAGGGGATGTTGTTGGCAACCTGTTTACGATTAATCTGTTTTCATCTTTACACTACTTGGCGTGTGAAATTTTAAAAAATTGCCGTGCACATGTTGTGCCGGTTGGCGATATTGCTCTGCTGCTGAAGAGTCATTTCGAGTTTCTGGCTGAAATACGACTCTCGGTACTGTTTGGTGTGCCCAGCACCATCGTTCAGTTCGTTGAAGCTATGCTCAGCCTTGGGGTTCCACTGGCAATTAAAAAAGTGGTCTTTACTGGTGAATCGATGCTGAGCGTGCATGAAAACTATCTGCGCAAGATGCTGGGCGCCGATCTGCGGATAATTGGTTTATATGGTTTGTCGGAGTGCGGTTTCATTGGTATGTCCGCCGAAGGGCGGCTTAATCGGTACCTACTCTTCAGCGATGATTTCTTCTTTGAATATGAAGATAAGAGAGGACTGCTAGTGACATCGCTGGATCCCGATGTCTCGCGCAAACTTATCAGATATTCCGTGGGCGATATGGGCACATTATCCGTTGAAAATGGTGACCTCTATTTTGAAGGTATTAAACGCAATGCTGTTGATTTTAATTTCATGGGAAATTTGATTAGCCATGAAAAAATATTCAAAATTATTAATCGAAGGTTGCCCGATGTGATTGTTCAAATTGTATTGTCTTTATCCGCGGATAGACAAGAGATTATGGATATTAAAATCTGCTGCGAAGTATTTCACAACCTTGATTTGTCCGAACTAACTGAGGAAATCTATCATTTGCCGGATATTTATGAAGCCTATATGAAAAAGCGCGGGCGTATTAATCTCACCCTCGTCGAATATAGCGATTTGCTTTTCTCATCCAGAGGGAAATGCCTGCTAGTTTATGACGCAAGGGAGTCCTGTCATGCAACTTGATAATTTGTGTAATGAAATTGTATCAGGGAATTCGCATACGATAAATGTCAACATCAGGTTTTATAGCGTGTCACCGGAGCAGCAGGAGTAAATCATGTCAGATGATGTTATTGATAATTATGATTTAGATAATAACGTATTGTTTATTCGTGGATGTAATTTGATTGATATTGCCGATGAAAACCGTTATTTGCAGAACGCATGGTTTGCACTGACCGGCAACCTTCTTAATGAAGAACAGATGGATCGGCTGATTCAGAATGCTAGCGCCGAACTGCAAAAGACGAACCCTACAGCCAAACTGCAGGCGATGCATCAACTGATCAATGCATTGCCATCTTTGAGTTTAACGCAGCGATTTATGATGTTATTATCGCAAGTTGAGGTTTCGGCGGCTCAGGGTAAGGTCATGGCTCCCGTAAGCGACGGTAGTTGTCTTAAAATTATCTTGCTGATGCCGTGGATTATTGCATTGGCGCGCTCTTCCCAACAGTTTTCCGATTTTCCGGCGATCGAAAATTGCAATACCTTTGAGCGTGCTTTTTGGTTAGCATTAACTAGCAAGGAAGCTTCTTCCGACTGGGATATTGATATGCTTTGCCGGTGCATGTCTCTACTGCTGGGCGGGTTTGGTATTGTGACACCTACAACCACCACGATAAGATTTATTGCCAGTACCAAGAGCGACGTCATTTCTGCACTAATCGGTGGGTTTTGTGCCACTGGCCCCGCGCATATGGGAGCCTGCAAATATGCTATCATACGACTTTCTAGTGTCCTCCATGAGATTGAAGCCGGGAATCTTGAGGCGGCGGTAACGCATTATTGCAAAGACAAACCCTGGCCAGGGTTTGGTCACCCGATTATGCAACGGGATGTCCGGGTTGATTACTTTTTTTCACGCTTTCAGGTGCCTATGCGTCCCTTCAGTTCGCTTGCGCGATCTATTTCAGACAATACAGGACTGCAACCCAATGTCGATTTTCTAATTGCAAGCATCATGAGCAAACATCGGGCTTCTCCTGAGCTGGGATTGTTGGCTTTTTTCGTTTGTCGTATGCCGATACTTCTCGCGCACTATCAAGCGCGGTTTAGTGCTCATTCCTTCGGTTTATCATCAAAGGATTTAAGAAAAAAATATAAAAAGGTCCCCAAATTATGGCTATAAAACATCACACCAAGCCAAATTTCTTGGGTATATGTCAGAGTATCACTTTAACCGCACCGATGCGTGCTTGCGGGCAAATCGATATTTCTCACTGGGAGTTAGCCCATAACTATTTAAAACAGGGCTTGTTACTCGAAGCCTTGCATCAGTTTTCAGTTCGATTCGCCACCATGGTGGCTAAAAACTCGGATCTCACTTATCGCTATCTCCCTGTTATGGTTGAACAGTTTTTCTCTACCACCCATTTTGATAGCGATCGGTTATGCGTTGAAGGACATATTGAACGCATTAATGAGGCCTACCGTATTCACTGTAAGGCTAGCACATATGACAATGGAAAGGCCGTTATTGCGCAGGCAATCATCATGGTCAGTAAGGTCTGCTTCCTTGGCTCGTGTTCTCAGAAAGTCGCTCTTCCATTACTAGGCGATTTATGTAAAATTTCCTCCGTAACCGGAGATTCTTGTACTTTTTCCTTTAATGCGCATCACCCGCTTTTTGAGGAACATTTCCCTTCCCGCGCCATATGTCCTGGTTCACTATTGATTGAGATGGTTCTGGCTTTAGCCACGCAGGGTAGGACGAAAAATATCGCATCTGTTGCGCTGAAAAAAGTAAAGTTCATTGAAGCAGTTTATCCGGGAGATACCTATCAGTTGACCATTAAACAGGATACAGAGTGTGAACCGGGTGGCGTTTTTTATATTCATACGGAAACTAAAAAACGAAGCACTTGCGGTAAGTTTTCTATCAAATATAAAAAGGAGGATGCGCCATGTTTAACATAATAATCTCTTTTATTCCGTGGAGTATTTACTCCTGGGTTATCAATGGAAACTTTTTAACTCTGGTCGAACGCTCTCTCATCTTAACTGTGATTTTATTGTTCATTATTGCTGTGAATATTAAAATTGTCCGGCAGGGAGAACCCGTGATGATTACTAACATTCTGACATTTATTGTCCTGTTTGTTAATTATTTCGCTGGATGGTCTACACTTTTACTGAACTACCCCACAGTTTTTTGCTATCTGTCACTTGCTCTGGTTTCATTGATTAGCTTGCTGGTAAAGAAACCCTTTACTATTTTTTATGCCAGTGCTGGTGTTTCTGAAGAAAAACGCAAACATATCCTATTTTATCTCATCAATAAATATATTACATGTATTTGGGTAATCATCTTTTTTGCCAATGGTCTTCTAGTGGCTTTTTTTACATGGACCCCCCAGATTTGGTTAATCACTATGGGTTTAATTTGTACTGGTATTCTTTTTTCTAAATATCTTCCTAACATCATGCAATATTTTTATCGCATCAAACATCATGGAGCATAATATGTCATTGTTTAACATTCTGACCGGAACCCCTTTATGGGCTTGGATTTTGCTTATTTTTCTCATTGCGAGGGGAATAATCGCATTGAAAGATAGGGAAACGAAGGTTTACCGCCTTTTTCTCTTGCCGTTAGTCTTTCTTTTTTTGGGCGCAAGCGATGTGATTAACCAGCTGGCTTTCCCACGCTGGGGAGCAATCGCAATGTTGGCAGGGCTGATGATCGGCTTTGGCGTTGGCTGGTTGCTCTGGCGTGCTACTGCGCGTTTAAAAATCAAAGAGGGAACGGATTTCATTATTCTGCCTGGTACGCCGTTGACGCTGACATTTATTCTTATCGCTTTTGTCATCAAATTCACATTGATTGTTTTTCTCAAGGTTGTACCTGATTTGAAATATGCATTTGATTTTAACCTTCTTTTTGGTCTTTTAAGTGGGTTTACTGGTGGTGTGTTGTGGGGCGGCACATTAAATTTATATATAGCATTTCGAAAGAATCCAAATTAATCCCTATACCATTAGCTGTGGGTACTTCCCATTAGAACTATCTCAATAGAAGCTTATTCCTAACAACAACGCTGCATACAAATGCAGCGTTGCCTCGTAGTTTCAGATTTTTTTATCCCAGCGCGTGAATAGGAGAGGGAAGTGATATATCTGACTATACCCCCTTGGGGGAAGAGCGAGCCTAAAGGTTTAGAATGCTATGAGTTTGAGCTAGCTGGACTTTGAGCAGATGGTTTATCGCTCATGGGAAATCATTTTGTTTTACGATTCAAAAAGAGGATAGTGATGGTCTCATTGGCGTAGGTGGGCAAGAAAACTGTTAGCTTGGCAATGCCGTCAACAATTTATAGAACTATGTTGTGGAACCCCTACGCAAAGCCGTTGCTATGATGGCATGATGCTTTTGTCAAGCATTATGATATGGGGAGGAACCGGTGTTTAAGGGTGCAGCTGCGGTCACTATACGATCCAGTAGCATTACGTTTTTACGTTTGAGTATTTAGGAGCGGTAGACTCTGTACAGGCTATGCGTGCAATATGTGAAGCACGCTTGTGGGAAGCAGTGTGCCATTATTGCGTTGTGCATGCAACCCTCTAGCTAGTACTTCATTGGTAAGGTTGTTTTTTGAAGCTGATTAATTATCTGGGTGTTTTTTAAGAGAACGTTAGCACTGATGTATCGCGTGCCGTACCAAGAAATCTTCCAAAAAAAAATTATTAAAAATACTAAAAATATATGTGCAAGATGAACAAATGCTTGCTGAGGATATTGTATCAACGACTGTAGCTGCTTAAGGGCACATAATCTTGGGGGGCATAATGTTGTATAAAAAATCATGAAGTCCAAAAAACTCGTAAAGGTGCATTGCACTTCTCCTTTACGTTGACGACGCTTTCTCCAATAGCAAAATATAAAAACGATATCATTATCCGCTTTAAGGCGTGTGGTATAAATATTGGTACGACAACAATAAACATGAATAATATAGGAGCAAAGCCACTCTATAAAGCCACCAGCACG
>NZ_JBHIRO010000022.1:0-19620 GCF_042197165.1 Bartonella sp. AA23NXGY | reverse complement strand
ATTATATTTGCCAGTTCCCAATGTTGCGACAGATCTTGCATTAAGACGATTCATAAGAACCATTTTTACTCCTTTCTGCTATAGTTTTTACCCACACGTCAGCCCCGCTTGTGGTGTGCAAGCAAGTGATATGAATTGATTCAAGATACACAGATTTAAGATGAGAGAATCTTACGTTATTCAGGGTTCTCATTCAATATGAATAACGCTAGATTATGATTATAAATCAATGCCTTGAACGCTTGTTCACAAGCAAGAGCTTGAAGAAACTTTAAATGGCATTGGTGGGATAATGAAACGCTTTGGTCCGCAGCAAACTAGTGAAAAGTGCTGATGATTTTACGATTAGGCATGTGTTTAAATCGATAAAAAGATACCGTAGGAAATAAATATGTTTACAGATAAGCAGCTAAGAGCCTTGTTTGGCATTATAACTTTTATATCTTTATGTTTTTTAGGAATTAAAAAAAATCCCTACTTTATTCAAAGTATTTTGACATTCGCATCTGTTTCTTTGGTAATAGTCACAGTGGTTTTTGCAATTTTATGCAATTCTCATATTCCTTTTGAGTTGCAGAACAATCCAAAATACAAACGCGGCAATACAACAGGTTGGAAGACATTAACACGTGATTTACAACAGTATATGCACAGACTTTTAAAGCTAATAAGTTTAGCGCTTGTCGTTTTAATTTTTCCAAATAGTTATAAAGAAACTGTTTCTTTACCTTTCATTTCTAAGTACGTGGAGTACAAGCTTTCTTTTCCATTGGATACTGTACTTTGGTACTCAGATATTGCTCTTTGGTATTCTTTTTTAGTTTGTGTATTTTTCCTTATGTTACGTACACGCAGTTTAATAAATATATCTATTTACACACTACAGTGCTCAGTTAAAAAGCTATAGTAAAATTTCCGATTTTATAAAACTGTTCAGATTACGTTGTCTCTTCTCAACGTTCATAGATGAGATCAACAAGGAGATAAAAAACTATCGAAAGCAGTTTGATACTCTTTGTAGCAGGAAAGAGATCAACGCATTGAACGAAGCATGGCGTCACGTAAAATTGCGTTAATCCGTGTTTGATATCCTTTCCCTTGACTTTTAAGCCACGCTAGAACGTCTGAATCCACACGTACTGTTGTGACAGTTTTGGTTGGTTTATAGAATGGATTGCGAACGGCGTTTTTCCAAAATGCATCATTGAGTGACGGAATATCACTATGATCAATTGCACTGTCCGGCATTGCAGCCAGCTTATCAACTTCAACTCTCTGTTTATCTGTCAAAGGTGATAAGTTACCTACATCAATTTCATAAAGAACTTTCTTCTTCATAACGTTTCCTTTCTTTCGAGTTAGCACGCCGCGCTGAAATAATACGGATTACTTCTATACCATCTTTATCATCATGGACAGTATGCGCCACGAGCAGCAGTAAAAAACCATCCACAAGACCCAAAGTTTGCCAACGATATTCTCCGTTTTCAATACGGTCTTGTTTAACCATGGCGAACGGGTCTGCAAAAACACGAGCAGCAATTTCAAAACTGACACGGTGCTTTCTAAGATTACTTTTCGCTTTAGCTTCATCCCATTCAAATCTTATTTTCATATCTTATGTTAATACATTTATGTATGTATTTCAAGAGTTTTAAATGAACACTGAACTATTTATGTTTTTTTGCATATTAAATATAATTTTATATGTTAAAAAACATAAATATCATTTTGAAATAATTGAAAAAATAAGCAAATCATGCTAAGATTTTCTATGTATTAAAGTACAAGTTTAAGGTAAGAAAAAACATGCTAAATAAAGTGACATTAATCGGGCGTTTAGGTGCTGATCCCGAAAGCAAAACAATGAATTCTGGAGCAGAAGTAGTCAATTTTCGTATGGCAACTTCTGAGAGCTATACAGATAAAAATACTCATCAAAAAGTAGAGAAAACTGAATGGCATTCAGTTGTGATTTTTAATCCACATTTGGCAAAAATTGCACTTCAGTATCTCAACAAAGGTTCAAAAGTTTACGTAGAAGGAAAATTACAGACACGCAAATGGCAAGATAAAAATGGGCATGACCGTTACACAACAGAGATTATTTTACCACAATTCAAAGGCGAGTTGTATTTGCTTGATGTAAAGAAAGATCAATCTGCCCCTTCATCTATTACTTCTCAAAATTATGCTATCGCTTCAGGTGCCGCTGATCATAGTGCATCTCTTAATGACAGCATACCATTTTGATTGAAAAATAGAGCAAAGAGAAACATGTGGGCTCCCACAGATTAGGGGATGTATGAAAAAGAAAGATGCTTACATTTCACAAGTGAAAGTACGTCAAGATCCTGTTAATCAATTGGCAATTGAAATGCGTGCTAAACGCTTCTGCTTGACCATAGAAGAGGCTAAAAATCCGCTTGCTGGTACTTATGTTGGGCGGCTTTGTTTGCAAGGTGTGCTTACTCAAGACCAGTATGATGCTGCGCAAAAATATCTTGAAGTGAAAAATGACTATTTGTGTGCAAAAGGTTTACCAAGCGCTGTTTATGACGAAATACCATCATCTTCTGATGACAAAGCAAGAGAAAAATGGGTTGAATTTGCAACAGAACAGTTTTCTAATATGCAAGAGGTGATAAAAGAAACACAACATCTCTATAGACAGTATAATCTTTATGCAGCAATACAATATATTGTTGTCGAAGACAAAACATTACCACATCTTGTGAATTCATTGCGGGTCGCTCTTAACGCGCTTCATAAATATTTTGACAGAAAAACTAAATGGTAAATGTTTGTTATAATGTTTCAAAGGCAGTTGATTGCTCTTCTGATATTTCGGCTATAAATACTGCGTGAGAAAAGCTAAATAATATATATACGAATAGCTCAAAGAATGCGATATAGAATACAATACCCATAGAGAGGTTTTCGCGAAACTGAATCCAGAGAAGCATTGTTTGTAGTAAAAATGAAACAGGTAGCGCTTGTATTCTATATTGGATTGGTGCCATACAGACTGTAAGGGGAAGAGTAAGCATTAAAATAATTGTCCCTAACAAATAAGGGGCAAAAGAGCGGGGGAAAAACGTAGCAATGATGTACCCTGTAGAAAACATAATTATAAAGGTAACCACTGCTGTGAAATAGGAGAGTGCCATAAGGCGTAAGAATAAAAATAAGCTGCGTTTAGCAAAACGAAAGTAATAATTTATCGTTTTTTCTCCGTTTTTTTTCTTAATCGCTTTATGTTCTCTAAATCTTTCTCGTTTTTCAATTATTTCGTTCCATTTGCTTTTATCCTTTGTAAAAGCATAATCGATAGTTTCTAACGTTGGCAGTATTATTGTTAATAGTATTTTTCCTACTAAATTTAGGAACTCTTTTAGAGTTTCAAGTATGCCCCCTAGAAATAATCCAATGCCGTAAATTACTAATATAATAATATCAATTAATATTGGGATTATTAAGATAAGGATTACAATTCCTATAATAAACCACATTTTCTCCCCCTTTTTATTAATCATTAATCATAGTATTGAATTTTTAATTGATTTTTTTCTCAACCAGATTCATTCTGTTTTTCCATTATCATTATCTGTTTCTGTTGTTGCCAAAGCTTTTCGTATAATTCCTCAATTATTTTCTCTTGTTCCTTAATCGCTTTGTAGTGTCTATCGACCATCCTACTGTTTTCCTTAACTGCTTCGTTTCGTTGTATAATCGCTTTATTAATTTTTTCATTCTCATAATCAAACGCCATCTGAGAGTATTCGACTAAGCGATCATGTTCAAAATTTGCTATTATTCCTAGGTAATTTCTCCAAGCAAACAACAAAATTGCTACTACTAATAAAGAGTTTCTTGAAAATTCAAGATACCAAAGCACCCCAAGTACTATGGCTAATAAAAGAGTACCTTGAAATTCTGTATTCCGACCATTCTCTGCTTCTTCCCGCATGTCAGAGACTATAGCCCATAGGATGAGTATACCCACTATTACTATGACAATATCACGCATTGTTCTCCCCCGCTTTTTATTAGTTTCTAGTCATATAATTGATTCGTTTAGATGATACAATTGTGAGTGGTTGGTTGTTAAAGACACTAGATTTAGGTAAAAAAATAAAAAATATACAATATCGTGATTTTTTTGTTGACAGGATATGAAAAATAGTGTTTTATGGCGTTGCTGTACTAGTCGAATTGTGTCTAGAATTACGGTAAAGGTATAACCTTTCTTATAAGTTTATATGATTGTTCAGAGCCCTGCTTTTGCGGGGTTTTTTTATTGTCTTGTTTACAAAAAGAAACACACATGAAAACCACTGAAAAACTTGCAAAAAAAACGCCCCCAAAGGCAGGTCAAGGGCGAGTAAAAGGTGTGCCAAATAAAACGACACGTATTTTGAAAGAAGCAGTGCTTAAGGCAGCTGAGCGCGCTGGTAAGAAATATGGTGATGATGGTTTGATCTCTTATCTAGAAAAACAGGCAATCAAATGCCCCGCTGCTTATTTGGCATTGTTGGGAAAGATTTTGCCTCTTCAAGTGACAGGGGAAGATGGGGGCGCCATTAAGATGATAACGCGTGTAGAAATCGCGCCTTTGGTCAATGACGACACGACAGATTAATATTGTTCCAAAGCTTATACCGATTTTTACAGGTAAGGCTTTGGTGCGTGCTGCTTGGGGAGGAAGAGGGTCTGGAAAGACAAGATCATTTGCCTTGATGGCTGCTTTAAAAGGCTATCAATTTGGTATGGGAGGGATATCAGGCACTATACTTTGTGCACGTCAGTTTCAGAATTCGCTAGTAGAGAGTTCATTGGAGGAGATTAAGCGCGCCATTGAAGCGCACGACTTTTTAAAGGACTATTACAAGGTTGGGGAGTCGTCGATTAAATCGATAGATGGTCGTATAGCCTTTCAGTTTTCTGGACTAGACCGTAATATTGCCAGTATCAAATCCATGGGGCGTATTTTGCTTTGTTGGGTTGATGAAGCAGAGCCGGTTACAGAGACGGCTTGGCAGACGCTTATACCGACTTTGCGAGAAGAGGGAGAGGGGTGGCGAGCAGAGTTATGGGTCACATGGAACCCGTTGCGAGAGAATGCACCCGTTGAGAAGCGGTTTCGCTTTTCAGACAATGAGGCAATTAAGCGTGTTGAGATCAACTGGTCAGACAATCCGAAGTTTCCCAAGATCTTGAATGAAGCACGATTGGATGATCTGAGAAACCGTCCAGAGACCTATAAGCATATCTGGGAAGGGGATTATCTGAAAGCGGTTCAAGGTGCTTATTATCAAAAGGAAATGTTGGCAGCCGAGCAAGAGGGGCGGATAGGGCGTGTTGCGCGTGACCCTTTAATGCAGATACGGGCTTTTTGGGACATTGGGGGTACGGGCGCCAAGGCAGATGCAACAGCGATATGGATAGCACAGTTTGTGGGACGAGAAATCAGAGTGCTTAATTATTACGAAGCACAGGGGCAGCCTTTATCGGAACATATCGGTTGGTTGCGTCAAAATGGTTATGAGAAGGCATTGATGGTTTTGCCCCATGATGGTGCGACCAGAGACCGTGTGCACAATGTGAGTTTTGAGAGTGCTTTAAATGATGCGGGTTTTGAAACGCAAGTGATCCCTAATCAAGGGGCAGGGGCGGTTAAGATGCGTATAGAGGCGGTGCGGCGTATTTTGCCGTCTGTTTGGTTTAATGAAGAGATGACGGTAGCAGGGCGCAAAGCACTGAATTGGTATCATGAGAAATGGGATGAGAAGCGCGGCATTGGTTTGGGAGCAGAGCATGATTGGTCGAGCCATGGGGCGGATGCCTTTGGTTTAATGTGCATTGTCTATGAAGCACCCAGTGTCAAACCCAAGCAAGAGCGTTATTGCACTATGGAAAGAGAAGCGGCATCATGGATGGCATTCTAGATCAAGACTTTCAAAAAACGACAATCCTCGATGAATATGAACTCTATAAGCGTTTAAAGTCTTGGTACGCAGAAGATATTGAACATGTTAATGAATGGCGTGAACAGGCGCGTGAAGATTTTGATTTTTATAATGGTCGTCAATGGGCAGAGGAAGATCTTGCGGTTTTAAAAGAGCAACGCCGTCCTGTCATGACTTTTAACCGCATTGCACCCCTTGTGAATGCTATTGTTGGGGCGGAGCGTAATAATAAGCGCGAAGTACAGTTTCAACCACGGCAAATGGGAGCGGCAATACCCAATGAATTGCTTACTGGAGCAGCAGAATGGTTTCGTGATGAGGCAGAGGCGGAATATGCCGATTCCGATGCTTTTCAGGATATGGTTATTTGCGGTATGGGCTGGACAGATACGCGGCTTGATTATGATACAGATCCCGAAGGGATACCTGCTGTTCAACGTTTAGATCCCTTAAAAATGGTTTGGGATGCCAATGCTGTAAGACCAAATCTCATTGACGCACAGCGTATGTGGTATGTTGATCGCAAATCCGTTGAGGATGCTAAAAGTCTTTTTCCTGATGTTGCTGTTGAAGATCTTAACGCCGATTGGGCTATCGATAGTACAACCGATTCTGAGGATTCTCATGTGTCGCTTGATGCGTATCAAGATGACTCCAATGCGACTTCTCTCTCAGATCCGTATTCTGGGAAATGCTATGTTACGCTGGTTGAATGCCGTTGGTTTGAATATGAGACCACTTACAAGGCGCCTGATCTTCAAACCGGACAGATGCGCAACTATAGCAAACAGGAGTTTGAACAGCTTCAAAGGGTAATGCCACAATTACAAGGGGTGTGTTTTAATAAAAAAGTGGTGAGACGCGCTTTTCTAGGACGACGTCTTTTAGCAAAGCCCGATAAGCCATTAGCACCTGATGGGCAACTTGGGTGGGAGTGTATCACGGGCACGCTGGATAAGCTTAAAAACCAGTTTTACGGGATTGTTCGCCCCGCAAAAGATCCACAAAAATGGTCGAATAAATATTTTAGCCAAGTGATGTATATCCTTAATAGCCAGTCTAAGGGCGGCTTGATGGCAGAACGAGACGCTTTCGATGATGATCGCCAAGCCATGGAAAGCTGGGCGCGAACGGATACGATTACTTGGGTTAAAAATGGCGCGCTTACAGGAGGGAAAATTCAACCAAAGCCAAGTGCACAATTTCCCAATGGATTTTTCCAGCTGTTTAATGAATCGCGTGAAGCGATAACGCATGTAACAGGGTTATCGGCTGAGTTTATCGGAACACGGGAGGTCAACCAAGCCAATGTGTTGGAAAATACACGCCGGCAATCAACGCTTAATTTGCTTGCGGGGCTGTTTGATAATCTCAAGCTTTATCGGTGTAGGCAGGGAAAGATTATCCTTTATCTTATCCAGAATTATCTCTCTGATGGGCGTCTGGTACGTATTTCTGGACAAGAGAATGCCCAATATGTGCCGTTGACGCGTGAAGCTGTTACGACGCTTGAGTATGACATTATTGTTGATGATTCACCGACAAGCCCCAATGAAAAAGAGAAAACTTTTGCAGCAATTACGCAGATGTTGCCGCTGCTTGGTGGTTTCTTAACACCGGAGATGATTCCAGATCTTTTAAAGCTTTCCCCACTACCGGCAACATTGGTAGCAAATTTAACGGCAAAAGCACAGCAGGCACAACAAGAACAGCAGCAACAGCAGATGATGCAACAAAGCCAAGGAGCACAATTAACTCCAGAGCAACAAGCAAAGATTGCTGTTTTACAGCAAGAAGCGCAAGCAAAGAGCACACTCTATCAACTTGATGCGCAGCAGAAACAAACGGCATTGCAGCAGAAAAATATCGAACTTTTCTTGAAACAAGAACAAGCGCGTATGCAGCTCGAACTTCAACAGGCAAAAAATGAGATAGCGCAGCGTGACTTAGAACGCAAAGCTTTACAGGCACAGTTGGAACACTATCGAGTTTTGACAAAAAATATAATAACACATTGAAGGGACAGAATATGGAAGAAGAGTTTACGCCTGAAGAACAAGCAATCTATGATGAACATTTTGCCAGTGATAATGTTGTTGAGTTGGTCGAGCCAGAACAAGTTGAGGAAGTTGTTGATGCAGAGGAAAGTTCTGAACAACCAGCTGTAGAACCACTTCAAGAGCAGCCAAATTCTGATGTAATAGAATCTGATAAACTAGAGCAAGAGCGGCAAGCACGCCAAAAGGCAGAACAAAGCGCCATTGAAGCGCGTGAATTGGCTATTGAACTTGCGCAAAAATATGCCGCAATGCAGGAAGAAATCACGCGCCGCCGTGAGGAAAATGTTCCCTCCCTAGAAGACGACCCACAAGCACATGTTGCATGGCTTAGTCATAAGGTACAGGAACAACAGAAATTGCTTGATGAGTTTTCTCATATGAGAGAGAGCCAAGAGCGCATGAGTCAAGAGGAATATGAACGCCAAAAGTTGGGGGATTATTTCGAGGAAGCCAAAGCGCAAGTACAAGATAAATATCCAGATTTAGACAGTATCACGGACTATCTCTATGAAAGAGCAGACAGTGTCTTACAAGCGCAAGCAAGCCTTTATCCACAATGGAAAGACCCAGAGGCACGGCAACAACAAATTGGTGCTGAATTGCGCCAAATATGCCAGCAGTGTCAGAAAGCCGGTATAAATCCAATTGAGGTGCTGGTGCAAAAAGCAAAAGCTTTTGGCTATAGTGGCGCGCCCGTTAAGGACGAAGTAGGAGCTCTTCAAGAGCGTTCTCAAGCAGCGCGGACGCTTACAGCGCGCGGCGGACAAGTTCCAACAGGCGGTATGGATGTGAGAACGCTCTTTTCCATGCCAGAAGCCGAATTTGCTGTATGGGTTGAGAAAAATCCCGAAAAATTTGAACAAATTATGAGCAGAGCGTGAGATGTGCGTGGTGACGCAACAGAGAGAACCAAGTGATTGTTATCGTTTGGGGGTGCCGCAAGGCGAGTTTTAAAACCAAGAAAGGCATTGATTGAAATGGCAGTAACACAGGTAAATCTTAATGACCCATTAGCCGTTGGCGTTTGGGCTAAGATGCTAAACACAGAAACTTCAAAAGCGTTGCCCATTGCACCGCTGATGGGAAAAGGAAAAAACAGCATTATTCAAGTATTGGATATGCTAGGAAAATCCGCTGGTGACTCTGTGACGAGCGGATTAAGAGTCCAACTTATGGGGGATGGCGTTAGCGAGGGACAAACGCTGGAAGGCAATGAAGAAGCCCTCCAATTTATGAATGAAACGGTGCGTATTAACGAGCTTTCTCATGCTGTACGCGTAAAATATGAAGGCACCATTGATCAACAACGTGTTTTATTTAATTTACGAACAGAAGCAAAAGATGGGCTTGTTGATTGGTATGCAGATCGCTTAAGTTTGATGTTCTTCATTCAGGCAGCAGGTTATACAGCACCATGGATTCACTTCGAGGGACGCACCATAACCCTTAAACCCGTACACTATGGTTTTAATGCTCCATTAGAGCCAAGCAAATTGCGTATTATTCGTGCCAATAAGAAAAAGACTGATGAAGAACTTACAAAAGACGATGTTTTTACATTAGATCTTATAGATCGGGCTGTTGAACGCGCAAAACTTGCTAATCCACGTTTGCGTCCGGTTCGTGTTGATGGAAAATCGGCATATGTGATGTATCTCCACCCAACACAGGTAACTCAATTGCGTACCAATACAAAGAGCGGGCAATGGTTAGACATTACCAAGGCAGCTTATGATGGCTCTGGAGCTAAGAACCCAATTTTTGATGGCTCTCTGGGGATGTATAATGGAGTTATCTTACGTGAAGCTGAACATGTCCCCAATGGTATCAATTCAAAGACACAAGAGCCTGTTCCCTCTGTTCGTCGTGCTGTGTTGCTTGGTGCGCAAAGTATCATCATGGCTTATGGGCGCGTTGGCAATGGAGCAACAGGAGGCGATGGGAAAGGGGGAACACGCTATAAACTTGTTGAAGAACTGTTTGATTATCAACGTGAATTTGGGGTTGCAGCTAAAACCATTATCGGCATGAAAAAATCACGCTACACCTTGCCTCATTCTGATCAAGGGGGACAGGATTTTGGTACCATTGTCATCCCTTCTTTTGCCGAAGCAAGCTAATTATTAAAGGATGACAATTATGGCAGAAAAATCGCTAATTACACAGGAACCTGTTGAGACCGTTGAGACTGTTGAAACTGTTGAGATGACAGATGAGGGATTGCCACCTGTTTTGCAGGGACGTAACAACTCTACGCAGCAGGTTAGTTTTTTACGGGCGCGTGTTAAATGTACAGATCAAGGGTTGATAACAAAAATTGGCGTTCTACCCCGAGGGGCTTTTATAAAAAGTATTACAGCTTATACCATGGAGGATTTTGAAGATGTAACAGCTACATTTGGAAAAGAGCCTCATGGTAATGATTATGGAGATGTAGGGCTTCGGCAATCTACCGATGGCAATCTGTACCTCCCTATGGAGGAACGAGATGTTCCATTAGAAGCTGAAAGTACGATTTACATGACACGAGACAAGAAAAGCACCAAAGGTGATGCTGAGGTGATTGTTGAGTTTTACACTAATCGTTAAAGGCAAGGGGGCGTTTATTGCTTGCGTCCCCCTCCTATACAAGATGCCCCAATACATTTGGAAGAGGCTGATATGACAATAATAGTACAGACAGGTGGTCCGATTGGAGACAAACAGACCATTGCTCCTTGGGATAAAAATTTTATCCAGATGTTAAACGATATTCAGGATGAAATAGATGATCAAACAGATGAGTATGTTGATCAAGTGCAAAGGGCGATATTTTCGGCTATTCGCTTTTGTGAACGATTGCCTTTTTATTTCAATGAAAGCCGCGAAGTTGTTTTTACCACTCTAAAGGGCAAAAGCCGTTATGGCGCAGAGGAAAATCCAGTTATTCCGGCTGCTGTTCGCATTGTTGATGCTTACGTTTATGAAGATAATCACAGCAAAGCAAAGCTTTTGCAGGTAGATCCTCTTGTTATTGAGAATCTTGAGGATGATTGTAGCCATGGCATGCCTACACGCTATGCTTATTTTGAACAAAAGCTTGTCTTGTATCCAACACCAGAGCGCGTTTATTCTATCAGGCTTATTCTTGACCCTGTAAGAATAAAAGATATTGAGAGTGCACAAGAAGCGTCCATATGGTTTTTAGAAGCCTATGAACTGATCAAAACGCGTGCAAAATATGAAATTTATACCAATATTATTAAAGAACCACAGATGGCAGCGGCAGCTTTTGCCATGTTTCAAGAGCAACTCGATGCGCTTCAAATTGAAACATCACGGCGCAAGAATTTGTTAAAAATTCAACACACGGATTTCTGATGACCTTTATTCCTATTGCTGAGTATAGACCAGATGTTGCATTTATTAATAGTGGTTATTCTAGTGAGATCGTGAACGTTTTACCTGCACCAAATTCGTATATTCCGTTTCCTATTGTGGCGCCGGTCTCAGATCCTTTTCCGGATGTGATTTTGGGGGTCTATGCGGTGCGCTCATTGGGTGGTGTTCGCATCATTGTGGGGGCACCAACAAAACTTTATGAATATGACAACAGCACGCGCGGCTGGAAAGACATTAGCAAACCTTACACACAATATCACGCCAATGAGACTGCACCTTGGTCTTTTGCCTCCTTTGGTGATCATATCATTGCTGTTAATAGCAATGATCCACCACAAATGCTTTCGTTAAAAACGGATGAAAGGTTTTGTGATTTGAGTGGTAATCCCCCGCGTGCTGGACTTGTGCGTGTGTGGGGTGATTTTGTTTGCCTGATGCAATTAACAGATAAGCCAAACCGTGTTCAGTGGTCCGGTTTGAATGATGCGACACATTGGACGGTTGGGGAGAAAAGTTGCGATTATCAAGATTTTCCCGATGGAGAATATGTTCAAGGGTCTACGGAATCAACAAATCCACTTATTTTCATGCGCTCCGCCATTTATCATGCAACCTTTGTACCAGGCTCTAAAATTATATTCAGTTTTGCAAAAATAAAAGACAAAATAGGGGCGAAAAGCAGCACAGCAATTGCAAGCCGTGGAGACTGTACTTTCTTTGTCTCTGATGATGGTTTTTATCAAATCAACAGTGCTGGTGAAATGCTCCCTATAGGCTTTGGTAAAGTCGATAAAACCATCTTCACACTTTACAATAATTTTGCCATTGATGAGATGAGGGCATGTATTGATCCGGTCTATTCTCGTGTTTATTTTTCTATCAATGATAACACTGAAGGTATGCATATTTATGTTTATGATTGGCTCTTGCAAATATGGAGTGTCATTAAGGGGCAGAACCTTCTCTTATTTCCCCTCTTTGCTGCTGGTTATACATTAGAAGGCTTAGACGAAGTACAAGAGAGCTTGAAAGATTTACCAGCTTCTCTTGATAGTAAAATGTGGCAAAATGGTGCACCTGTTTTGGGAGCCTTTACGCCAGACAACACATTTGGTTTTTTTGCAGGTCCTCCGATGGAAGCAGTTATTGCTTCACAAATTGTGGGGGATACGGGCAGGCAAATCAACCTGATGAGTGAGGCTTTTGTTCAAGCGGATACCACAAATGGTTTTTTAAGTGTTGGAGCGGCTTTTATCATTGATAATAGAAATCAATTAAATTGGGCGAAAGAGCGTTATGCCGGCTATAATATTGGGATGTATAATATCCGCTCACGGGCGCGTTATCACGCTTTGCGTCTGAGAATACCAGAAGGCACGCCATGGACACATATAACAGGCTTTGATGTAACGCTCAAACCCGCGGGCATAAGATGAATTTTAAGATCTATAATACAGAAAAATGGAGTGCTGAACAAATGGCGCCCTATTTTGACAATGTCATAAAATCGATAGCTTATTTTAATCAAAAATTCCCTGATGATTATAATACAGAGACCATTTTAAATGATATCTTGAAGGGAGAAAAAGTTCTTTGGATTATCGTTGATGCGCATGAAAACTTTATGGCGCATGTCACAACACAGTTACAAGAACTCGTCACTGGAGCATTAAGGGCGGTTGTTGTCACGCTTGGTGGAAAGGGAGGAGCACCCTTAACAAAGCTTATCACTCAGATTGAAGCTTATTACAAGGAAAAAGGGGCAAAAGAGCTTGTCATCATAGGCAGGCGAGGGTGGGAAAAATCTCTTAAATCGCATGGATATTTCGTTAATCTTTTAGAATATAGAAAGCAGCTTTAACATGGGAAAAAGTTCAAAACCAATTCAGACAACGCAAAATACCACGCAAACAAATGCACCCCCTGCATGGGCAAAAGGTATTTTTGAACACGCAGCTCAAGATGCCATGACTTTTTATAACCAAGGCAGCGGAAAAGCCGTTTATGACGGGCAGCGTGTTGCGGGTTTAAGTGATCAAACAAAGAATGCGATTAATGGGCTTAGCAATAATACGCATAACTATGATAACAACACTTTAAATGGATTAGCCACAGGGCAAAATTCAACAAGCCAAAACTTAAAGAACATGGCTTCAGGGCAACAAATAGGCAATAACCCTTACTTTGATGAAGCGCTTCAAAACACATTAAATAAGGCAACAAGCTCTATTAATAGTTCATTGGCAGGTGCTGGGCGTTATGGTTCTGGGGCGCATACTGGGGTTTTGGCTGATGAATTGGGGGGCATAGCAACACAAGCTTTATCACAGCAATATAACCAAGATGTCAACAACATGATGAATGCCAATGGTCTCATTGACCAAGCAAACCAAAATCAGTTGGCGGGCGCCAATAACTTCTTTCAAGGTCAAGGTCAGGCAAATCTTAATGCGTTGACGGGAGGGAGTGTACTTGATGCCAATCATCAACGGCAATTAGATGAAGAGCGGCAAAAATGGGAGCAGCAGAACAATCTTGATTGGGACCAGTTAAGTAAGTTGCTTGCAGCTGGTGGGGCTGTTGCTGGAAATTATGGAACGCGAACAGGACAAATGACGACATTGACTCCACAGCCAAAACCTAATCCGTGGGAGATTGTTGGAAATGTTGGAACTATCCTTGGTACTTTTGCTGGGCTTAGTGATATCAGAGCAAAAGAAAACATCAGAGAAGCTGGGCAGAGAAATGGCTATAAACTCTATGAATACAACTACAAGGGGCACCCAGAGCGCTATCGCGGGGTGATGGCACAGGATGTTTTGAAGTCAAAGCCAGAAGCTGTTTTCTTGCATAAGGCGACAGGTTTTTTGCATGTGGATTATAGCAAGCTTGGCTTTGAGATGGAAAGGGTGCAGTGATGTTTTGGCGAGAAGAATTAAATGCATTAGAGCGTGAAAAAGCTTATAGAAAGCGTAAAGCGTTGGAACTTGCTGCTTTTAGCACAAACTCTTTTGATGTGAGCAATGGGGATAATACTCCACAAAAATTGAGTCCTACAGAGCTTATTCGTGGTTCTCAAACAGGGACAGAACAAGCTGGGAAAAAAACGCCAGCAGAATTGATTATGTCTACAGATGATTTAAAGCGCCAAATGCCTCCATTGCCGGATGTTTCAAAGGATACTGTTAAGGTACAAGAGGCGCCAGAGCAACAAAAGTATGACTTCTCAGATCAGGGAGGTGTTGCATCAATGATTCCTCAATCTCCACTCGTTGCGAACATTGATCAGTCTAATGGGGATGAAGCTGGTCGACAGCAAAAAGATGTGATGGATTATATTGCTCAACTTAATGAGAAATCTATAGCGGAAAACTCTTTGAAAAACGATTCTGGAAATGATGAGGAAAAGCTTTTTGATGCACCTATAGGAGAAGAAAAACATTTGAATGCACACTTACCAGAAGAGGAGCATTTAAAAGCAAGTGGTGATCTTGAACAAAAAACAGATTATATCAAGTCACTTGATAACTTTGTTCAGACAGGAGCAAATCCAAGTAGCTTATGGAAGCGTTTTAGAAAATCAGAATTTTCCGAGCATCTCATGGATTTTTTTGCGGGGTTAGCATCAGGAAAAACACCGCAAGAAAGCTTTTCAAATGCGGCGCTTGTTATGCGGCAGGGCAATAATGTACGTGCTCAAAATAGACCAATTTTTGAGTTTTTACGCTCTAAAGGATACGATGATAAAGACGCACAAGCAATCATGCAATATCCAGATCTTGCCATGAAAGTTATAGGCAACACGTTAAGCCCTCAAGAAGGCTATAGAACATTGACATCAGAAGAAAAGGCAGAGCAAGGATTGCCTGAGGATATGACTTTCCAAGTCTCAACAAGCACAGGGAAAATTATCCCAGTCCAAGGGGGACAACGTTCCACTGCTTCTGGATTAGGGGGAAATACTGATGGCATGCTGTCAAAGCCTGAAGCAGGTTATATGCTTATTAAGGATGAAAATGCCCCTCATGGTATACGTGCGATGCCAATTGCAGGCAGTGGTGCAGAACATAAATTAATTCAAGAACAGAAAGAGGAGGAGCGTAAAGAACAGCAAGTGAAAATGCAAATTCTGGATACAGCAGACCGGTCAAATCGTATACTCTCGTCATCTAAAGAATTGCTAAAAATTGTTGAGGAACACCCGCATGTTGTTGGTTTCACGGGTTCTATAATGTCGTTCCTTCCTAATTCTAAGGCAAAAGATTTTGGGCATATGCTCGATTCATTGAAGGCAAGTATCGGGCTTGATGCCTTGAGAAAAGCAAAAGCATTTTCACCAAATGGCGCATCTGGCTTTGGGAATTTGTCTAATATGGAATTGCAAGCATTGCAAAACTCTGTAGCGGCGTTGTATCAAGATCTTTCTGCAGAGCAAATGAAGAAATCTTTAAAAACAGTTATTGACACTTTCAATAAATCCAATGCAGCAACGCGCGCAATTCTTTTTGGTGGTGCAGAAGCAACAAACGAGCTCGTTCGAGCCGCCTATGGGCAAGATGCTTATAAGGGAAATCATGCACAGTCAAATGATCCACTAGAAAAACAGATAGAAGCATTGCCGGAAGGCATGTTGTTCGTTGATAGAGATGGACGCATTAAGGAGAAACAAACCAATGGCTGAAGTAATCCCCTCTCTTATTAATCGTAAAAACACAAGAGTCATTGGGCATATAAGTGACTATACACCAGAACAGCTTCAAGAGCTTTTCGCGAAGAATAAGGAAAGGCTAAGTGGTTCTGTTACAGGAAATAATGGTGCAACAGAGGAAGATGGTCCACATCCAAGTGTTGCGGGTGCTTTTGGATGGGGAGCTCTTCACGGGTTAACTATGGGCTATGATGATGAAATAGCCGGAATATCAGAAGCGGGTCCTATTGCTTATTGGACGGGAGATAAAGAGGCAGTCAAAAAATATAATGAAGTAACAAAGCGATGGCGTGACTATCAAAGAGCGGCGAACCGAGATCAGTTTTATCTATCTCTTGCGGGGAATTTAGCGGGTGCTGCGGCACCCGTAATTGCTTCTGCTCTCTTTCCACCCGCGGCAGGTGCTACTGCGGCTGCTCGTGCGGCAATTGGGGCTGATGTTGTGCTGGGAGGTAGAGCTGGTGTTGCAGGAGCACAAATAACCAGTAAAGCTTTAGCAGCAGGAGAAAGGGCGGTGCAATCTGCTTTAGCAGAGGGTGCGGAACGGGCAGCGGCAAAAGCTGCAGGTGAAGCAGCAATGAAAGCAGTAGCAAGTAAAGAGGCGGCAAAATTTAGCTTGGGGCGTGCAGCAAAAACTGGAGCCATTTATGGTGGAATAGCAGGCAGTGGTGAAGGGGAAGGGCTTGCAGATACTCTAATGTCTGCTGGGTTTGGTGCAGGGCTAGGCGTTGCAACACCATTTGTTGCCAGTGGCGTATCAAAAGTGACACCTTTTGTGACAAAATCACTTAAAGCAGCATTGAGAGGACCTATAAGCCCAGCTGAAATGGCAGCAAAAGCAGCGCTAATGCCAGAAAAAGAAGCATTTCAGGTAAGCGATAGAGCGCTTAGGGATGTAAGCCAAACTTTAGGGGATGAAGGTGTTGATAAGCTTGAAAGGGCATTAAAACAGCGAGGTCCTGATTCAATGATTATTGATCTTCATGATGGGCTTGCTAAAAGAGCTTTTAAGGCAGCAAAAAAAGACCATGATACATATTCGCTCATAAGTAATCGTTTGAATGAAAGGCAAGATGCGAGTGCACTGCGGGTAAAGGATGCGTTGACAGATGTGATGGGTCCAAAAGTAGATACGCTTAATTTAAAGCAAGAGATTATCAAACAAGCACAGAACAAGGCTGAACCATTTTATGAGAGGGCGAAAGCTTCTCCTATTTCTAATGCTGTCAGTAAAGATTTATCGCGGTTGCAAGAAATTCCTGCCTTCCAAAAAGCCTATAAAAAAGCAATTGCGCGAATGCCAAATGAAGCGGATGCAACAGTTATAGGGAGCAATGGATATCCAAAGCTGAATATGCGAATTTTACATAAGATGAAAGAGGTTTTGGATGATCAAATTAAGTCTGCACGTATCAAAGGAAAATGGGGATATGCTCGAGATTTGACTGATTTCAAACAACGCATTCTGGACGTTTTGGATACATCATCTCCAGAATATATTAAGGCACGGAAAATTTATTATGACGAGCGTACTATCGGTAATGCTTTGGAGCAAGGAAAAAAAGCACTGAATAAGAGTGTTGATCTTGATACAATCAACAGACAACTTTCAGATTTGGGGTTGATGGAAAAAGAGGCTTTTCAAAAAGGTGTACGGTCACAAATAGAAACTGCGGCAGGCAATGCACAGAATTTTGACCACAATCTTTTGAGTTTGTTTGACACAAAAAATGGTCAAGAAAAATTACAGCGTATTTTTGGTGAGGATAAAGCCAAGCAACTTATGAAAGTGTTGCAACCAGAAGTGGAAAGAACAAAGCTTTTTGCACGATTGCCAAACCATATAGGTGAAGTGGAAGAGAGGGGGGCACAACAGACTATGGGTATAGGAAAGATTGCTTTCATCAAGGCAGTTGTAAAAAATTTCGCAAGAGAATTTGTACGCAAACTCTCAAGCGTCCATAAAGATACTGAGAGAGATATTGCAGCGCTTATAACAGCGCGGGAAAAAGGAGATTTTGGATTAGCAAGGGAAAAAGCTGTTGAATTAATTAAGAAGTTTCATGAAGCAGAAAAGAAACGCTTAATAACCAAAGAAGATCACACAAAATTCATTAATTTTGTTGGCATTATTTTGAATAGCAGCGTTGATAGAACGGTTATAAACTAATGATCAATTTTCTTCCTAAAGTGAAGCGTGCTATCTCACAGGCAGCACAAAAATATGGTTTACCAGAAAGCTTTCTTGAACGTGTTGCTATGATAGAAAGTAATGGTAATCCAAATGCAAAAAATAAGAACAGCAGTGCAGGGGGGCTGTATCAATTTCTCGATTCAACAGCAAAACACTATCAACTGAATGACAAGTTTGATCCCTTTCAAGCAACCGATGCTATGGCACGGTTAACGAAGGATAATACGCGTTATTTAGTCACAGCATTAGGCAGAGAGCCATCAGAGGCAGAGCTTTACCTCGCACACCAACAAGGACCAGCAGGGGCAGTAAAGCTTATCAAAAATCCACATATTCCAGCAAGCCAGCTTTTAGGTCGACAGGCAGTCACACTCAATGGTGGCAATATGGAAGCTACAGCAGGGGATTTTATGAATCATATTTATGGGCTTTACAATAAAACGGGAGATGCTTTGAAGAGAACGATACAGAAAAACCAAAGCAATGGACAAGCAGCACCAAACGAGGTGGGTCCTTTGCGTGGGTTTGAGAGGCTTCAAAAGACACTTCAAGGTAATCAAGTGGGTCAAGGTGATCAAGGGGGCAACCAATTGATGGCATATGACACGCCATTCCCAAACAGAATGATGGCACCTGAAAGCAGAGACAATTTAACAGGACAGATTATGGAAACCACACCATTGCAAGCACAAGGTATTGATGCAGGTGCTCTTAAAAAGGGCTTTTCCGGTTTGCTTCATTTAATGAGAGAGAATGGAGAACGACAAAAACAGCAGGCACAGATGGTACAGCAACAAATGTTACAGCAACCAGTCATGGCGGGTTTCTCACAATCAACTGGGGGACCGACAGATTTAACACCTCTTATTGATCCTTCTAGGCGGCAATCTGTTGGTTCCTATGGGCGGCAAAAAGAAGAGCAATTGCGCGAAGAGCTATTAAGAAGAACGGGGGCTTATCATGTCTGATATTTATGACTGGTCACTCACAGCTGATCAAAATGCGAATTCCGATAGTATCATTAATTGGGCAGAAGGGCAGCCGCCTAGTTCTGTTAATGATAGTGCGCGGGTCATGATGCAGCGTATACGTGAATATCTTGCCGATAATGGTGGTTCTCTTGACTCAAAGTTTATTGTGAATGGAAAGGAACAAACAACATCAATCACGTTGACGACGGTGTCGCCGATAGCGAAATATAAAAACGATATCATTATCCGCTTTAAGGCGCGTGGTATAAATATTGGTACGACAACAATAAACATGAATAATATAGGAGCAAAGCCACTCTATAAAGCCACCAGCACG
>NZ_JBHIRO010000021.1:0-20547 GCF_042197165.1 Bartonella sp. AA23NXGY | reverse complement strand
ATCTCGATGATAGATGTCATCATCCAATGTAAACGCCTCGAAGGAAAATTTCGTGTAACAGAAATCTATTACGACCCCTTCAAACGCCGTGATGCTTTTTAAAAACTGTCGAAATCACTTAAATAAATCATTCATATATTTCGCGAAATATACATCTTATCCTTTTTTACTCTTTTCAAAAGTTTTAAGCGTTTCCGCATTAGAAACAGCCATATCAAACGGCAATCCTCTTTCATCAACAACTTTAGCTAAAGAAATTCGTATGAAATCAGACACCGTAAGTCCTAAACTTGCTAATATTTCACCAGCTTCTTTTTTCAACTTCTTATCTATATTTGCTCGAACAACATCTTTTGAATCTACGGCTACACTCATAGTAAAACTCCTTTAGTTACCTTCTTATGTGTGGATAGAATTAGTTATAATAACAAGTTTCTAATGTTCTAAATTTCTTTATCGCGAAACATCTTTTGACTTTGTTTCCGCTATCACATTTTTTAGCTCTTGTGTATGTCTCTGTTGCAAAAATTTAACTGCTGTTTGAAGCTCGTTCACAAGCTTTTTATCTTGAGGCTGATTTTGGGGTATCGCTTTTGACAAGTCAAAGTCTTGTTTATGAATGGCATCCTGTCCAAAACGTTTATCTAAAGCACTTTGTAGCTTTAAAAACTCTTGATTGATCTTCTCTGGTATCTTCGAATAATTATCACGACCAGCTTCAACATTTTTCATAAAAGTCACTGCTTCTTGTGAAAGTGACGGAACCTCTACTTTTAACTGTTCACGCTCCCGTGTAACCCTATCCATATGTATCTCATAAGAATTCTTATAAAAGGATTGAAGCTTTTTAATAGAAGAAAGTGCAAAAGGAACATGATAAAGCGCTTCTTTTCGTTCTTTTCCTGTAGCCTTCAATTTATCGATTAAACGATCTGACCCACGCAGTTCACCCGCTCTATCAGGAGATTTATCCAAAATATCAGATAATTTATCGCCTTTACCTGCTAAAATCGTTTGTTCAATCCTAAGGGCAGCCTCTTGTGGATCTCTATAAATAGATGCTAAACGACTGTTTAACTCCTTAAACATATTAACATAAGATTTTTCATTCCTAAGAGCGCTTAGCGCTTTCTGTTCTAAATTAGAGTTATCCGTATAAGCAGCAAGGTATGGCTCTCGTTCTGTTGCTTTTGATGCAACATTCAACTCTTTTTGTGATTGCTCAACCTTGGGATCTTCTTTTTCAAGTTTGCTAAAAACTGTCTTCACTTTATTAAAAACAGTTGTAATTTTTTCCTTTTGTTCTTCGGATAATTCTTTATTGTTCTGTACATCAGAAGCTATATTTTCCCCTAAACCTTGAGAAACATCAATCTCTCTATTCTTTGTAAATTCGGTAAGGTTATTACGGATGAGTATAGATAGATGGTCAGAATTACCAAAATGTGCCGCAATTGATGCCTCTATCATTTCTTGTTTATCAATACCCTTCCAGTTGATATGATAACCAGCTTCACGAGCAAGTTGTCCTATAAATTCACGTTGTGTACGACCATTTCCTTCTCTAAACGGATGCAACGCATTCAACTCCCCCATGTAATGTCCAGCCCTTTGACTAAATTCGTCCATATCAAGACCACGCAGATACTGTTCTTTTGCAAGCTGTTGCGTAATCTTCGGTGCATAACTTTCAATCTGATTATAACTAGCAAACATACTATTGCCTTTGGCAATATCCACTGAACGAATTTGTCCCGCCCATTCATATATATCACCAAACAGTTTCCTATGGATCTCTTTCATATGATTGAGATCAAACTCACCACGAATAGGAGTATGTACAAATTCGAAAGATTTTACATAAGCGATAGCAGATTCTACACGCTGCAGTGTGCCTTTGTCTTTAATACCAAGTCGGTTATACATCACACCAGTTTCAGGATTAGTATAAGGATCACCGCTTCCCTTATACTTCTCCACGTTTTACCCGTTCCAACAAATCTTTGATTACATCTCCTGTTTCGAGCTCTCCGATAATAACACGTTCCATTTGTTCAACGACTTTTGAATCTGGTTCCAGTCCCTCTAAACGTTGACTTGCCAATGCATTTTCAGCATAGAGGCGACGCAGCTTAATTTCCTCTTCACTCAACATAAAATTCTCCTTTGTTGATATTTATTATAGCTCAAATAAGCTATAGAAGCAAGTTTTCATTCCTTACCTTACCGTATCACATCTTTTGATATTGCACGCGCTATCGCATTGATTTGCTCCTGTTGTCTCTGTTGCAAAAATTTAACTGCTGTTTGAAGCTCGTTCACAAGCTTTTTATCTTGAGGCTGATTTTGGGGTATCGCTTTTGACAAGTCAAAGTCTTGTTTATGAATGGCATCCTGTCCAAAACGTTTATCTAAAGCACTTTGTAGCTTTAAAAACTCTTGATTGATCTTCTCTGGTATCTTCGAATAATTATCACGACCAGCTTCAACATTTTTCATAAAAGTCACTGCTTCTTGTGAAAGTGACGGAACCTCTACTTTTAACTGTTCACGCTCCCGTGTAACCCTATCCATATGTATCTCATAAGAATTCTTATAAAAGGATTGAAGCTTTTTAATAGAAGAAAGTGCAAAAGGAACATGATAAAGCGCTTCTTTTCGTTCTTTTCCTGTAGCCTTCAATTTATCGATTAAACGATCTGACCCACGCAGTTCACCCGCTCTATCAGGAGATTTATCCAAAATATCAGATAATTTATCGCCTTTACCTGCTAAAATCGTTTGTTCAATCCTAAGGGCAGCCTCTTGTGGATCTCTATAAATAGATGCTAAACGACTGTTTAACTCCTTAAACATATTAACATAAGATTTTTCATTCCTAAGAGCGCTTAGCGCTTTCTGTTCTAAATTAGAGTTATCCGTATAAGCAGCAAGGTATGGCTCTCGTTCTGTTGCTTTTGATGCAACATTCAACTCTTTTTGTGATTGTTCAACCTTGAGATCTTCTTTTTCAAGTTTTGAAAAACTTGTCTTTGCTCTATCCCAAAGGGATTCAATCTTCTCTTTTTGTTTTTGCAACCATTCTTTATTAAAATCAACGTAAGAGGCTATTTTTTCCCCTAAACCTTGAGAAACATCAATCCCTCTATTCTTTGTAAATTTGGCTATATAATCTCTATAATCAGGAGATTCAGAAAAATCGAGAGTTGTTGTTTTAACACCAGATCTAGAAAAAGCTGCTACCAATTTCTCATAGGTATTGGCATGATCAGACCGCTTGATAGCATCAACAAAAGAAGGATCACCGCGTTCTATTAAATCAACATTAAAAACATTTCTTTTAATTTCTTTATTATTAACAACAATAGTTTCTTTATCTTGACGAAGTGATATCTTGTCACCAAGCTCAATACGAGCCCCATCTATCGCAGAGGGAAGATTTACACCATAAACACGTTCAATTCCACGGAAAGTTGCTATATCCGCATAAGGTGTTTTGGTTTTGGCGGTTTCACTAAAAGAAGCATACCCAGCTTCAACAAGTTCACCAGTGATTGTACCTTTAACCTGTTTGTGTTCGTGTAATCGAACGTTTTTAAAATCCTCTTCGGCTACATAAAGATGTGACTGATGCCTATGCCGAGACATTGCAACATAGGAGAGATGTTGATCCATAGATGAAGAGGCTAAAACAAAGACATTATCAACGGTAACTCCTTGACTCTTATGAACTGTAGCCGCATATCCATGATCAATATTTTGATAAGTCTGATTGGAGAAAACAACCTCCTTACCAGAGTCAAGACGCACTTTTAAAAGCGGTTTTCCTCTTTCATTTTGTGTAGACAAAACAGTTCCCAACATACCATTTTTAACTTTTTGCTTACCTAATTCTGGGGCATATCTTTCTTCAAATTGAGCATTTTCAAGAAAGATAATTCTGTCACCAACAACAAATTCTCTACGCCCCTTAAGAGTATCAAAATTTGTGACGCTTGCACTATCTTCAAATTTAAGTAAACGAGCATCTTTAAGAGCGGTTCGAATTTCTTCATTTAATTTTTTTACAGACGCATTTGTATGAGCAAGAACAAGTAATTCGTCACCCCGTAAAGTTTTTCCTTCTTCCTCACATTTTTGTTCTACTTTCCTTCGTGTATCCATCCAATCTTTAACAAGAGTATTTATGGCTTGGTCACGCGTTTTAATCTCACGAATGAATCCTCTATTTTTATAATGATCTAAAGCTTCCTTTACTTGTCCACGTGCAAACTGTCGTGATGCATCTTGCCCCCATTCTTCTTTTTGTCTTCTAATACCGGATAATTCTACATAACCAATATTATCAACTACAGCGCGAAATGCCGCTCCAGCCTCAATGGGTTGCAACTGCATATTATCACCAACAAGAACAATTTTTGCGCCTACTTTTTCAACTTTTTGGACAAAATGCGAAAGTTGTTTTGAAGAAACCATTCCAGCTTCATCAATGACAAAAACATCACCAACCCGTAATTCATCTTTCTTATTTTTCCACGCTAATTCCCACGCAGCAAGAGTTTTACTTTTTATCTTTGAAGATTCTTCAAGACCTTCCGCAGCCTTCCCCGCAAGAGCTGCTCCAAATACACGCTTCCCACTATTAACCCACGCAATATTTGCGGCTTCCAATAGAGTGGATTTTCCAGCACCTGCATAACCAACAACCGCCGCAATACCTTTATCATCTGTAATATGTTGAACGGCTAATTTTTGTTCTTCTGAAAATTTAAATCTATTACTTTTATCTTTATTCTCAACAGACTTTATTGCCTCTAAAACCTGTCTATCTTTTACACCGTGTCCTGTCGTTTGAGACAACGAAACAACACTCCGCTCCATATCATATTCGGTTTTTAATATTTCCTTTGTGGAGTAAATCACTTTATGATGATTGGAATGATCTTTAATTTTAATCAAGTTGTTGCTTTGTTCTAAGCGCACCATAATATCATTAAAATCATTTGAATTATCAACATATCTATTAATGATCTTAGCAAGATCACCACGATTAAATGTCGACTTCTCAAATGAAATCAACTTCAATACTTCATTAGGGTTTTCTCTAATTTTCTCTACAGATTTCTGTTTTATTTTTTCATTGGCTCTTACTGCATTGCTAGCAAGTCCTTTTTTACCCATTGCATAAGCAGATTGCCCCAAATGAATGGTCGGTTCTATGGATAAACCACGCTCTTTGTAAGAGCGCATATCTACTTTTATATCATGACCTGCAAGTGCAAGATGCTTCGTTGCAATCTCACCCCATGAGTTGCGTAAATCCTTCAATGCATCTTTATGACCTATGACGGTTTCATAAACTATACGCTCTTCTTTTCTTATAGCATTACCTTGTTTATCACGAATAGTAACAAGAGATTTTTTTACTGTTCCATCTTCATTTAAGACAGCTATTTTTTTGGGACCAAAACCATTTTCTAAAACTGGACGTAAAGTATGCATAATATGCACATGTGGATTTCCTTCCTTGTCATGATAAACCCAATCAGAAACAAGACCACGTGATGCAAAGTTTTCTTTTACAAAGTCTCGTACAAGAGAAATATTTTGATCTCGTGATAACTCTAATGGCAACGCTATAACTATTTCTCTTGCCAACTGTCCATTCACGCGCTCACTATTTTGCACAGTGTTCCACAGCCATTCACTTTTTTTGTCATTCGTATCAAAATAACTGAGTTGTTGTGTAATCCATTTTGGAGAACCTTCTGGAATATTTATTTCCGAATGTACAAGGTCTCTATCTTTATCATATCTATGCGTATGAGATCCTTCTAACTCATCAAACATCCTTGTCCTATGTCGATAGGCAGCCGCCGAAATTGCTGATTTTCCAGCACCAATAATTTTAGCTTGTAAATGTGTACTTGCCATAAGATACAATTACCAAAAATTGTGTTTATTTCACAGAAATAATCTATAGCATAAAACGTTTTATTTTAAAACGTATAATTGCGCCTTCAAAAATCTTTTGAAAAAAGACATTTTCAGGAGCGCATAAATGCGCACTATTAAGTATTGTTATTTGAGATTTATTTTGTTAAGTAAAAATAAAGATTAAAAAATAAAAGAGAGTTTGAAATGTCACGTAAATCTTTAGAAAAACTTATGGAAGAAAAAAAAGCTCTGGAAGAAAAAAGTAAAAAACTTCTTGAAAGAATTAAAGCTGCTAAAAAACAAGAAGGGGAAAAAATTGCACTATTAGCATCTGAAGCAGGGTTAACAGAATTAAATATAACAAACGATCAATGGAAAAATATTTTCGAGGAGATTAAAGCCCGATTTCAAAAAGAACAGCAAAAAACTGAATAATCTTGGTAACTCTATAAAATCACTAAGACGAATTGAAAAAAGGAGGAGATTTTTGAGTGATGAAATAAGACGCAAAGATGCACGTGAAAAAATTATTCTAGGCGGTCTTGTCGTAAAGGCTGGTCTTAAAAATTCTGATAAGTCTTTCATTTTAGGATGTTTAATTCATGCTGCAAAACTTGATACAAATTCAAATGAATATAAAAATTTACAAAAAATAGGACAGCATGCTTTTGCTGATACGCGGGGTCAAAATGATAAACAACCTAGATCGTAAACAAATCATATTTTTAATATGCCCTTTCCTCTTTTCAATCATAATTCTTTTTCTTGTAAATATAACAATAAATGAAATTACAGAAAATGGTACTACCCCAGATGCTTATTGGTTTGTTCGTTCAAAACCTCTCGATATTCTCGTCCTTATTGCACTTTCATGTTCTTCATTTATTCTATTACAAAAAAGACATATAAGAAAAAATATCACCATAGCATCATTAATCTCCTTTTGTCTTTTTGCTGCCTACTACAGTATAAATGAATATATCAGATTAAGTCCTTATGTAGGACAAAATAACATGACATGGGCTGATGTTTTTCCTTTCTTTGATAGGATGGTTTTGAGCGGTTCAATCATTGGTATTATTATCCTTGGTTTCACGATGAATCTATCGTTGCCAAAAAAATCGCCTTTGAAAAAATCAAAAAATACGATCTTCGGCGACTCTCAATGGATGAATATGAAAAAACTAGAAAGCATCTTTCCAAGCAATGGAGAAATCATCATAGGAGAACGATATCGAGTAGACGAAGATATTGTAACAGATGTTCCTTTCGACCCTCAAGACAAAACAACATGGGGAAAAGGAGGAACACAGCCATTACTAACATATAAACAAAATTTTGATTCAACCCATATGTTATTTTTTGCTGGTTCTGGTGGATACAAAACAACCAGTAATGTTATTCCTACTTGCATAAAATATAGCGGTCCACTGGTTGTTTTTGACCCTTCAACTGAAATTGCTCCAATAGTAAAAGAAATAAGAGTTAAATCAAAAAGAAAAGTATACGTTCTTGATCCCCATGGGGATTCAACAGAAACTTTTAATCCATTAGATTGGTTATTAGATGAAAATATCCCTATTTATGAAAGGGAAGCAGGTCTCGTAGAAATAGCACGACTCCTCCTTTCAGAAAATTATAAATCCACTTCAACCGATCAATTTTTTATCTCTCATGCTCACAATTTGTTAACAGGTCTACTTGCACATGTCGTCTTTTCTGATGAATACAAGTTAGAGGCAAAAAACTTAAAAACTCTTCGTATGATTGTATCAGAGCCAGAACCATCCGTAATTGGAAAATTGCAATCTATACAATCAAGTTCTTCATCACAATTCATTCGTGAAACCCTTGGGGTCTTTACTAATATGGCACCGCAAACTTTCTCTGGTGTTTATGCTACTGCTTCTAAAGATACCCAATGGCTTTCCCTTGATAATTATGCCAACCTTATAAGTGGTAAAGACTTTAAAACAACTGATATCACAAAAGGAAATATTGATATCTTTTTGAATATTCCATCAAAAATTCTAAAATCTTACCCTGGTGTGGGACGTATTCTTGTTGGTTCTTTTCTCAAAG
Source organism: Bartonella sp. AA23NXGY (assembly GCF_042197165.1). Classification (NCBI taxonomy): domain Bacteria; kingdom Pseudomonadati; phylum Pseudomonadota; class Alphaproteobacteria; order Hyphomicrobiales; family Bartonellaceae; genus Bartonella; species Bartonella sp. AA23NXGY. The sequence goes on along the minus strand of NZ_JBHIRO010000021.1, from coordinate 12,528 downwards.
CTATGGAAGCCGCTAATGGAAACTATGAAAAAAGAGTCCTCTTTGTTTTAGATGAGATTGATCTTTTAGGATATATGAACATCTTAGAAGAAGCACGTGACCGTGGGCGTAAATATGGAATATCTCTCATGCTCTTTTACCAATCTGTAGGACAAATTGAACGTCACTTCGGTTCATCAGGTGCTATGGCATGGTTTGAAAGCTGTGCTTTTGTAAGTTATGCCGCTATTAAAGATATTAAAACAGCTGAAAATATATCAAAGGCATGCGGTAAAATGACTGTTGAAGTGAAAGGATCAAGCAAATCTCTAGGAACATCAGGAGCAAAAGGGACTGAGAGCCTCAATTTCCAGCAGAGACCTTTAATTTATCCTCACGAAATTACCCAAGAAATGCGAAAAGACGAACAGATCATTCTCATGCAAGGGCATCCCCCTATTCGTTGCGGACGTGCCATATATTTCAGAAGAAAGGATTTAAGGGCTCTTGCTAACAAAAATAGATTTGCCCCTAAATAATAATATATCCTAAATAGAACTCACTTCGTTCGTCCATAATCAATAAAATGAGAGGCTATCCGCCTCTCAAACTCTCCGGAACGCTCACCAAAATCATGACATCATGATCCGCGTTTAATGAGAGGACTAACAATCCTTGGTTCTTAGTGTCAAGGAAACCATTACATGGCGCCTAAAGGCGTCCTTGACAAAGAACCTAACGGCTTGTTTCGTCCCTCTCACGCGGCTCTGAAATCATGATTAGAAGGGAGAGCTTTTAGGGGTGCTTAAACAGTACCTTATAGTATGAAAAAAACATTTGATTTTTTAACTACGTGGATAAAAAAATATACCAAATAAATTGTGAAATAGGGAAGGTTTTGTTGTTTGTGTCGTACCTAAAAGGTAAAAATGGATTTGAAAAGGAATGGATTGCAATGCCTCAACATCCGATGGCTATAATAGCGAAAAGTAATTTAAACGGATATGATCTCAAGGTGTTTTTCATTCTAGCTTCACGTCTTGATTTCGAAAATCTATTAGTTGTCAATCAAACGGAATTGGCTAAAAAAGTTGGTATTACCAGACATCACTTTAATCGAAGCATAAAAAGACTAATAACTATGGATATTCTTTTGGAAGGTCCTCGTATTGGGATTAATAGATCCTACCGTCTCAACCCAAACCTTGGTTGGAAAGGTAGTGCTAAAATCCACAAAATAGCTCTTAGAAAGAACTTAAAAAATCGCATGAAAGCAGACGGTATTCAAGGTGTATATGAGAATAAAAAACCTTTAGAAATGGACATTAGTAATCAAATAGATCTTGAAGATTATCTTAGATAAAAAAATAATTAGCTCCATTTATCTATAAAATAAGAGGCTGCCCCCTCCTCAATTCAAAAAATCTGCTTTAGCAGGCATTTTTGATGCTTAAAATATACAGATACAGAAGAGAAAAATAATAAAAGCATAGTAGTTACGCTTCACAATGTTACCAATAATGGTAACATTGTAGCTTAATGAACAACTTCTTCTTGTATTTTATAACGATACACATTACAGTGAATCATGATTTTGGGATTTAAACATAAAGGGCTTGAAGCCTTCTACACTACTGGTACTACAAAAGGAATTCAGTCTGCTCATACTCAAAAGTTAAGGCGTATTCTAAGTGCTCTTGACGTAGCTATATCACCAAATGATTTGAATTATCCGTCCTTTCGATTACATCCTTTAAAAGGTGATCTTAAGGGCTTTTGGTCAATTACAGTAAATGGAAATTGGCGTGTAATATTCCGTTTTGTTGGTATAGATGTCGAATTAGTTGATTATCTAGATTATCATTGAATAAGGAGAGATAAAAAATGATGAAAAACCCTCCACATCCTGGAGAACTCTTGCGTGAAGATGTAATCGTAGAGCTTGGTTTATCTGTTACCGAAACAGCTGAACGGCTTGGTATGTCTCGTGTAGCTTTTTCTAGGGTTTTAAATGGAAAAGCTGCTGTTAGTCCCAATCTCGCTATTAGACTTGAAATGGCTGGTGTGAGTACTGCACGTGCTTGGCTAGCTATGCAAACAAATTATGATTTAGCGCAAGCTTTAAAACAGAAACAGCCTAAAATACATCCTCTTTGTACTAGCTCTTGTTAGTACCATTCTATCGTATTGGAGAGCTTGACGAACATTCTCTAATAAGCTTTTACTTGAAAAGCATAAGATCAGAACCAGGAGGAGCTAGCCGTAATAGCAGCGTATCGTACCCCCAATTGACAGCTAAACTTAGAAATATCAAGACAATATAACCAATGACCATTGCTGTTTGGTGTTCAAAAGGTGCAGAGCCCGCTACATATCCAGTAAAAAAAATAAATAACACCAGCAAACTCCCCCCTGCTATAAACTCTGTTAAAATAATAACCGGTTTACGAATAAGCAAAAGAAAAAGGAAAAGAAAAAAAAGGCACGTTTTCAATATCTTATGTAATATTTTATAAACGATAGAAAACACTCTACGTATTATAGTTATTAAAATTGATTGTTTGGAATTTGGATTTTTCTCTTTTTTATTTAATTTATTAGTAGATAGAGTGTCCATTACCCCCTCCAATATTTTTATCTATAAAACGCTTTATGGCTATATGATACGTTTTATTTTATTCACGATTATTTATATACCTATATAAATAATTATTTCAATTTTATGATTTTTTAGTGCTTAATGTGACATAATTTTTAAAAAGCAGGCGCCCCCCGCGCCTGTTATTTATGCTACTTCAGCGACCGTTTTAACAATATTATCGCCTTCATAAACCTCACAATTTCTGGGAACGAAAGAAAACCTAGCAGATCTTTTTATTATTGCATTGCCATATACATTACCACTAATATGGAAATAACCAGAGATCTTCGCATTGCCATAAACAGAACCGTAAACTTTAGTATGACACCCCACGCTAGCATTTTCATAGACCTTGCCATAAATTTTCGCTGCGCCACTAACAACAGCATGATCATAAACTTCTGCATTTCTATGAATACGTGCACTCCCAGATAATTTTGCATTACCATAAACCCGTGCATGATGATAAACCCATGCGTTATAAGAAAGATGAGCATCGTCATAAACATGAGCGCCCACATACACGCGGGTTTTATCACATACATGCGCATTCCCATAAATGTGACCACAAACAATAGCATCATCACAAACAATAGCGTTATCATAAACACGACCGTAGCTAAAAGCCCATGCATTACCACCAACCCAGCAATTTCCGTCATGAGAGAGGTTATCTTCCTTCTCAATAAAACCACCAAGATCACCAGCCTTGACATCACCAAAGTCTCTTAATGCACGAATGCGATAAAGTGTAACATCACCAACTTGTTTGGTTTCATTTGTAAATTCATATTTTTTGGAGATAGCGTTCATAATGAACTCCTTTAGGTTAATAATGTTTTGAATTGACACCTATAAAGGCGTCGGGTGCTCAAAACACAGCCTAAAGTCTGTTGTTATGCTTTCCCCATAAGGGTATTATATGACATAACTACACCCGACAAAATCATTATACGTTTTTAAAACATACAAAGACAGTCAGTTTTTGAAAAGCAAAGAAAGATTGTTTCGTAATCTATTCGCTTTAGGATTAGTGTTTTGATCACTTAAGTATTAATATAACAAAATACCCATTTATTGTCAACTATTTTTTTGTCTTTTTTTGCCATTTTTTATAATATTTTCAAATATTTATCTCATAAAATAGCTTATAATTTTTATCTCTTTCTTTTGTAGTATTTGCCCTAAAAGCTCTCCCTTCTAATCATGATTTCGGAGCCGCGTGAGATGGACGAAACAAGACGTTAGGTTCTTTGTCAAGGACGCCTTTAGGCGCCATGTAATGGTTTCCTTGACACTAAGAACCAAGACTTGTTAGTCCTCTCATTGAACGCGGGTCTGATGTCATGATTTTGGTGAGCGTTCCAGAGAGTTTGAGAGGCGGATAGCCTCTCATTTAAAAATATAGTTTGTAAGTAAAAAACTATTTTTATTGCTAAACTTCCAAGATTATTTTATGAGTGAGAGTTATTGGTTATCTACGCAATGATCAATAAGGGAGTAAAAGCCCTAAATTCTAGAATATAAATTAGTCCATTATATGGACTTCCCGGAATTCCGGGAGATTTTGTTATGTCCAAGTGCTTTAAGCACTAAAAGCAAAAAGCTGACTAGAATTCAGTACTTTTAACTCCCGGAATACCAATGCGAGGGCGCTCGCACCCGGTAGGGGGAATTAAAAGTGCAAAAGAAAACTCCACATTTTAATGATATTTCTGTAGGCAAAAGAATTCGTCATAAACGCATTTCAATGGGAATTTCTCAGACAGAGTTAGGAAACAAATTAGGAGTAAGCTTCCAACAAATCCAAAAATATGAAAAAGGCTCAAATCGTGTAGGAGCTGGACGCTTGCAGGAAATCGCTAATATACTAGATGTTCATATCTCCTTTTTTTATACCGATATTTCACAAAAAATAAATATTCCGTACCATTATGATGAAGAAATTTCCAGTAAAGAAGAATATTTCCTTTTAAAAGGTTTTAGAAAACTTAATCCTAAAAAACAGAAAGCAGTTTTATGTTTGTTTTCTGAATAAAATGAATACTTTTAAAATTATAGCGTACAAACTAATCGCTCTGTTTATAAGCATTCATTAATATTTCTAGAAAATCACCATGACGATATCGCTCTTGTTTAGCCATCAATTTAAAACGATTAATGATATTTACGCTAGCTTTGATATTTAATTGTATCTCAACTGACTGTTCACGACTTGGGAAAGCTGCTGCCTTATCTATCTCTTTGCGTTGTACAATATTTAAAGAAGATTGAGTTTGTCGTGGTTTAAAATCATCAAGTTCTGAAAAATTTAATGGTTTTCTTTCTGTACTCATTCTTTAATTTCCTTTCTCTTGAACTTTTTTTAGCTTTGTAATGACTTCAGCAACAAATGCTTCAACATTGCCAATCGCAGTTTCTAAATTATTAACTTCCTTTGGATTGAGATTACGATGTGAACCTCCAGTTGCAAAGATTGCGGAAAAAGCATCACGTTCATTGATTTCTGTTTCAAAAACATCAAGTTCTGGGTTTTTTCTAAATTGAGATGATACAAAACGAGCAGTTCTAGATTTTGCAACAACTTTAGATTGCGTAAACAAAACAGAATAAGCGATAAGACGCCGTACAGCTTTCATATCTCTGTGAATTTCTTTTATAATTTCGATAGCTGCTATAGCGTCTTGCTGTTGTTCCTTCATAGGAACAATTACAAAATCAGATTGACTAATTGCATAACTAGTTAAGCGTGATGCTGTACCTTCTAGATCAACAATTACGAATGGATCTCTAGTAGATGCAATTTCTATTTCATCTAAAATAGTTTTTTCAGATTCATTAGTAACGACAGTAAGATTATCTGGTTTACCCGGCAATTCAGACCAAGTGGTAATAGGATGGCGAGGATCAGCATCTATAATTGTAACAGGTTTAGCATGTGCAAGTTCACAAGCAAGGAGCAAAGCAGATGTTGTTTTTCCACTCCCCCCCTTGGAATTAGCAAAGGATATGACAGGCATTTAGTTACTCTCTAAATAGAATATGGTATTGTATTGTATAGTATTATACTATAAGGTATAATAAAGTATTAAAGTACACCTTTTATAAGAAGCAAAAATGCCCAAAAAATACGTTCAAAATCATAACGATAAAGTTTTTAAAAACGTTAGCAATTTTTTTGAAACTTTTAATCAAAAAATAGATAGTTTTAACAAACCCTATATAATACAGCGTGATGGATTTACAGAAGTTAAAACAGAGAGAGGAGATATCATAAAAAGTAAAGTTCCAGAGGCTGCACTACAATTAGCTCTAATGATAGACAATGGCACAAAATTTTGGAAAGAGGATATAGGAAAAAATTAATTTCCTCTATGAGAAGTTTATCAGTTAATTTTACTATACCTTATGATATTATATCGTAGGGTATATTACTATACTAAAATATACCTTTATGTTTTTGGCATGGTAATGATAGGCTTTATTTTTGTAAGCGTGATGTTTTTACGTTCAATAAATAAACGCAAGGTGTTCACACTGACTCCTAATGTCTTAGCAATACGGCTCTGTGATAAGCCAACATTTATAAATGCTTGAATTTCATCAATGTGATTGTCCAGCTTTAATTGCGTAGCTTTACTTCCTTTTGGCCGGCCAAGTTTTATTCCTCGTTGACGAGCAACATTTAAGGCTTCTTTTGTGCGTGTTTGAATTAAATGCCGTTCAATTTGCGATACCATACCCAATACGTTTGCAATGATATCGCTTTGTAAACTTCCATCCATGATAAGGTTTTGTTTCGTTATATGCACAATTAAACCACGTTCACTGGCTGCTTTGAGAATTTCTAAAACAGCAAGAGAAGAACCAGCTATACGAGAAAACTCCGGTGTGAGTAAAACATCACCACATTCCGCTTTTTCAATTAAAGCACCAAGTTTACGCTTACGCCAATCTTTTCCTCTACTTGCAATTTCTTCCTCAATATGAAGTGGTGCAAAGCCATTTTTATTAGCATATTCTAACAATCCAAATTTTTGATTTTCTGTATCTTGTCCATCACGAGAAACACGTAAATAAGCATAAAATTTTGGCATTTTCAGTAAAAAGGTTATTTTAGATTAAAACTGATATATTATTGCATAGAAAAAATAGGAATTAAATATACAATTTTCGTTCATAAAAAATGATCGTTTTTTATGATATTGCAATTTATGACGTTTCAAATGACACTGTGCGTATACTTCATGCAAAAAAAATTCAGTCGTTAAGTGTATCTAAATTGAATCCGGCTGTGTTTAATAGTTCAATAAGTTTTGGGAGAGTCTCTTTTACGTGTTCATTAAAAGGAATGTAATTAATCCCTTCATAATCTGAAGGCACTTCAACATCTCGTTGTTTTAAAATAGCAATATTTCTGCAAGAAATTATAGGAAACAACATACCCATTTTAAAAATAACATTTTTATTAGCGCGCGGTTGTGCGTCTTTTTTATCAGCAGATTTTGCATAGCCAATCTCATCGGGAGTAAGTAACACAATACCAAATTTTGGAGAATTAGTTTGCATACTAATTTCTTGTTTAAAATCCTCAATAGTAGTTAAATCATCACTACCAAATTTCAGAACGTATGGTTCCAATCCAAGCTTAAAAAGAATACGTTCAGTTTGTTCTAAAATAGTATGATTATTATATACAATAAAAATTTTTGGCATTTTTATATCCCCTATAAAATACATGCATTTATCCCAGAGGGCTTATTATTCTTTATCAACGAATAATTGCGATAAAAATTTCTCCCAATCTATATTTTCCTTTAATTTATCATTAGTCTCTTTATCAAATTTTATTTTTTTACCATTTACAGTAAAACAAAATTCAACACTTTCGATATCATCATGATTGAGCATTTCCAACACCTATAATTTCAGTTATGTTCCATGTTTTATTGAGTTTAATGGAAATTTTAATACCTTTGTTTTTACATTGCTCTCTGAAAGCAGGCGCCCCCGCACCTGCTATTTTATTTACGCAACATCCTCATACTCATCACAAAAATAATCATCATCACTACCAAATCTTGGAATTGCCTCATCATGAATTTGATCACCAAATGATAAAGAGGCATTGCTATGAATACAAGAATAGCCAGATACAACAGCATCATACACAACAGCATCATCAATGACACTGGAATGATCACAAATATAAGCACCATCACCAACAATGGCATACCCCCCGACATGAGCATCACCACAAATAACAGATGTATCAGAAATATAAGCATTATCACTTACAGAGGCGTTATCATAAATTTTTGCATTACCTTCAATTACAACAGTGTCTTGAATATGGGCGTTGCCATAAACCTCACAATAATCATTTATTGTCATGCCTTCAAAAATAGCATTGCCATAAATTTGTGCATCACCATAAACGTCTACAAAAAAGCTTTTCACTTTACCATTTTCATAAACCCTTGCATTTTGAAAAACGCGTGCTTTATCGTAAACCCAGCAATTTCCGTCATGAGAGAGGTTATCTTCCTTCTCAATAAAACCACCAAGATCACCAGCCTTGACATCACCAAAGTCTCTTAATGCACGAATGCGATAAAGTGTAACATCACCAACTTGTTTGGTTTCATTTGTAAATTCATATTTTTTGGAGATAGCGTTCATAATGAACTCCTTTAGGTTAATAATGTTTTGAATTGACACCTATAAAGGCGTCGGGTGCTCAAAACACAGCCTAAAGTCTGTTGTTATGCTTTCCCCATAAGGGTATTATATGACATAACTACACCCGACAAAATCATTATACGTTTTTAAAACATACAAAGACAGTCAGTTTTTGAAAAGCAAAGAAAGATTGTTTCGTAATCTATTCGCTTTAGGATTAGTGTTTTGATCACTTAAGTATTAATATAACAAAATACCCATTTATTGTCAACTATTTTTTTGTCTTTTTTTGCCATTTTTTATAATATTTTCAAATATTTATCTCATAAAATAGCTTATAATTTTTATCTCTTTCTTTTGTAGTATTTGCCCTAAAAGCTCTCCCTTCTAATCATGATTTCGGAGCCGCGTGAGATGGACGAAACAAGACGTTAGGTTCTTTGTCAAGGACGCCTTTAGGCGCCATGTAATGGTTTCCTTGACACTAAGAACCAAGACTTGTTAGTCCTCTCATTGAACGCGGGTCTGATGTCATGATTTTGGTGAGCGTTCCAGAGAGTTTGAGAGGCGGATAGCCTCTCATTAAAAATAAGGATTAACTGAAAATATTTAATATTTTTAATGTTTCTTTTAAAAGTATAAAAAACTAATAAAATAATTGCTAAATAAAAATATCTTGTATATATCTTTTTTGGGAGAGAGAGGTCACAACAAACTATCCCCGCTGGATAAGTTGATCATTTTATCTCTTTCTCCTTTTTCAAAATCAAAAATTTTTGCTATTTTCGACCTCCGTTACGCCTTTAAAAAATAACGATAAATAATTAAAATATTTATTTCGTATATAAATTATTATTTATGTAAACTTTGGCATTTTTAGATTATTTAACGTTTTATTGAGTTCAAACTCAAACAAAGAGCTTTTTTCTTCGTTTAGCTTTATTTTCTGATTTTTTTCTAAGTTTAAACTATTTATTTCTTCTTGATCAGCTTGTTTCAATAAAGCAAATAAAGAACGCTCTAGATACAATTCTCCCTTTTTTTCTTTATCAATCATGCCGCGGAGATATCCCCCTGGTGATTTTACAAGTCCTCTAGCATATTTTTCAAAAATGATGGCAATGGCTAGAGCTGTTTTTTTAAGCCCCATGATTTTTGTAGCTTGTTCAGCGGCATGTTCTGAAACTTTAATCATTCTGTACATAGGATACATAGAACGTATCAAATCGCTTTCTGTTTGGAGACTATATTCAGAAAACAAGACGGCATTTGGTAAAGCCTTTTCTAGTATCTCCGGCTTAATTTGAGGCAATGTACTACCTTTTGAGGGAAGTGATGTTTCGGTCTTGCCTTTCTCTATATTTTCATAAGCCATTTTATCATGACCGGAGGTCACATTAATGGTTTGAGTGTGTTCAGAGTTATCTGAACACTCATTTTTGTTACAATTACAATTATAGTTAGGGGTTGTATTATGTAATTGCATAACATTTTTGTTGTTTGTGCATAACATTTTTGTAAAAAATAAACGCTCTAAGAGCCAATTAAAAAGCTTAATAGCTTTTTCCAATTTAAAGGTGGACGCTTTAAAAGGAGAACCAAGAACAGATTTAACTTTATTCATACGATTAAAAAACATTGTAGCGATAGGTGTAAATTTTATTTCTTCAATACGAAGCCGTAATCGACGACAAACACCACAAAAGGTTCTAACAGCCATATCATGATGTTTCTTTTCTTCTTTACTCTTTAAAATAGAGTGCTGAAGTTCATGGTAACGCGCGATTAAAATGCTAAGGTCAATACCACAAGCAATTGGTACATGATTAGCAGAATTAAAACTATAGCGTTTATAATTACCAGAATCCCGCATCACAATAAGACCTTTATCAAAAAGGCGTGAAAGTAATCTACTTACATGAACAGACGTACAACCAATTTCCAGACCAATTTGATGGTTGCTTTTAAAAACTATTGGAATTTTACCTTTTTCAAAATGCGTAACTGGTACAGTATTCAAAAGTTTAGCTAATAAATGGGCTTCTGTTCCTTTGATAAGATCAGTTACTGGTAAGTCTTGTACAAGAAAAAGAAGTTGGCTTCTAGTAATGTGGCCAATATTGGTATTATCAGCAATTTTTATATATTCCCAGTGCTTTGAAGTTAATTTTCTACCAGATGTTTTATTAACCATAATTTTTAAAACCTCTCTATTGGAGGCAAAAAAATGCTAAAAATATCCCTTTTCTACAAAATTTCTCTTGCAGAATGCTTCACGATAAATTAAATTAGGAATTACTTTATTGGATTTAATTTACCGTATATGTAGTACGGGTATTTTAGAAACCCTTCTGTTAACGCAGTTGGGTTTTTATTTTTTTGCCATTATATTTCCCTCTATTTGAAACGACTCATAGCTCGAAAAAAGCGTGTCAAGGTCAAAGCTATATTAAAAAAAAAAGATTTTCAATATGGTAAAGCTTTCAAACAACTGTTTTTTATGGCAATACAACCTAATACAACCTACAATAACAGCAAAGCGAAATAACATATAACCACGGAAACACGCTATTATACAGCGCTGTAGAAAACAACCTATACGAGTAAATAAATTCTAAACACAATAATTTTTCTTTGCAAGAATTGCCACTAAGGACTGTGTAGATTATGATTAACTTTTTTCTGATAAAGTTCGTAGTGGAATATTGCCTTGATTTTTCAGTAGCGCTTGAGAGAACGTTTTATCAATAATGGTCAATGGAATTATAGCTCCCGTGATCTCTTCGCCAATCTTCTGGTTGTTGAAATTTGCTCGACCATAAAACATTTTGTGCTTTTTAAGCAGGGTTTTCTATTGTCTTTTCTGATCCTTTAAAAAAAAGAATTTTCATTATGTTGACTGAAATAAAAGTATCAAAAAATAATAATATAAATTAATATAATATATTTAGGCGCTTCTCTAAGATATTTTAAAAGTATCATTTTGAATATTACTATATTTTTGTCTATTATCTAAGATAAAGATTAAATATTTTTAATTTTATAGTAGAAAAAATAGTTTTTTCATTTTATAGGTTAGATTAATATCTTAACTATTAATTAATTTTCAACTTCAAAATAGCGTGGGGGTTTTTCATGAAAAACATGAATAATTCGTTCAGTTGTGAACACATCTTACCAAAAACTACTCTATCCAACACACAAAAGAAATGGTTAACAACAGCATTTATGCTGTTTATTGCCTTCATCGCACTGAGTGAACCAGCATTTGCCGATGGCGGCTTCGGAAAAATTGAAAGTGCTCTTCAAAAAATAATTGAAGCTTTAACAGGACCAATTGCAAAATCAATCGCGACCATTGCGATTGCCGGTGTTGGGATTGCATGGATTGCTGGTTATGTTGAAATGCGTAAAGCTTTCTTTGTTTGTATTGGCATCGGCATTATCTTTGGTGCACCACAAATCGCAGCAATGTTTTCTAGTTAAACTTTGTCTGTCAAAGCCATGAAAGAGCGCGATAAGCTAACAGAAGATACGTTATTTCTTGCTTGCACGCGCCCTGCAATGATTGCGGGCGTGACGGTGGAAGCTATGGGATTAAATGCGATAGGAACGATGGTATTGTTTATTGTGATAGGCAATATTTTTCTTGTAACCATTGGTATTGCCATGCATTTCATATTCAAGGAAATCCTAAAGCATGACCATAATAAATTTCGTATTCTTCTGACATGGCAAAAGACATCTATTTTTGCCAGAAACTCTAGTCTATGGGGTGGGGGAAGTATTTCTCCATTACGATTAATTCGTAATTATGAGGAATTATAATGAATGCTGCTCAATACAAACGTGAAAAGCAACCAGAGGCGATCATTCCTTACGTGCGCCATGTCAATAAACACATCATTGCGCTGGATTCACGCGCTCTCATGAGCGTTATTAAACTTGAAGGCATTAACTTTGAGACAGCAGATATTATTGATCTGAATGTGCTTCACGAACAACTCAATAATCTGTTTAAAAACATAGCGGATGAACGGATAGCGCTTTATAGCCATATTATCAGAAAGCGTGAAACCGTTTATCCGGATGGGACTTTCAGATCGGCATTTGCCAAGCAATTAGATGATAAATATCGCGAGCGGATGGTTTCACAGGAGCTTTATCGCAATGATCTTTATCTTTCTATTTTGTGGAATCCACACGTTGATCAAACGGATAAATTA
>NZ_JBHIRO010000020.1:0-22587 GCF_042197165.1 Bartonella sp. AA23NXGY | reverse complement strand
GCACTCTCCGAGAGCTTTTCCTGTGTAAAAAAACTCTTCAACCATTGCCAAAAGTTGGAAAAGCTTTGTTTAACGCCTTCCCACAAATTGCCAAACCACTCGACAACAGCGCTAAGCTCTTGTTTAAACTTTTGCCAAGTTTGAGAGAGATCAAAAGCAGCAGCAATGATGTTTTTCCATTTGGTGATGGTGGTGGTATCGGCACCAAAAAAGCGCATGACGGCTTCAAAGGCACGCCCCCAAGCCCGAGATACCCCCCGTGCAAAACCTTTGACAAATGAAGAAAAACGATCCCAATATTTCCACAAAGCAAAACCCGCAGCAAGGATGACAGCCACAACAGCAGCAATGACCGCCCCGATCGGGGTAAAAATACCCCCCACAACAGAGGAAAGACTTGCCCCAACCACTTCGATCACTGTCCCCATCCAACCAAAAGAGGCAGCAAATGCACTTCCTGAGACAGCAATCCCCCGTAAAGCCCCTACCAGTAAAGTCATGGGGCGAAGAAGACGCAGCGCACTTCCACCAAAGCTTGCTGCTATTAAACCCAGCGAGAGCGCCCTGCGGCTGCTAAGCCCCGCCAGCTTGCAGCAACACCACGACTAACAGCACCCATCTTGATAAAAGAGCCCATCAATTGAAGAAGCCCAAGACGTGTGCCAGCCATGGTAAAGCGCAACACGCGCAGAGCAATATTAAAAGCCATCAGGGCAGCAATGGTTTTGATAATGGCACTTGTTAAAGTGGGATGGGCATTCGCCCACGCCATAAGCCCATTAGTAAAATTACCAACAGTTTCCATGAGACTGTTGAGAGGAGGCAGAAGCACTTCACCAATGCTAATCCCTAAAGCCACAATGCGGTTTTGTAAGAGTTCAAATTGCCGCATGGCACCGGTTGCTTGTTTGTCTGCTTCTTGTTCTACAGAGCCTTTAAAGACTTGTGGATCTTTCACATAATCTAAAGCTTGCCCTAACAATTCGGGGTTACCCACCAATTTGGCAAAATCACCAGTAAAATCGCGCCCCGCAATGGCAATCAGCGAACGCATGCCCTGTTCGGATTTACCCAACACATCAAAAAAGCGTACCAAGGTACCGGTGGCATCTTTGTCCAGATCTTGCATGAATTTTTCGCGAGAAAGCCCAATATTGGCAAAAGCATCTTCAATATGTTTGCCTCCTGCCTGAATACGGGCACTCATGGCATTAAAACCACGCGCGGCACTCTCAGGAACAATACCAGCAGAAATCATCGCTGTACCAAATGCCGCAGTTTCGCGCGCGGTGAGCTTAAACATGGTTGCCGCACCGGTGGCACGATTGGTAAAATCAGACACTTCACTGGCTTTTGCCGCCATGTGGTTCGAGAGATGATTGATAGCATCGCCTAGATCTTCAATACCTACCTGATTAAGCTTAAAGACATTGCGCAATTTGGCAAAGCGCTCCCCAATCTGATCTCCCGTCATATCAAAAGCTACAGCTGCTTTAGCGGCATAAATGCTAAAAGCTTCTAGATCTTGTTCGCCAATCCCTGCTTGGCTGGCACTGGTCATCAATTCTAAGACTTCACGCGCCGCTAACGGAATCTTGGTGGAGGTTTCAAGCGCAAAACGGCGCAATTCCTTTAAGCGATCAAGGGGGGCATCGAGAACCTTTTCTAGTCCCTTCATCGATTGATCAAATTGCATGGCTTTATAGAGCGGTGCAATTAAGGTTGCTGTTTGCGCAATCGCCCCCACCATACGTCCACGCGCATGGATAAAAGCATTTTCTGCATGGGCTGTAGCTTTCTTAAGATGCTCAGGGTCAAACCACCCTTTAAAATGCTGCCTTGTCTTGTTTTGGAAATGTGCAACATCTGAACTAAAGGCTGCAAGATCCCGCTTGGCAGAAGCTATCCCCTCTTGCAGATGATTGACAAAACGCACAACAAGGGAAACATCCATGACGATTCTTTATCCTAACTGATGGCTTTCATATTCTTGAGCTTTCAGGCGCGCGAGTTCTTCTCGATAGGCAATCACATCCAGCCAATCCATCTGGTTAATCTCTGAAGGCGCCCAGTGATAATAAAGGGCTAGTTCTGCCCCAAATTGTCTGGCAGAGAGGATTGGCGTTGCGTAAAAAAAGCAAAAAAAGCCTTCAATATTGCGACAATATCCATCACATCAACTCGATCAATCAATTCAATAGATTCATGTGACATATCAGCCAAAAGTGCTGTGATGCCTTCTGTTGCCTCACTTGTGAACAAAACTTGAGAAAGCTTCGTGATAAGCACATCATTGCTCAAAGTGGTTTTTTGCTCTCCAAACTCAGGAAGCAGCAGCTCTGTCAATTGTGGTCCAATGAGCACCGCTAATTGCTTGGCATGCTTAAAAGTGGGGCGATAAAAGGTCAGTTTCTTGCAGAGAGATTCTTTGCCACTTTTATCTTGATAAAGAAATGGAACCTGCAATTCCACGTCAATGCTGGTTTGTAAACTTGTCATGATCAATTCCTATAAATTGAGAACCCTATCAATAATGAGAGCTTATAAGTTGAGAATAGAGCGGCGGCGAGAACCGATCTCTTGCCCATTGCGGACAAGCCAGCCGCCCCGTTTAAAAGAAAAGCGGTGCAAAACAGAACCATCCCAAAATTCCGTATAGTCCCAAACATTTTTGATCTCGCAATCATAGCCTGTCGCTTTCCCAGCTGTTAAGCCTTCGCTATCCACTTTGACCAACCGCCCTGTCACATCAATGGAATGCTCATGCTCGCGTCCATCTTCTTCAGAGATCACATGTTTTTTGCCTGTGAATTTATGACGAAGACCAGGAGGACCACCGAAGATGCCGATAATTTCGGGGGTATGGCTGCGGATTTTCATTTGTAAACTCAAAGCTTTCACACCAAGACCGCTCACATCAATTTGCATATCAGAGCCGCCCGGTTGATAGGTTTCTGTAATTTCTTCCAACGTAGGTAATTTGAGGGTTTCAAGATCAAGGTGAAGATTCACATCATCATCAACAATCAAGGTAAAACCGCGTACAATGCGTAAAGTCATGCTTTAACTCCTTGCTGCTTTGCGATAAGTTTCAAGCGTATCGCCAAATTGATAAGTCATTTTCTTTTGGATATCTTGCGCCAAACGGTCAAAATAAGCGCTATTGCGCCGGCTGCCGAAACTCAAATCTTCTAGAGGCGGCACTTCTTCTGCATCAAATTCCACCCGCAATTTTCCCAATTGTAAAGTGCTGTTGGAATTTAAATCGCGGTCAAACCAAACACGGCCACCAAGCAGTGCACCGCGTGCAATCATATCATCAAGAAAGCTGGTCAAAGAGCGGGTAATGGCAATAACATGTTGACCAGTCAGATTCTCATCATTGGCCCAAGGGCGCAAATTGTTAATGATGGTTTTTTCCAAAGCTGCACGGGTGCGCACCACATTGACAAAGCGCCAAAGTGGATCACTGGAGGTGGTATGATTTCCCCATAAAATGCGCCCATTGGCAGCCATTTGCCCATGCGCATTTTGACTAAGTCGTGCTGGAATAAAGGTCGCAATATCGGCTTGGTTAAGGCGATTTGCCTCATGATCAATTTCGCCATCAAAATAGCTAATGGGGCGTGCTGTCCCTAAAATGCCATGCACATCTTGGTTGGAAGGAGACCAAAAAACACCGCCCCTTTGCTTGTCACGTTTGATAAACATGGCTGCTGCAAAAGGACTTGCGGGTTTAACACTAACACCCCCCTCACGATTTGCCACCCGTACAAAGGGGTCAATCAAATAACAAAAGCGTGAGGAAAAATCTGCACGATAGGCAAGGCTTTCTTCCGCATTTTTACCCCCCGTATCAAACACGGCAATGGCTTGCAACTTTTCTGCAACCTGTTCCAAAGCGTCTGCCACAGGGTTTTTGCCATTGTCAATCCGCCCTGCACTATAAGCCGGTGCCAGTAAAATCCCAGGTTCCACACCTAAATGCCCACGCGCATGAGCCAAGGCGTGCACACCGGTCAGGTGAGCGTTTGATCCCACCATCTCAGTTTGTGTCTCAGCAATGGTTGATTTTTCTTCCACCCGCACAAGAATAATTTGTGCCTCAATCCCCTGTGCGCACACAGCATTAATAACATCAAGAGCTGTGCCTCTTGTTCCAAGCTTTTGGATTTTCTCACCCTCATGCGTAAAGAGAAGGACAGGCTCGTTGAGGGGAAAAACTTGGTTATCAGCATCAGGGGCTGTAACAACCGCCCCAATGGCGGTCTGATCAAATGTTGCTAAAGGACGCGATTTTTTACATTGATTAACCCTATTGACCTTAAATTATTGTCAAATACACAGAGTTATTCTTTATTTTGAGCTTTTCTTAATTCTGTAATGGGGACACCACCAATACCCCAATTGTCTGTCTCCACTTCATCAATCACGACAACAGTCGTTTTCGGATTTTTATTCAGAATATTAACTAATAATTGAGTTGCCCCTTCTATTAGTTGCCGTTTCTGTTCAGAGGTAACCCCTTCATTAGTAATTTTAATATTTATGTAAGGCATAAGATCTCCACAATTTACAAATATTGAATAAAAAAACTCAAATAAATGAACGCAAAAAGATTAAATATTAATACATAATAGCTATGCATTTTAAAGCTCGTATCCACCGGTGAAATATGCAGGCTACTGGAAGCAAAAATAGCATTTATTGATACAGGAGAAAGGAGTTGAGCTGCAATAAAGAAGCAAATCCAAACCAAATAATCCGTAACCCCATAAGCCATCGATGACCCTAGTAAGGGAAATGCCAAACTAAATAGCACCATAGGGTGAATTCCTACTACACTGAAAATTGGCAATACAAAGAGAATACAGGCATAACGCTGCCAAACAGAGAGTGATGCCAATGAGTGACTAAACGTCACCGGCAACAAAGGAATAAGCAAATCACAAGTAGATATTAGCAGACTACAACCTAGCAACAACATAATTTCACTGGATATACTGCGTATCACTGCCACCAAAGGAGTCAAAAAATCAATACTGCGTGAACTCCCACGCTCAATGAGGTATAGAATGCTCGCCGTCAATGCAATGCTTTCTAGTGCATTCAACCTAATAACTGTCAACGCAACGATAAATATTAGCCAGAAAAATATCAAAAAAATCCAAATTCTTACTCTCTCTCCTTCTTTATTCGCTCTTCTCTCATCGCAAATAATCGGGTTAGCTAGCGGTATAACAGGAGAAAGGCACAACAACAACAGACTGAATAGAAAAAGTGGTATCCCCAAAGCAGCGGATGTGAATATTGGTGTTCTAGGCATAGCAGCGAAAACTGTTGCTGCACCGATGCTGGTCGGCATCAGTACCATCGTGATGCTCATCATTCGCATCACAATAGCGGCCAAATGGCGAGAGGGAAAAACACTTTTTTTCAAGGCATCAATCATTAGGGGGATAACCCCCAAACTCATCGGCCAAGCTAAAAACGCAGTCAGTATCGCGATGGACAGGGTAAGCGAACCCTTTCCATAGCGCATCAACCGTTCAGAGAGAAATTCTGAAATACGCCATGTATTCATCACATGGCGCAACAATCCCATGGCGAGTAATAGCCAAAAGACATCAGTAAAACGCACAAGCACAGTACGAACATCAGGCAAGTGCCAACGCCATATCAGCACTAAAGCACAAGCCAACAGGATGAACACACCACTGCGTGCATTCCCCTTCAACCACCAGTATGGTATCGTCAAAAGCAAATAACCGAAAACAGTCACTCCAGCCAATGGAATAAGAAACCAAGTTCTTATTGAGATAGACATAAGAAAAATGAATAGCATCAGCATCGCCATTATAACGGATACGGAGGACATGCGTATCAGGAAGCTTTTTACATCATCAATGTACATTAATTGTTGAATCTTTGACTGAGTAGCGATTAAGAAGCTGCTCGTACATGTCAGTGACACAGCGCCCTGCATCCCGCAGTGCACGAGAATTAACTAAAGGCCTAGGCAAAATATATGTATAAAAATTGGGCCCCTCTACTGGATTACCGACCACCCATAATGTATTTTGTATTTGCCCTTTAGTGTCTATAGGATGCTGCCGACGGTCAATATCAATACCACCAGGATGATATCCTTGGTTGATAAATGGTCGAATGATGCCCTGACCAGCCAAATTCTGGATAAAAGGGGACTCATCACGCAACGGAGAAAAACTATCAATCTTGGCCTTGATCAGCACATCTCCATCAACTGAACTGTTTTCATCTTGGAAAACAGACTGAATTTCGAAACGGCTGGTACTAGCATTGAGAACAAGTTTAGGTGAAGGTCCACCAGCCAAAGTCACGATACCAGCCTCCATCAGAGCCTTCAACTCTTGGTTTCGCTGCATTGGTGGACCGACAGAAATACGGTTGAAGTTTGGATTAAAATATTCAATAAAGTACTTGTGAGATGAAGACGTTAACCCGCAAAAATCAATTGCTGAACGTAAGATATCACGGACATCTCGTAGCACATCTGTAGCAGCTTTCACTGGGCCATCAACATTACCTTCAGCGGAAGAATGAAGATCGTCCTTCAAATGCTCCATGAAGAATCTTGTATAATCATTCAGAGAGGCGAATATTTTATTTCGATGAGGATACAGCAACGCTTGAATACACTGCTCGTCTTTGGAAGTAACAACATAGGTTTCAGGGTCTAGCCAGTGCCCCAGCTGCGTACTTCGATAGACATAACACATTTCTTTAAGCAACAGAGGTAAAAGCTGCGTTTCGAAATCCAGCTTCGGAGAACCGTTAGCAATGCTGGATTGCTTACGCAGATGATGTATTGCATCGAGAGTAAGGAATGATGGTATGTATTGCCCACTACCACCCTTTTGATTAATCCCGCGACTACTAAAAGGCAATGTTTGACGGGAGAATAAAGCTATCTTCGGTTCTGTGCCGCTTGGCATGTAGCGCAATTGTCCA
Source organism: Bartonella sp. AA23NXGY (assembly GCF_042197165.1). Classification (NCBI taxonomy): domain Bacteria; kingdom Pseudomonadati; phylum Pseudomonadota; class Alphaproteobacteria; order Hyphomicrobiales; family Bartonellaceae; genus Bartonella; species Bartonella sp. AA23NXGY. Next base: position 15,594 of record NZ_JBHIRO010000020.1, on the reverse strand, counting down.
GCATTTTCAGTAAAAGTCCCACCGCGACCGTAAGTCAATTGCGACAAGACATCATAGCTAGTTAATCCAATTCCCTGCAGCAGCACACGAGACTGAGATTGTATAGAGTCCAACTTTTCAATTGGATAAGGATTCGAATAATAGTTCAGAAGAGCGTTTTTCATTTGGTGACCAGCCACAAACTGTTGCAGGCTTTCATCATGCGATGAATATATATTCTTACCGTGACCCGTGGTCATATAAACAAAATCTACACTATAATGACAGCCATCTTCCAAAAGAACATCCGTTTTATTATCTTGGTGGATATGGAGATTGATAACCTTTTGTCGGATCTCCTTAATACGAATACCGGAAGGTAAATCTTGCGTGAGCTCTTGGTAAGCCCAAGACAGGTATTCCCCTAACAAACGACGTGATAAATAATCATTTTCTTTGATTTCTCTCCCAACATTATGCTCTGTACGAGAAAAAACACCGTTAATATTACGATAACCTTGTTGAATAGCCCATTGATAGAAATTCGGCCCTTTACGAATAGGCCCGACACCCTTAACTGTATCATCACCAAATAAAGTAATCTGGCAAGCGACAGTGTTAACCAATAAATGATCCGGTTGATGCACACTATGGGTACCGGTCCCCATCTCATTGGAATCAATCAATAAAATATCAATGTTCCCAGAAAATGGATAATGGGAATAAAGCGTGAGCAAGCGTTCGAGAATACTGACCCACGAGGACCAACGCCCAAAATAGCGACTGTAGAGTGAAGCATTCTGTAATCTCTCCTATTAAAATAATTTGACTTTCACAAAATATTTCAAAAAGAATGGAATAAATTCTCTCGACTTTTTAGTGAAGATTGCGGATTTATGAAACGCCAACAACCTTTTTACAAAGACAATATTGACAGATTCCAGCAGCGGCAAAAAGCGCTACAGCACCACAGATAACGGAAAGCGCAATGGCATATGAACCAGACTGTAAAAAACTCGTCAAGAGAGGTCCTAATATTTGGCCAAAACCGTAAGTTAAGGTAGCCAAGCCTAGCAGATTTATACCATACGGCGCATATAAACGCTTAGCTAACGGCATAACTAGAGAGGTCGTCCCCATAAAAGTAAATCCAAACCCTATACAACTGAGAACGATCAGTACAAGAGACTGACTGAATAATGTCAGTAATACGCATCCTCCTTGGATAAGCAAATTGAGCATCAGACAACGTAATACCCCCCACCGATGGGCTCCCCATAACCAAATGAAACAACTAGGAACAATGGCAATTCCGACAAACGACCATAAGTGGTTAGCAAGTCAGTGGGAAATTAAATGTTTTCGCCATCAGAGGAAGATATGTCGCGACAATAATATAACCAAACCCAGCGAGCCCATAAATCAGAGCGAGTTCCCACCAAACGATATTTTCGTGTGCCAATGACTCGTTAATAGCAAATTGAGATGCATCAACACGACGTGGAAATAAAATAAATAACACGAGCAACAATATAACAGATATTAAACCAGCTCCAAACCAAATACTTTGCGCGTTCAGTGATTTACTCAAACCAATAATAACATACTCATTACCCAGTAGAATACCAACTCCCACACCCGCATAGAGCGAAGCAATAACCCACACCTTGTGACTATGCTGCATAACCGTCATAGAACCAAAAATCATCATTGCCGCACTCGCGATACCGGCAGCAAAGCGGATAAAGAAGACCAAGTAAAAGTTTGGTGTCAACGCCATGGCAAAAATAAGTGCACTCGTCACTATAGCTGCACCAAATAGCATGTAGGGAGCACGGGATATATTCCCAACTCTGCAAAACGAAAAAAACATACTCCCAATTAAATAACCGCCATAATTAGCGCTAGCTATATAAGAAAGTTGCTTAAAGGTAAACAATCCTTCATCCAACATAACTGGAAATACCGGCGTATAGAAAAATCGCCCGATCCCCATCCCCAAAATCATAATAATCATACCGAATACAGCGACTTTGAAATAACTCAAATCTTGACGATTATTTTTCCCCCCCATTACTCTAATCCCTTAACTAATAATTCGCTCATCCGCATTCTATCTCATCGAGAGTAACACTTATCTCAGAGAATAAAAGCCAATCTAGCCATTTGTTTGAACAACCAGAGGAACATATTGAGCGATTATTGTCAACATTACTGGATCAGTTATATGCATTTCTTCGTTTTACACTCTGCTCCATGTATGATCTTCTCCCTACAAAGCTTCTTTTTCAGAAAATAATGGCTGAAATTAAGCAGCAATAACAACGAGGAAATCAATAAGCACGCCCCCGTTCAAACAAGACAATATCCCCTAAAGCTCTGCTTCATCAGGTATGACTAAAATACCCTCACAAGGTTGCGTTATGTTCACATGGTGAACACCCTCAACCATCAAGCGGCTTAGTATCCAACTTAAAGAGAGATCAAGGACAAGCTTTTGCGCACGCGCCCATTCTGCTCTTAAATTCTGCTCTGCTCTTTCCAAAACAAAGGAACCTTCATCCGGTAACAACCAAAAATCAATAGTATTGAAGGGTATAAAGGCTACTTTTAATATAGCTTTGTTTTTTATCAGCAGCAGTAAAAAGTTTGTTTTTTTATAAAAATTGAAATTTATTCATTTTTTATCGTATATTTTATGTTATCTTCTTTAAATTAATTAAAAGATCATAGAATATTAAACTGATAGGATGCATTTTTCTCAAGCGGCATTTTTAGAGAAATGTTGATTTAATCAGTGAAGACAAGCAATGAGCAAAGTTATAATTTGAAAAGACAGTATATAATGTTTTATGATCAATGATCTAAATTAGAGACATGAATTGGGGGAGTTTGATCTTTCTTACAGCACAGTAGCTCAAAAAAACAGTAGATGAAGTTTAAAATTCACCATCATCCATCATAAGATGAAAGCTTTCATCCCAAGTTTGATTTTTTTAAACTATTTTCTTGTTCTTTCTGTAATATCTAAAGAATATCTTCAAGCACTCATAAGCACTCTTTTAGGGTATCATTTCCATGATCAAAGTAATGGTTATCGAGCTTCCATTCAAGATACTGTTTTGCAAAAGGAAATCGTCATTTCAGGATACGGAGGGATTTATGTATTTAGTCACAATGTATCATGCACCCTTCCTCTTATATCAGAAATTTAATTCTTAATCGTAATGACGTGATTAAAAAGCACCTTGCGAGACAATCTTTTTAATAAATAAAGTAAAGATGAATTCTGAAAAAAACTTTTTTAGACGTAAAGTGATACGGAGAAACAGTCAGAAAGAAAGGGGGGGATTACAAATGTTGATGACTATAAAAAAAGATATCAAAAAATTACCAAAAACCGATTTATGGATCATTTGTGCTATTTCAGCTGATCAGCAAAGAGAATGGATCAGTAAATGGTGTATAAAAAATAAACACACTTCTATAAGTCCTAATTATGTCAATGATCTTGCCGTCCTAGGGTCATTTTACAGATCTAGACAAAATGATTACTACGGAAGCAACAGCCCCACAAGCAACTCCCCTCCAAAGATGACAATCTCATTTATGAGGCTTATGTTGCTCCTCATAATCACTTTAAAGTTGCATCATTTGCTCTCATTAATACGCTTTGAAATCTCATATAGACTAAGGGACCTTTTAAATTTTGGGATGGTTATGGAAGCCTTCTTTCTACTAATCCCTGAATGGGGATATGAAACCGCTACCTTTTCACAGAAAAATATTCTTTTCAATGAAAATTCTTATTGTACAATCTATGGAACAACACAATGAACAGAGCACGCACCCTTGCTCTCACCTATGGCTCCTATAATGCTGTCCGCATGCTGATCGGCGTTTACCATGCGATTTTTTTAATGTCCATGGGAGTGAGTCTGGCGCAATTAGCTCTGCTTCAGGTTGTCTTTTCCACCACCATCCTGCTGCTTGATTTTCCCTGCGCTGTTTTATCTGACAGATATCGGCGTAAATATTCCGTTATGGCTGGGGTCTTTATGACAGGAGTATTTTATCTTCTATGCCTTCAAGCTCCCAATATGACAGCACTTATTATTGCGCAAATTCTCTATGCAGCAGGCATTTGCATCATTGTCAGCGCCATTGACGGATGGATTTACCATTCTCTAGGCGATAAACAGGATCACTTTTCGCATTATGCTCATCTCTACCACCAGGTTAACTCTTTCGGAAGTATTCTCAGTGGGATTGTAGGAATTGGAACGATCTATTACTCTGGACGATATTTTATGGGATATATCATCTCATGCCTCATGATGGGATTTATTTTTTTGATCTTCCTTATTGTTCCTGAAGAAAAGAAAACGACAACTGAAACGTCCAAAACAAAAACAATCTTGCACAATGCCAAGGAAACGCTCTGGATATTTCAAAATACAGTAGGAGGAGCATGGTTTATTTTCCTCATGTGCCTTTTTAGCGCTGGTATTCAGATTATTTATCATTTCTGGCAACCGATAATACTTTCAGGGGGAAAAATTCATCACCTCAACGGTTCGCAAATGCTCGTCTTGATGTGCTGCCATATTGGAGCCTTTTCAGCACAATATTTTTCAAATTTACTGATGTCTAAGTATCATGTTCTTGATAAAAAATATAAGAATTCTATAAAATATTTTTCCTTCTTTTCTGCGCTGATGTGCATAACGCTCTATTTTTCAGTTCATAGCCATCAAACTGCTGCATCAGTCATCGCCTTCTCTTTAATCCATGGATTTATTTGCACTGTACCGATCGGCGCAAAAAGCTTATTTTTCTCAGAACTTAACCAAAAACAAACGCAGCATATTTCCGGTGTTGTTGGTGCTGTCTCTTTTAGCGGAAGAATATTTTCAATTACAGTATTGAGTATTATTTCTTTTCTTCCTGCAAAAGTTTCTCCATCTTACTACCTAATATTACCGACCATTACTTTTTTCATGTGTGGTTTGGTTGTCATGAGATGGATGAAACACTCTCAAAAGTCTCTATGAGAGGAAAACCATAACATTTCACCCACAATGTTTTCTTCTAAAAGAAATCTATAACTTTTTTGAGAGCATTGCCACATCCAACTTTCAATACACAATGCAAATATAAAGCAACACGTTGATTTATAATGATAATATACCAAACGCGAATATTGTAAGATTCTTTCTTTTCAAATCTGCTTTATGGTTGAAACAATCAAAATCATTTGCTTGCACATCATAAGCAAAGAAAGCCGTATAAATAAAAACGATTTAGAAAGGAAAAATGCCTTTTATGAACTCTCATAGTCAAAATCTATAACAACAGGAAGGCAGATATATAAGCAGATATATAATATGCCTCTTTGCATCTTCATAAGTATACAAATGATGTGGCTTTATAAGGCTTTATATGTCTCACAGAAACTTTTGTGTTTTATACCATTTACGAGGCAGCGTCGCAAAATGGGCTTACACACATTGCAAAGATATCTCTTTAAAACAAGCGCATAAATCGGCAACACAAGTATATTTGTGTTTAGAACATGCTTTTTATATGAGAGGCATAATCCCAACGGGATAAACAGAATTCCGATACACAGTCAACTGCTTTTATAACAATAGATGGCGGAGAGGAAGAGATTCGAACTCTCGAGAGCCTTTTGAGCCCTACTCCCTTAGCAGGGGAGCGCCTTCGACCACTCGGCCACCTCTCCAACAGAGAGGCATAAATGGTATCAACAGAAAGTTCAAGACATTTTCGATTTTTTTCCCAAATATCTGAATTTTTTTTCCTTTATTGATCCCATAAGGAGCAAAAGTTAATAAAACAAAAATTGTGTCTTTTTTACCACAGCATCTCGAATAGTACATGTATATATTACAAAAAGGTAATTTCATATTTGAAACTCTAAAAAGATTAGTTATAGCTAAGATAACAAGTGCTGCGTATTTACTTATGTCTTTGTCCTTAATGCGTTAGGCAAATGGTACTCTTTAGAAGAAATTTAACCGGACCTCGGAGATCCCATATGAATATTAAATCCCTCTTTTTAAGCTCTACAGCAGCTTTTTTAGCAATTTCTGGAGCACATGCTGCTTCAACAGTTATCGCCGAACCCGAACCTGTAGAATATATTCGCGTTTGTGATGCCTATGGAAAAGGATATTTTTATATCCCTGGAACAGAAACCTGCATGCGTTTATCAGGAAATGTTCGTACTGATTTTATAGGCGGTGATAATATCGATGCAACAACCGAAACTGAACTAAGAAACAAAAGAAAAACCTATGGCGCAGCATCACGGCTCACCCTTGTTTTTCAAGCAGCTTCTGAAACAGAAATGGGAACACTTCGTTCATATGCAAGAATTTATTCAAACTGGGGTGATGGTAGAGACAACGCTGCTGCAAAGCTTGCCGCGGCTTACATTGAACTGGGTGGTTTTCGCGTAGGTCTTGATGACACAATTTTCAACAGCTGGACTGGTGATTATGGAAATGTTCTCAATGATGACAGCATAGCGCCTGCCGGCACAACACGCACCAATTTTATTTCCTACACCTTTAGTGGTGACTCCGGCTTTTCTGCTATTATCGGCGCTGAATTAGGCAATAATGCAGATTCTCTTCCAGGAATAACAGGATACTACATTGATAAAGATGATAAGCTTGTTTCTATCACTGAGGGTACTCTTCCAAGTAAAGCAATTAAAAATTACACCCCGAATGTGGTTTTGGGTATAAAGTTCATGCAAAAATGGGGTGGTTTTTCAGCAGTTGCAGCATACGATGCTTACTACAAAAAGTGGGCTGGAAAAGTACGTGCAGATTTCAATGTCAACGATCGTTTCAATCTATGGGTAATGGCTGGCTATAAAAATGGACTTGATTACTACACAGTAAATGCAAATGATGAGTTATCACGAAAAAGCACAACAATTTATGCAAACTGGGGTGGTAAATGGGCTGCTTGGGCGGGTGCCACTTACAAGCTTACTCCAAAAGCAAATTTGAATGCTCAAGTTTCTTATAGTGCTGTAAAAACCTTTGCAACTTCTGTAAATATTACATACACGCTGGTTCCAGGATTTGTGATTACACCTGAATTAACCTATGTTTCTTGGAACGATGATCGCGTTGTGACGGATAAAAATAATGATGAAAAACATTTATTCAACAAGAAAAGTGCTTTTCAAGGTATGATCCGTTTACAGCGTTCATTCTAATCCTATTTAAGCTACAGCTTTTAAAAACTGGCAACATGGTTTGCCAGTTTTTATTTTTGAAATCAAATATCATGAATATCTTTTCCTGATACGTATTGTCTTGTCTCTCGAAAAAAAACCGACTTAGTTTCATAAAACTACTCTTAGAAGATTAACCTGATATGTTTGATAAGAGCACCTCACACGGGCTTTTACACATCACTTCAAACACAATCTCTTCCTTGCCCTTTAAAGCATGAATAACCCCTTTGCTTTATGAGCAAATTGGTCTTTCTTGGTAATTTACTTCTAACCTTTGTTAATTTAGGTCATGATCTTCTCAAATAAATTCTACACTGAACAGATAAAATATTGAAAAAACAAGATATCATTGTGTTTTTGATATGCCTGAATGTGTCTTCTATCAACACTCTAAAACACAACGTTTTATAACACTGCTTCATTAAAAAACTTAATCATTAAGAAACATGCTGTCAAAACGATGCAAACATCCCCTAAAGCAATAAAAGAGAAAAGAGATATATCTTCAAAAAAATGAATTGACCTCTTCCCCTTCTAAAGAATAGCCCCCCTATCAATAGCAATCTGTAAATGCCCCTATTTTTCTTGAATCTGCATCACTTTGATTTATAATTTTGCATGTTTCAATCAACCAAAACCTTTCACTTGTACACGACAAGCGGAGAGAGCCGTGTGAATAAAAACGAGTAAAGAAAACCCTTTTATGTATCGTTTTAAGTTCCAAGGGTTGTCGTAACATTGAGATCTGACAAAGTGTACGATAATGCTAGGCACTTTTATTAAGCATAAAAATGAGGATACACTTCATAGAGGATTTTAGATTATATTCTCTATGAACGTCGCTATAAAATATGTGTTGTGATACACACTAAAAGACATTTCTTTAAAACAAGCATGGAAATATACAATACAAATCCATTTTATTTGAAGCGTTTTACCCTGCGTAAGGAACATGTCATCATATACACAACATCTTGGCTTTATGCGTTTTTAAAGGAAGAAAAATATAAGACAAAGAAACAATAAAATTTAATCTCTGCAAATCATAGAGCTTTCAGAGTTATGTTTCCATAAAACGCCTTATACCCTACAGGGGATTTTTTACACGATTAATGCCCTTTTTACATAAAGCCAATTGGCAAAAAGCAGCCTTTCCTGATAATAAAAAGGCTTACACGTAATCATAAGCCATATTTTCAATTAAAACACATTGAATTCACGGAAAATACTTATCAACCAATGCATAAAGAATTGCTGCTGTTTCAACATCTAGAATCCCATCATAATTTTCTTGACGAAAATGAAGTTGAAATGCTCGGATCAAATCTTTGTATCCTGTTTGGGTACACGCAGCAGAAATGTCATATCCATAACATTTTAGCTTCGCCAAAACATCTTCTTTGGGTGGCAAATTCTTAGAGAATTGCTCCTGATAATGACTTTTTAGTTCATCATCATACCATGCTCCTATACCTGCGCTATAAAGTTCTCTCCATGGAAAAGCTGCTCCTGGATCACTTTTTCTTCCAATGGCAATATCACTATGTCCCACCACATCTGTTGGCATAATATCGGGATACCGTTGAAAAATATTCAAGGCAAGTTCCTTAACAGCATCAATTTGTATTGGATTATAAGGAGGAAACATACCCGTCCCATCATGATAAGTCGCTAAATTAACGATTTCAATCCCGATAGATGCATCATTGAGATGACTATGCCCAGCCCATGAACTCACACCCGCATGCCATGCACGCTCATTTTCATCAACCAGATTAAAAATACGCATATCCTTAAAGCCTGCCTCACGATATGTCTGCTCTGAAGGATCAGGAACAAGATAGTGTGCACTAACCTTTTCTCCTGTAAGCGCCATAATCGAGGCTTTAAAATCAATAGCCGTATAATGCATAACGAGAAAATGAACGCGACGACTAAAACTCTTGACAGAACGATAACTGTTGTAATCAATCTGATACATAAAATCCCTTTCTTTTTTGCTTAAAAAACCACTGCGCATCACAACAGATAGAATACGAACTGTTAAAAAATGCAATAAACTTCCCATCTAGATACTAAGAATTACGACTAAAATTTGTTCATCAAAAATATTGACATTCTTATCAACAATTAAGACCACATTTTTATTTTTCTCCCACACACGCATAAAATGTTTTTAACCACATTAAATATTTTCCCCAAAAAAATTCCTACAAATTACCAATCAAAAAGAAAACAAAAGCGTAAAATGATCACTCCTTAAATCTTCACATCTTACAAAAAAAATAGTTCTTCCTGTTATCAAATTGAAAAATATCGCCCCTCGGAAGTGAACACCCAACGATCATGCAATCACACAAAAACTTAAAGGAAAAATTTTATGAGCTCTTTACAGCAATTTATTATCAGATAACAGAACGGCACATGTTCGCAATAAACTCTTCACGGACATATTGTTCAATAAAATTTGCAAAGCTTTCCTGTAAATGACACGACTTCTTGTCTTTTCACACCATCGCTTTTTGATTTTCAGAAGAATCTCAATTATCTACAACGCTTGCGGTACATGACGTCTCTGGATTCCTTGTCATAGGCTCCATGAAAGATAACATCTTGATTTATAATCATAATTAATCATTATAAATATTGGATATAGCGAGCCTAATATCGTAAAGTTTTTCTTAATCTTGAATCAATCAAAGTCATTTAATGACACATCAAAAGAAAAATTACCCTATAGACAAAAACCACTGAAGAAAAGGATCAAAGTACTTCTTATAATAGAACGTTCAATAATTTAGGCAATATTTTACATCCCCATAGAGGTTCATTTTTTCTTCTCCATTTTCAAATATCTTTTTAAGACAGCCCAGGCTGCATATTCTTGTAAGACGACACCTAAAAGTGGTCGCGTATAGGGAAAAGTAATATAATCCTCACCATAACCTTTCATCCGTATAGTTATGGTAGCATGTCCAAGGCTTTCTGCTTGATTTTCTAATGTCTCCAAAGAAGGCTCTAGGCTCACTTCAACCTCAAGCAGTGGAATATCTTGTTTACCTTTTTCTATGGGCTGAAAATATTTTAAAAGCAGCGGATCATTGGCAGACCAATGAACCTCTGCATGCATCGCTAATTGTTTACAAGCAGTAGTAACTTCTGCCCCAACTAAATAGGGGTGAAAATGATTTTCAAATGCTTCCACGAAATGTTGTTCCAAGAGCGCTTCTGATTGAGCAACCAGTTGCACCAAAACATAGGGGCTTTTCCATAAAAAATGCCGTTCAAAGGGTTCATTTTCAAGATGATCATCAACCCACTGCGCAATAGTACTTTCATCAATTCCAATCAAAGTCCATGCATACTCCGCACGCGATACAGAAAAATATTTCTTCTCGTTGTGTTCTAAATAATTCTCTAAAAGCGCAAGAGCCTGTGATGGTGGACCAGGCAAAACAACAAGTGTACTTCCATCGCAAGAGAGATAAAACCCTGGTGCTGTGCCTGTAGGATTATCAAGCACAGTTGCTGTCTCAGGAAACAATGCTTGACGTGCATTACTCTTATCCGCCGTAATCCCTAATCGTTGTAATTGACCTTTTATTGTTTGCCAAACATCTTCATGATGTACCAAAGGCTGCTTTACAGCTTGAGCAACTCCATCGCGTGTTTTATCATCTGATGTTGGTCCCAATCCCCCACTGATAATGATAAGATCTTCTTGTCCAAGACAAGAAACAACAGTCTCACTGATTTGCTGTAATTGATCAGCACAAACAAAATGACGTGTAACTTGAATATTTCTCTTGTTCAAGCTTTGGCTTAAATCTTGTAAATTCGTATTCAAATATTGTCCTGAAAGGAGTTCATCACCAACGGTAATGATCGCCGCACGATGAACAAAGACAGAATTCATAAGAGAATTGCGAACAGCTTCAGCCATTTGACGGGTAGAGGCGACACCTCCAAGATCATAGGTAACGGTTTTTCCAGCACGAATAACCTGATCAACACTCTCAGACAGTTGTTTTGCTGCATCTTTAAAGCCTAAGTGCTCTAAGAGTAAAGCCGTGGTATAAAGCATCGCAGAAGGATTGGCTTTATTTTGTCCAGCAATACGTGGTGCGCTTCCATGAACAGGTTCAAAATAAGCAATCTCGCTCCCCACATTCACATGAGATGCAAGCCCCAATCCCCCCATTATCCCAGAGCCAAGATCAGAGAGAATATTGCCAAACATATTTTCAGCAACAATCACACCAAACCGCTCTGGCTTGGTTGCAATCCACAAAGCAACCGCATCAACATTCTGAATATCTGCTTCAATTTCCGGATAGTTTTGCGCAATCTTCTCAAAAATTTCCTGAGCAAACTGTCCACTTTCTCGCATAACATTGGGCTTATCAGCAAAAGTAACTCGCCTAAAGCTATATTTCCTTGCATAAGAAAAAGCGTATTCAAATAACCGCTCTAAACCAAAGCGTGTCTGCAAACGGACTGTCCACGCTGCTTCCTCAAGCCCATATTTTGTCAAATTTGGATGTTTTAGCCAAACGGCTGTTTCAGGAGAAATACCCCGAAAATCCAATCCAGCATAAAGGCCTTCACTATTTTCTCTGATAACACAAAAATGAAAAGGTTTTCTCGGACCAAAGATGTATCTTACAGGACGTATATTCGCAAACAAACCTAACTTTTGGCGAAGTTGAAGTGCGGGAGAAACATAGGCAAGGTTTTTCTCTTTTAAATGCGGAGCAAGTTCTTTTAAAGCCGCCTCTTTTCCTTTACGGGTCACAGCACCAAGTAAAATAGCATCACTCTGAGTAATTTTTTGCCAAGTCGCTTGAGGGATAGGATCTCCTTCCCGTTTCCAACATTCAACACCAATATCACCATAAGTTAATTCAATCGGCAATTGGAATTGCTCTAAAACCATCAGCGCAGCATCACAAACCTCTGGTCCTATCCCATCACCAGGTAATACAAGAACTTTCTTTTTCATAGTCCCTCCATCCACTCATCAATGACTGCATCCGTCATAGTAGGATTATCCTCCCACAAACGCGTACCAGCACCAGAGATAATCTTATATTCATGGTTCAGATTATGACTTTTCGTCTGATTATTTACCGTTGCAAGTTGCGACTTTTCTCCCACTAAAGCTAAAAACTTCCCCTTATACTTAACTAACTCATCTCTAGCATCCATCATCAATAAGAGTTTAAAGCCTCTTGTCATGCGTTCAATTGCCACGCTTTTTTGTTCATCAGGAATCTCCAATAAGGCTCTTTTTTTCATAACGCCAGAAGGATGCATAAAACCATTGAGTATTTCCAAAGCCCCCGATAAATCATTATTTTCTAAGGAGGCAAGAATATCTCCAAGGCGCCGTTGCAAAACCTTATCTGGATAGCCAGGCGCATTCACAGCAAGCACAGCTTGAACATTGGGAAGCTGGGCTGCCAATATTTGTACCAATGTTCCAGCCATAGAAAATCCCACAAGCACTGCGGGCTCTTTAAAATAGCTTTTAAGTTTTTCTGCCATAAAAGATAAAGTGTCTACAGCAGAATAATTGAGAACATGAGAACTCTTAGGAAAAAGAGAAAGCGTATCCAGCAGAGTGACAGGGAATCCTTTTGTTGAACATAGCTTTGTCAATGGAGAACAAAAAACACCACCATCCCAAATTGGCATTACAGGAGAAAGAATAATAATAGGAAGGCTCATTGATCAATTCCTCCCCTTATTTTTAAACATGCATTAGAGCCAGAAATTTTCCCACCCAATATAATGAAAATATGTTGAAACTCTAGGCTCATATTCTCCCCCCATAATAATCGATTTGTTAAACTCAAACTAAGCTTGTAACAAATTTTAAACCCACTCAATCCAGCAACTTAATAAAAAAAATTCATCTAATGTACAGGTGCCCCATTTGTGTAAAACATCAAAAGCATTTCCGCATAATGCTTTCTTTTTATCATTTACTCAGCTTATTTCTGAAGTCATAAAATGACGCGCTTTTTGAATATAAATGATAAAACCAATCATACAACACACAGCTAATAAAGCTGCCATAGCCCGTGGGCTATGACCAGAGATTTTTCCGATAACCGCTGCACTGAGTGCCGCACTTCCTAATTGCAAAGATCCCATAACACCAGAAGCCGCTCCCGCAGCTTTCGGATGCGATGAAATAGCCAACGCTGTTCCTAACGGCAATAAAAAACCATTTCCAAAAGTAAGAACAGCAATAGCCATAAAACTTGTCACAAGGGGCCATGGGCTTAGATACATTTGCAAAGCAAACAGCACACCACCTATCACAAAAATAATGTACCCTCTCCCCACAGTTTTTTCCATAGACTCGCGTTCAAAAAACCATCGCGCCAAAAGATTTCCCAAAATATAGGGAAACGAGACACCAATATAGCTATAACTAATGTGTATCGGCGATAACCCCAAAGTCGTGAGTAAAAAAGGCGACTCCACAATATAAGCAAAATAGGCAGCGTAAGAAAAACACGGAATAAGTGCATAAAAAATAAATTGTTTATTTCTGAAAACACCTAAATATGCCTTCATCAATCCTACCGGAGAAAAATGCTGCCGTTTTTGAGGGGGTAGAGTTTCGCTTAGCACAAAACAACATAGCAAAATGGTCAAAAATATAAAAAAGCTTAAAAAGATAAAAGTTGCCTGCCAATGAAAAGCCTGTATCAAAAGTCCACCAATGAAAGGTGCAAGCGCTGGTGACATTCCAATAAAAGGGAAAACAATCAAATAAAGTTTTCCAGCCGCTTTTTTATCCAACAAATCATTGATAATTGCACGACTTAAGACAAGTCCCGCACAAGCACCAAGACCTTGCAAAAAACGTAACACAAGAAAAGCGTGAATATGAACCGTATAAATCACACCAAGTGTCGTAAATAACCACAAGAATAAGCCTAATAGAAGTGTTTTTTTACGCCCAAAATTATCACTCAGCGGCCCATAAATGAGCTGTCCAAGTGCCAATGCCAACAAAAAAACCGCCACTGCACTTTGAATTTGAGATTGTGTCACTTGATAATATTGACGCATATCGCCCAGTGCCGGTAAAAAAATATCGGTAGAAATCAGCCCTCCCGTCGATAAACATACGATAAGTATAATGAATAGCAAGTTATATTTATGAGTCATAAAGAAAATCACACTTTTTAGGTAGTTATTAAATAGTATTTAATTAAATATAATTATATTTTATGCTTATATATGCAAATAATAATTATTAAAAGTGTTATTATTTTACTTTATAAAAATATTATTTTTCTTATAGAAAGCATTTTATTTTACAAACTTCACGAGCTAAAAAGTTATTCCCTAACTAAGCTCTCCTGTACAAATACTTTGCCGTAATCTTCCGCTGCTTTTTTCATTGATATTATAAGTAAAAGCATAATCTCTCTCTCCACGGCAACAGTCCCACTTTCTATACAATATCCATCAAAGTTGATCGACAAAACGCAAAGCAGAAAAATAATCTCTAACGTCTCTACCCCAAAATCACTATGGTATAAAGACGGCGCATAACACAACAATAGCTTGAAGCCCCTATCAACACAAATAATTGTGTAAAAAATCTTGATCTATCCCCTATACCATAAAATATAATGCTTTCTCTGCAAACCAACTCACAACCAAATATATCTTACTCATTTCATAAAACTCTTCATCTAAGATAAATATCAAAAAATTATCGTGTAACATATTAACAAATATGATGTCATAACAATTCAATAAGCTTTTTATTTAACTTAATCCATGATCTTTTATAACACCATGAATTGAACATTACTGATATTTATTTTTATCTTCAAATGCGCCTTCTAATCTCATTTTATAAATATTCTTCCCATAAAAACAGTAACACTTTTATAAAAATAAGCAGATATACCCCCTACTTTATAAGCTAGAAACCAATAAACGATAGTATCCAGTTTTTTTAAATTATTCTCTCTCATGAGAAATTCGATGATAATATGATAATAGTATACGGATAGCCCGCTTTTTTTCAGACATAAGTGAGGTCTTTTGGATTGTATAGCCACATTTTACTTCTCATAACAAACATTTGTTTAAAGTATTTTCCTATTCCTTTTTAGCGGCTCTATATCCCTTTTGGAACATAATTAGCAAAAAGGCATTGTATCTCCAGCATATTCAAGGAGATAAAACATGGAAACTCGCATTCCTGAAAACACACCATTCGATACGAATTTTCTAGGAGAAACGTCTCTAGAAGAAAAGTATTCACTCTTTCACACACCCATTTCATGGTCCGCAATCTT